>CAXYZX010000032.1:0-19791 GCA_964293845.1 uncultured Dechloromonas sp.
CTTTCAGACGTCAAAAAAATACAATAGTTCATATTTCATCGGGCCTTATCTATAGGAGAGAGGCTTGCGCTGGCTAGTGGTCGTGACCACCGCCGTGGCGATGACCGTTCCCGCGGTCATGGCCACGGTCGTGATCCCTGTGCTCGTCGCGTCGGTCGTCGCCGCGGTAATGCCCCCATCCACCGCCGCGTTCGTGGTCGCGACGCTCGCCATAGCGTTCTTGATGACGCGGGACGTATTCACGGTTGTACCAGTTGTTCTGGACGAAATAGACTCGCTCGTTGCAGGCATTGTATTCACGACAATGCTTGTTCCAGTGTTTGTTGTGGCCTGGTGGCACTCTCAGATAGAGCGGGGGGCGCTCCACGTGTACCGGTCGCACCATTATCGGCTGCGGGTAGATCAGCGCCGGTGCGGGGAAGCCGCCAACATCGAGACGGCCGTAAAAGCCCGGTTGGCCGATACTGACCGAGACGCCGACATCCCCCGCGAATGCCGGGGTGCAAAGGGCGGCGGTGACGATGCTTGCAGCTAACAGAAAACGTTTCATGATCAGAATGTCCTTGGTAAGTAGTACCCGAGTAACGTCCTGGTTCATTCGACTGATGACATTTTCTTTGAAACAAGATGTAAGGCGAACACGCCAGCGGGCCTTGCCGACTTGTGGTCGGTGGCGCCCAGGAAATCATGTTCGTCGCCAGACCTGCCAGCGTTCCCGCCCCAAGAAGACGGGAATCGAGTCGTCGACCGCACTATCTTCAATCCGCTCAAAATTTGCTGCCAGTAGTTCGTCCAGTTGTTCATACTGGATGCCAAAGGGCGGCCCTTTCGGCTGGTCACAGATAAAAAAGTAGCCAGCCAGCAGCCCATCAGGCGGCAGCAGTTCGGCAACACGCTTGCCCCAGTCGGCCCACAGCTTGCGTGGCAGGGCGCAGAGGAAGGCGCGTTCGTAGATCAGTTGGTACGGCTGACGTGGTTTGAAGGTAAAAAAGTCGTCACAAATCAGGTCGACCGCGACATTTCCCAAAACCTGGCGCGCTTTGTCGACAGCGAGTGGTGAGAAATCGAGTGCCGTGACGGGCCAGCCTTGTTCCGCCAGATGAACCGCTTCCCAGGCACTACCGCAACCTGGGATCAGCGTATTGACAGCCATTGGCTGGCGCGCGACGAAGTCGGCAAAAGCGCTCGGAACGCGACCTGCATCCCACGGCGTTGTGCCTTCGCCGAAGCGCTTGCACCAAAAGTCAGGATGTTCCGGGCGCTGTTCGGGTGGCTTGATTGGGTTGTCACTCATGGTTTTTTCAGGGTCTTGGTCGATTGCTCAATAGCGTCTTCAAGATAGCTGGCGTAAAAGTCGGGCAGGCGAGCACCGATGATGGGATCGGCCAGACGGCGTCCGTCCGGGCCGTAGAAGGCAACTACCGGCACCAGTTTGACCTTCTCGCTGACCGCAAAGCGCGCGTGGCTGGTTTGCCCACCCTTGAAGTCGCTTAATGCCTGATCGCCATCCTGATTGATCTGACGGATGACGATCTTGTTTTTGTAGCGCGGGCTTTCGGTCAGTGGCTTCAAATAGTCGCGTTTGACGGTTTCGCAATATTTGCAGTCCTTGCGGCTGTAAATGATGATCAAAGGGTTGCCGGAACGGGCTGCTTCGGCCGCTTCGTTACGCAAATCACTTGCTATCGGAAGGTCGGTTGCTGCGCCGGCCGGGAGGCCTGAGCATGCTAAAATCAGCCCTCCCAAAAGCCCTGCTAAGTGCCGCCTCATGCCCACTCCTTCAAAGATTGTCATTGCATCCCGCGAATCCCGTCTGGCCATGTGGCAGGCAGTTCACGTTAGAGATCGCTTATCAAGTCTAAACCCGGGCAGCGAGGTTGTCATTCTTGGCATGACGACCAAGGGCGACCAGATTCTCGATCGGCCGCTCGCCGAGATCGGCGGCAAGGGCCTGTTCATCAAGGAACTCGAAGTGGCGATGGAAGAAGGTCGCGCCCATCTCGCCGTCCATTCGATGAAAGATGTGCCGATGGTGATGCCGGAAGGTTTTGTGCTGGCCGCTATTTCGGCCCGCGAAAATCCGCGTGATGCCTTTGTCTCGAACAACTACGCAGCGCTTGATGATCTGCCGGCTGGTGCTGTCGTCGGTACCTCCAGCCTGCGCCGCGAATCCATCCTGCGCGCCAAATACCCGCAACTGGTGATCAAGAGCCTGCGCGGCAACCTCGACACCCGTCTGCGCAAACTGGATGCTGGTGAGTACGACGCAATCATTCTGGCCGCTGCCGGCCTGATTCGTCTGGGTATGGAAAATCGCATCAAATCCGTGTTGACCGCAGAACAGTCGCTGCCAGCCCCCGGCCAGGGCGCTCTCGGTATCGAATTGATCGATGGTGCAGCTGAAATGCTCGATGTGGTTGCCCCGCTGAATGACCCGGAAACCGCGCATTGCGTCAAAGCTGAACGCGCCTTCTCGCGTGCCCTCGGCGGTAGCTGTCAGGTGCCGCTCGGTGGCTACGCCATTATCGAAAACGGCCAACTCTGGCTGCGTGGATTTGTCGCCACCGCCGACGGTACGGAGATGGTCAGTGCCGAATTGCGTGGCGAAGTTGGCAAAGTCGCCGGCGACGACGAAGCGCTCGGCCTGCAACTGGCGGCGCAACTGCGGGCCAAAGGCGCCGACGCCATTCTGGAAAAGCTCGCTCACTGCAAATGAGCGCCGGCGCTCCGCTTGCCGGCAAGACCATCGTTGTCACCCGGCCGCGGGCGCAGGCCCTGCCATTAGCCGAGGCGATTGGTGCGGCCGGCGGCAAGCCACTGTTTTTTCCCTTGCTGGAAATTTCGCCGGCCGCTGACCCGCAGCCCTTGCGGCAGGCAATTTCGTGCTTGGCTGATTACACCTTCGCAGTTTTTATCAGCCCGAATGCGGTGGACTACGCGGTGCCGGCTATTCTGGCGCGTGGTTCGTGGCCGGAGTCACTGACCCCGGCGGCTGTTGGGCCGGGAACGGTCAAGGCGCTGGCCGCTTTTGGGATTTTTGGTTGTATTGCCCCAGTTGAGCGTTTTGATTCGGAGGGCTTGCTGGCCTTGCCCGAAATGGCATCAGTCAGCGGTCGGCGCGTTGCCATTTTCCGTGGTGATGGCGGTCGCGAGTTGTTGGCCGAAACCTTGCGCCAGCGGGGCGCCATGGTCGATTGCGTTACCTGCTATCGGCGCGCCGGGCCACCTGATGGTGTCGCCACCCTGATCACTGCCTGGCGTGCCGGAAAGCTCGATGCATTAACGGTGTCGAGCAGCGAAGGTCTGCGTTACCTGATTGACTTGCTGGACGTCGAAGGCCGCAAGTTCCTGCAGAAAACGCCAGTCTTCGTGCCGCATGCGCGTATCGCGGAAGTGGCCGAAGAAATGGGTTTGAGCAACATTATCCTGACTGAAGGCGCTGATACAGGCATTCTCGCGGGTTTAAGTGCTTATAATTGGTCGAAATGAACGCGACGGACGACAAGATAGGGCCGGCTTAAAGCGCAATCCAGGTTGTCTGAACAACAATATAAAAGAGGTGGGGATATGTTGAACATTGATATGCGCAAGATCTATAACTTCTACCCCATCGAACCGGTGCCGGATGCCGCCGATCTGCCGACCGGCGGTGACATCTACTACGAATGCCTTGATTGCCAGGTGGTGGTGAATTCGGTGCCTTTCATCAAGGCAGTCTGCGCCTGTGGCAATCTGACCGGGGGCGGTGGCAAACTTGCCATCAAGGATCCCGCCCGCTTGCGCGTGGTGCGCGGAAAACTTAAATAATCAGACCCAGTCCTGCGCTTGCAGGAAAACCTCATACAACTCGGCCTCGGGCGTGCCGGCTTCAGGTTGCCAGTCGTAGCGCCATTTGACGATGGGCGGCAGCGACATCAGGATCGATTCAGTACGTCCGCCCGATTGCAGGCCGAACAGCGTGCCGCGGTCCCAGACCAGATTGAATTCGACGTAACGCCCACGGCGGTAGGCCTGGAAGTCGCGCTCGCGTTCGCCGTAAGGCGTTTCACGGCGCTTGGCCAGCACCGGCATATAGGCTTTGGTGAAGGCGTTGCCGAGTGCCTGGGTCAGGTCGAAACAACGTTCGAAACTGCCTTCATTCAAGTCGTCGAAAAACACGCCGCCGACACCACGCGGCTCGTTGCGGTGCTTGAGGAAAAAGTACTCGTCGCACCATTTCTTGTATTTTGGATAGACCTCGTCGCCGAATGGGGTCAGCGCGTCCTTGCAGGTCTGATGAAAATGAACCACATCTTCGCGTTGACCGTAGTAAGGCGTCATGTCCATGCCGCCGCCGAACCACCAGACGTCGGGTTCGCCTTCCTTGCTGGCGACAAAGCAGCGGACGTTCATGTGCGCAGTCGGGCAGTAGGGATTGCGCGGGTGCAGAACGAGCGAGACGCCCATTGCCTCCCAGGCGCGGCCAGCCAGTTGCGGGCGAACGGCGGTCGCCGAAGCCGGCAGCGACTTGCCGGTGACGTGCGAGAAATTGACACCGCCACGCTCGAAAAAATCACCTTCTTCAATCAATCGCGAAATACCGCCGCCACCTTCCGGACGATCCCAGCTATCGGTGCGGAAGGCTTGGCCATCAAAGGCTTCCAGTTCAGCGACGATGCGGCTTTGCAGGCCAGTGAAAAAAACCTTGAGGCGAGTGGTATCCATGCGGTCTCCAGAAATAAAAACGGGCGGCTCAGGTTTCCCGATGAGCTGCCCGGCGGTGGTTCTTGCTGAACGAGTTCAGCGGCTGATGGCGCGGTGTCCGATATCCTTGCGGAACTGCATGCCGTCGAACTGGATTTGTACGGCAGTCTCGTAAGCACGCTTCTGAGCCAGCTTGACGTTTTCACCCAGTGCAGTAACGCAGAGAACGCGACCGCCATTGGTCACCGCTTTGCTGTCCTGATTGGCTGTGCCGGCGTGGAAGACGTGGGCATCCTCGCCGAAGCTGTTACCGGCCGGCAGGCCGTGGATGACGTCCCCCTTCTTCGGCGTGTCCGGATAGTTGGCGGCAGCGAGCACGACGCCGAGAGCAATGCGACGATCCCATTCGGCTTCGACCTGATCCAGCGTCCCGGCTATGCCGTGTTCCAGCAGGTCGGCGAAATCTGATTTCAGGCGCATGAGGATCGGCTGGGTTTCCGGGTCGCCCATGCGGCAATTGAATTCCAGGGTCTTGACTGAACCATCCTTGCTGATCATCAGGCCGGCGTAGAGGAAGCCGGTGAACGGAATGCCGTCTGCCGCCATGCCGCGGACGGTGGGCAGGATGATTTCGCGCATCGCCTTGGCGTGCACTTCCGGGGTGACGACCGGAGCCGGCGAATAGGCACCCATGCCGCCGGTGTTGGGGCCGGTGTCGCCGTCGCCGATGCGCTTGTGGTCCTGGCTGGAAGCCAGTGCCAACACATTCTTGCCGTCGACCATGACGATGAAACTGGCTTCTTCACCGTCGAGGAATTCCTCGATGACGACACGGGCGCCGGCATCGCCCAGCTTGTTGCCGGACAACATGTCGTCGATCGCGGCATGGGCTTCTTCAAGCGACATCGCAACGACGACACCCTTGCCAGCGGCCAGGCCGTCGGCCTTGATGACGATCGGGGCACCCTGCTGGTCGATGTAGGCATGGGCTTCGATAGCGTTGGTGAAGGTGCCGAAACCAGCGGTCGGGATGTTGTGGCGCGCCATGAAGCGCTTGGCGAAATCCTTGGAGGATTCGAGCTGGGCAGCTTCCTTGGTCGGGCCAAAAATCTTCAGACCGCGAGCCCGGAAAACATTCACTACGCCAGCCGCCAGCGGCGCTTCCGGGCCGACAACGGTGAGGTGGATCTTGTTCTGCTCGGCAAAATCAGCCAGTGCTTCCGGGTCAGTGATATTGATGTTTTCCAGCTCGTGCTCACGCGCCGTGCCAGCATTGCCCGGGGCAACGTAAACCTTTTGCAGGCCGGGGGTTTTGGCGAGGCGCCAGGCCATGGCGTGTTCGCGACCGCCGGAACCGATGACTAGAAGTTTCATGGCTGTTCTCTTTGAGGATATTTTTATTAGTGGCGGAAGTGGCGGGCGCCGGTAAAGACCATGGCCAGACCATGTTCATCGGCGGCGGCGATGACTTCCTCGTCGCGCATCGAACCGCCGGGCTGGATGACCGCCTTGGCACCGGCCGCAGCCAGCACGTCGACACCATCACGGAACGGGAAGAAGGCGTCTGAAGCGACGACAGAACCATTGAGGTCGAGGCCGGCGTGCTGGGCCTTGATGCTGGCGATCTTGGTCGAATCGACACGGCTCATCTGTCCTGCCCCGACACCTAGCGTCATGCCGTTGCCGCAGAAGACGATGGCGTTGGACTTGACGAACTTGGCGACGCGCTCGGCGAAGAGCAGGTCTTCGATCTGTTGGGCGGTCGGCTGAATCTTGGTGACGATCTTGAGACCGGAGGCTTGTGCTGTGAAATCGTCCGGGGTCTGGACTAGCAAACCACCGCCAACACGCTTGAATTCCAGCGTATTGAGAACGCGGGAAATTGGCACGACGAGGACGCGAAGATTTGCCTTGGCAACCAGCGCAGCCTTGGCTTCAGCCGTGAAGGACGGGGCGATCAGCACTTCGACGAAATGTTTGCGCTCATTCATGGCGTTGACCACGTCGATGCCGACTTCGCCGTTGAAAGCGATGATGCCGCCGAAGGCCGAGGTCGAATCGGTCTTGAAGGACTTTTCATAGGCACCGAGCAAGGTGCCGTCGATGGCCACGCCACACGGGTTAGCGTGTTTGACGATGACGCAGGCCGGGGCGTCGAAAGACTTGACGCATTCCCAGGCCGCATCGGAGTCGGCGATGTTGTTGTAGGACAGTTCCTTGCCCTGCAACTGGCTGTAGGCGGCGATACTGCCGGCGACCGGATTGGTTTCGCGGTAGAAGGCTGCGCTTTGGTGCGAGTTTTCGCCGTAGCGCAGGATCTCGGTGCGGTCGAACGCCAGTTGCAGCTTGGCCGGGAAAATGGCGGGGACTGGGGCAGCTTCGGCCGGCTTGGCTTCGGCGCCTTCATCAAGGCCGGTCAGCCAGTTGGCAATCATGCTGTCGTAGCGGGCAGTGTGGGTGAAAGCCTTCTTGGCCAGGCCGAAACGCGTTGCCAGTTGCAAGGCGCCAGCGTTGGCCTTCATTTCAGCAAGCAGCGGGGCGTAGTCTTCCGGATCGGTGACGATGGCGACGCCAGCGTAGTTCTTGGCCGAGGAGCGGACCATGGCCGGACCGCCGATGTCGATATTCTCGATGGCATCTTCCAGCGTCACGCCAGCCTTGGCGATGGTAGCGGCGAAGGGGTAGAGGTTCACGCAGACCAGGTCGATGGTCGGGATGCCGTGTTGCTCGATGGTCGCCAAATGCTCCGGCAGATCGCGACGGGCCAGGATGCCGCCATGTACCTTCGGGTGCAAGGTCTTGACGCGGCCGTCGAGCATTTCCGGGAAGCCGGTGTAGTCGCCGATCTCGGTTACGGTCAACCCGGCATCGCGCAGCATTTTTGCCGTTCCGCCGGTAGACAGAAGGTTTACTCCCTGAGCCGCAAGGCCCTGGGCGAATTCGAGAACACCCGTCTTGTCGGAGACGGAAATCAGTGCTTGCTTGATGGTCATGGTGGTTACAGTAGTTGGTGTTCGGTGAGTTTTTTGCGCAGGGTATTGCGGTTGATGCCGAGCATTTCAGAGGCCAGCGTCTGGTTGCCACCCGCCTTGGCGAGAACCACTTCGAGCATCGGCTTTTCAACGCTTTTCAAAACCATGTCATAAATTGCGCCCGGCTTTTCCCCATCCAGGTCGCGGAAATACTGCTCCAGTGCGGTGATGACGCACTGCCCCAAATCTTGTTGGCTCATGCTGCCAACGCCTCCTCTGAATTGTATTTAAGATGTTGATGCTCTTCCGCCAGGCGGAAGAAAAAGTCATGCACGGCCTGCATCTGTTGATCGATGCTGGGCAGCACATTCATTTCCTTGCGAAAAGCCGCCGAACCAACCAGCCCCTTGGTGTACCAGGAGATATGTTTGCGGGCGACCTTGAAACCGGTTTCCGGGCCGTAAAACGCATAAAGGCCTTCGAGATGCTCGAGCAAAATCGTGTGGATTTCCAGAACCTCGGCCGGCGGCAGATGTTCGCCGGTCTTCAGATAATGCTCGATTTCGCGGAATAGCCAGGGACGACCCTGGGCGGCGCGGCCGATCATGATGCCGTCGGCGCCGGTTACATCGAGTACGTGCTTGGCCTTTTCCGGGGTCGAAATGTCGCCATTGGCGATAACCGGAATCCTGATCAGCGTTTTTACCATGGCGATGGTGTCGTATTCGGCCTCGCCAGTGTATTGCTGGCAACGGGTGCGGCCATGGATGGCGACAGCGCGCACGCCGGCCGACTCGGCAATGCGCGCAATGTTTGGCGCGTTACGGTTGGCGAGGTTCCAGCCAGTGCGGAATTTCAGTGTGACCGGGGTGTTCGGGATGGCAGAAACGACGGCGTCAAGAATCTTGCCGACCAGTTCTTCGTCCTGCATCAGGGCCGAGCCGGCCATAACGTTGCAGACCTTTTTGGCCGGGCAGCCCATGTTGATGTCGATGATCTGCGCGCCGTTGTCGACGTTGTGGCGGGCGGCGAGGGCCATCATGGCCGGGTCGGCACCGGCGATCTGGACGGAAATGGGGGCGACTTCGCCTTCGTGATTGGCGCGGCGCAGTGTTTTTGCGCTACCGTAAAGCAGCGAGTTGGAGGTGACCATCTCGGAGACGGCCAGGCCGGCGCCCATTTTTTTGCACAACTGACGGAAAGGACGATCCGTAACGCCGGCCATGGGGGCAACGAACAGGTTATTGCGAAGCTGAAATCCGACAAAATCCATAGGGGTGCGTGGGCCGAGCAGAACGAGCGAAGCCGGGGATTTTACCCGAGTCGGCGCTTAAAAAATAGTCAAATTATCAGACTCAGGGTTAACAGCAGGGCGTAAAAAAGTTGTAACCCGGCAGTCGCGGCGAGGATGTTGTTGAACACCGGGCCGGGGGATTCGTGCTGAAAGCGGCGGATCAGCCTGAGTGCCAGGGGCAGTGAAAGCAGCGGCAGGGCCGCCAGCCACCCAAGCTGTGGCGTCAGGAGCGGCAGCAGGAGGTAGGGGGTGAGTATTTCGGCGCGATAAATGCGTTGTGTCGCCGGGCGACCGAAGGTAACGGCCAGCGTATTTTTGCCATTTTTTGCGTCACCATCGAGGTCGCGGTAGTTGTTGACGGTGATGACTGCTGCTGCGTGCAGACCAACCAGGCTGGCGACAATCAGCGCCAGTGAGGACAAATTCAGTGTCTGCAGGTAGTAGCTGCCGCCGACGGCGATGAGACCGAAGAAAACCCAGACGAAAATTTCGCCAAGTGGTCGGTAGGCAATCGGCGCCGGGCCGCCGGTGTAGGCCCAGCCAGCAGTCAGCGAAGCAAGACCGATGATGACGATAGGCCAGCCACCATGCCAGACAAGATAAATGCCGCACAGGAAGGCGAGGGCAAAAGCGAGCCAGGCGCCGGTTTTGACCCGGTCGACGCTGAGCCAGCCTTCGGCGGTGGCGCGTTTGGGGCCGAGGCGATCAGGGGTGTCGGTGCCACGCAGGAAGTCGCCGACATCGTTGAACAGGTTGGTGCCAATCTGGATGAAGGCGGCGCCGAGCGTGGCGGCGAGTAGCGGCAACCAGAGCAGCGCGCCGCTGTCGTGCCAGGCGGCAGCAGTGCCGACCAATACTGGCGACAACGATACCGACAGGGTTTTGGGGCGGCAGGCGAGGAACCAGGCGTGCAACTGGCCCGGACTTACGGCCAAGCGCGCGCTCCCCAGATCATGCGTTTGGCGACGAAGTGGCGGGCGGGCGGGCAGAGGTCGAGCGCCAGCAGGCCGAGGCCGCGGGCCAGTTTGAGCGGGCCGAAGTCGTTGGAGAAAGCGCGCACGATCTGGTCGGTGAAAAAGGCGCTGCCCTGGCGGTCGAGGCGGCGGCTGGCGGCATAACGGGCCAGACTGTTGCGGTCGACGCCGTTATTCAACAATATTTCTGCGAGTTGCCAGGCATCGCGGATGCCGAGGTTGAAGCCCTGGCCGGAGACCGGGTGCAGGGTTTGGGCGGTGTTGCCGATCCAGACTTCGTTACCTTGCACCAGTTTTTCCCGCAGGCGGAGGAAGAGCGGAAAACGGCTGCGTGGGCCAGGTTTGGCGAAACGCATCCGGCTGCCAAACTGGTTTTGCAGCGCGGCGGTAAAGCCGGCGTCGTCCATTGCCATCACGGCATCGGCCTTGGCGGGAGGCAGCGTGAAGACGACGGAGTATTCGTTGCCGAGCGGGAGCAGGGCGAGCGGGCCATCCGGCGTGAAGCGTTCCCAGGCGCGATTCTGGTGGGCTGGTTGCGGGGTGATTTCGGCGATCACGGCGTGCTGATGGTAGTCGCTGACCTTGACGGCAGGGTCGTCGCCCGGTGTGCCTTCGGCGTGGATCAGCAGCTTTGTCTGGAGGGTGCGTAAAGCGCCGGCATGGCGCAGGGCGACGGTGACGTGGTCGTCGGAAGCCGTGATGTTGAGGATTTCGACGTTGTCGAGCAGGGCGTCGGCCGATAGTTGGGCTGCTAGCGCGCCGGCCAGGTCGCGGTAGCGAACGACGTAACCGAGGGCGGGCAAGTCGTAATCGTCGCGGTCGATCAGGGTGCGACCGAAGCCGTCTTTCTGAGAAATGTGGATGGTTTCGATCGGCGTTGCAGCGCGGGTCGGCCAGGCGTTGATCTGTTCGAGCAATTGGCGGGCGCCGTACGAGAGGGCGAGGGCGCGCGGGTCGTTTTGGTGGGATTGGTGCGGTCGACGGTCCAAAAGAAGCGATTTTTGCCCACCGGCGGCGAGCGCCAGTTGCAGCGTCATGCCCACCGGGCCGGCGCCGATAATCAGGATGTCGCTGTGTTCAACCACCGATTCAATCATGGCGCATGACTTCCTCGATTTCGTCAACCGTTTTGGGCGCCGTAGTGAAAACGTGGCAACCCGTTTCAGTGATACGGACGTCGTCTTCGATACGGATGCCGATGCCGGCCAGCACCGGCGGAATGTCCGCGCCCGGGCGGATGTAGAGACCGGGTTCGACGGTCAGCGTCATGCCGGGCTGCAACTTCGTCCACTCTTCGCCGACCTTGTATTCGCCAGCATCGTGCACGTCGAGGCCGAGCCAGTGACCGGTGCGGTGCATGTAAAAGCGTTTGAAGTCGCCTTTTTCGATCAGGTTGTCGAGGTCGCCGCTGAGCAGTTTGAGGTCGACCAGGCCTTGGGTGAGCACGCGCACGGCAGCTTCGTGGCCTTCCATGAAATGGCGGGCCGGGGCGGTGGCGGCGATGGCGGCGCCCTGCGCGGCGAGAACGATTTCGTAGATCTCCTTCTGAGCGGCGTTGAAGCGGCCATTGACCGGGAAAGTGCGGGTGATGTCGGCGGCGTAACCGGCGACTTCGCAGCCGGCGTCGATCAGGACCAGCGTGTGGTCGTTGAGGATTTTGTCGTTGGAGACGTAGTGCAGCACGCAGGCGTTGGTGCCGCCGGCGACGATCGGCGTGTAGGCGTGGGCGTCGGCGCCGCGTTTGCGGAATTCGTAAGTCAGTTCGGCTTCCAGTTCGTATTCAGCCATGCCGGGGCGGCAGGCGCGCATGGCGCGGGCGTGGCCGGCGCTGGCGATGTCGGCCGAGCGCTGCTGGATGTTGGCTTCGGCAGCGTCCTTGACCAGGCGCATGCGGTCGAGTTCGAAGCGCAGGTCGTGAATGGCGCGCGGGGCGCGTTTGCCGGCACGGGTTTGAGCGCGGACTTCATTTAGCGCCTTGGCGATGCGGGTGTCCCATTCTGCGTTGTGCCCGATGGCGTGCCACAACGTGTCGCGGTCGACAAGAAATTCGGCCAGTTTTTTGTCGAACTGCTCGATGGGGTAGGCGGCATCGAAGCCGAAGGCGGTTTTCGCCGCTTTGGGGCCGTAACGGTAACCGTCCCAGATTTCGCGTTCTTCATGCTTTTCGCGGCAGAAGAGGATGGATTTCGCTTTCGTTTTGCCATTGCCGCCGATCAGCACGACGACCGCTTCCGGCTCCGGGAAGCCGGTCAGGTACCAGAAGTAACTGTCGAAGCGGTAAAGGTGGTGGGCATCGCTGTTGCGGATGACTTCAGGCGCGGTTGGTACGATGGCGACGCCGTCACCTATGGTTTTCAGCAGGCGCTGGCGGCGGGCAAGAAAGTGGGCGTGGCTCATGCGTTTTTCAGCTCCTGATCCCGAAGTTCAAGGTCTAACTCTGCCAGACGTTGCGGCGTTCCTACGTCGACCCAGCGGCCGTCGTGCCGTTCCCCGGTCAGCGTGCCGGCAGCGATGGCGGCGTCGAGCAGGGGGCGCAGTTTCATGATTGTGCCGGGAGTTACGCCAGAAAAGAATGATGGCGAGAAAACGCCGATGCCGGCGTAGGTGAAGGTTTGCTCACTGTTGGCATAGACGACGCGATCGCTGTCAAGGCTGAAGTCGCCGCCGCTGTGATGGGCGGGGTTGGCAACCATGACCAGATGGGCAGTTTTTCCGGTCAACTGGTGGGCGCGGTTGAAATCCCAGTCGCAATAGACGTCGCCATTGACCACCAGAAACGGCTCGTCGCCGAGCAACGGTAGGGCAGTAGCGATGCCGCCGGCAGTTTCGAGCGCGCCTGGTGGTTCGGGCGAATATTGAATATGCAGGCCCCACTGCGAACCGTCGCCGAGTGTTTGCTCGATGAGCGAACCGAGATGGGCGTGGTTGATGACGATTTCCCTGAACCCCGCCGCCGCCAGTCGTTCCAGATGCCAGACGATGAGCGGCTTGCCGCCGGCCAGCAGCAGTGGCTTGGGTGTGTGGTCGGTGAGCGGCCGCATGCGTTCGCCACGGCCGGCGGCAAGGATGAAAGCTTTCATCTGCTGGCTAGCGGCGGTAGCCGATTTGCTCGGTGTTGCCTTCCAGCTTGTCGAGCAGGTTGAGCAGCGGCTTCAGGGCAACGTAGCGGCTGGCTGTTTTGCGCGCGTAATTCATGAAACGCGGCAGGTCGGTGCTGTAATGCTCCTTGCCATCGCGATATTTAAGGCGACAGAAGATGCCGAGTACCTTGAGGTGGCGCTGGATGCCCATCAACTCGTAATCGCGCCAGAAATCGCCGAAGTCGGCGCGTACCGGCAGGCCGGCAGCACGGGCTTTTTCCCAGTAGCGGACGACCCAGTCGATTTCCTGCTCTTCTTCCCAGGAAATGAAGGCGTCGCGGAAGAGCGAAACGACGTCGTAGGAAATCGGGCCGTACACAGCATCCTGGAAGTCGATGATGCCCGGTGTCAGGCGCTCGGCGCTCTCCACGACCATCAGGTTGCGTGGCATGAAGTCACGGTGCACGAAGACCTTGGGCTGAGCCAGTGCGCTGTTGATGAGGAATTTGAAGGTACGATCAAGCATGACTTTGTCGTCATCGCTCAATTCGTGGCCGAGGTGGCGGCCAATAAACCATTCCGGGAAAAGGTCAAGTTCGCGGCGCAACAGGCTTGCATCGTAAGGTGGCAGCGTGCTTGCTTTTGACGCCAGTTGCCACTGGACCAGAGTGTCGAGTACCGGACGGATCAGGAAATCAGCGAGGCTGAGGTCGGCATTGAGCGCGTCGAGGTAGCCGATACGGCCGAGGTCGCTGAGGACAAGAAAACCGTTATCGAGATCGTGGTCAAGAATGCGCGGCGCGGCGAGGTCGGCCTTGGCGAGCAAGCCGGCGACGTGGATGAAGGGTTTGCAGTCCTCTTTTTCCGGCGGGGCATCCATCAGGATGCGCGTACTGCCGTCCGGCCAGGTTAGCCGGAAATAGCGGCGAAAGCTGGCATCGGCCGAGGCCGGGGTGATCTGGACGGACTGTTCGGGAAAACGACTGGCAACCCAGTCTGTAACAAGTTGATCACGCGGCATGGCTTGCATAGGCGGGCTGGGTTCGGTTCGTTGTAAAATGCCGGGATTTTAACACTCGGGCACCGGCTAATCCGGCCTGAACCTCCCATAAGCGTATCAATGACCGGTTTCGCCCGCCGCCCGCTCGCCGTTTTTGTCTGCTGCATGTTTGCCAATGCACAGGTGAGCCATGCTGTAGTGGCGGGAGTGGCAGGAAAAATCGAGCCCGCAACCCAGTCGACCGCAACAATTGATCTGGCAGCACTTGACGACAAGCCGCTCAAGCTGCGCGTGGAGCGTAAATTCAATTTGCTGTCCAAGAAAAAGCCTGGGCCGCCGGCCACTGTGGTAGTCAGCGCTCCGGTTGAGTTGAAAAGCGATGACAGTTATCCGATGTTCATCGTTGCCGACCATATTGAAGGGCGCTCCGAGGAAGAAACGGTTGCCACCGGCAATGTCGAGTTGCGCAAGTCTGACATTCTGATGCTTGGCGACAAGATGACCTACTGGCCTTTGGAGGATGAAATCGAGGCGGCGGGCAAGGTCAGGATGCTGCAGGACGGGGTTGAAATCGATACGCCCTATCTGCGCATGAAGATGTCCGAACAAATTGGCTTTGCCGAGCAAGTGGACTATCACGTGCTCAAGGAGGTCGAGAGCAAGTTCTACCGGCCGGCCATGGTTGTTGCAACTTCGGCGAGTACGAATGCAACAACCTCGGGGGCGCCAATGATGTCCAACGTGCCCAATAGTTATGGCTTGCCAACCATCGGGCCGCTGCGACGGCCGTCCGAAGGCTCTGGTCATGCCGCTCGCGCAGATTTTGAAGGCGAGAATCAGGTCCGGCTGAGTGATGCGACCTATTCAACCTGCAAGCCGGGGCAACCCGACTGGTATCTGAAGGCATCAGAGATTCATCTGGATTACGATGAGGATGTCGGTGAGGCGAAAAATGCCTCCCTCTGGTTCAAGGATGTGCCCATTTTCTATTCACCGCTGGCCAGCTTTTCGCTCAACCAGAATCGGAAATCAGGCATTCTTCATCCGTTCTTTTCGGCGTCGACCAAGAACGGTTTTGATTTTACCGTTCCCTACTTCTGGAATATTGCGCCCAACTACGACGTGACGTTCTTCCCGCGTTACATGGACAAGCGCGGCTTTCAGTTGGGGGCGGATGTTCAGTATCTTGATTACAACTACAGTGGTCAGAGTCGCTTCGAGTATTTGCCGAACGACTCAATCGCCGAGCGCAAAAGATACGCTTACCAAATACGTCACCAGCACAATCTGGGGCGTGGCGTGTCGGCTGCGGTTAATTGGAATGCGGTGTCCGATGATTTGTATTGGGAGGATCTCTCTTCTCGTTTGCTGCAGACCTCGCAGGTACAGTTGCCCCAGCAATTAACTCTGGCCTATTCGCCTTCTCCCTGGTTGCAAACCAATATGCAGGTTTTGCGTTATCAAACCTTGCAAACCGATCCGGCGAATCCGGTGGCGCGCCCCTACTTCCTTGAGCCTCAGTTGAATATCCTCGGTTACCGTCCGAATGTACTCAAGACTGATCTGGCGGTCATTGGCCAGTTTTCGCGCTTCGTGAATCCTGAAAAGGTTGAGGGCAACCGTTTCGTGCTTTATCCGCAGGTTTCACTACCTGTTGTGCATCCGGCTTTTCAGATCACGCCCAAGATGGGATTGCATATCACCAACTATGCACTTGAGAATCAGGTGGCGGGTGAGCCGACCAGCATGAGTCGGACGCTACCCATCTTCTCGCTTGACTCTACTGCGATCTTCGAACGTGAGAGCCGTTTCCTTGATCTGGACTACATCCAGACGCTGGAGCCACGCCTTTATTACGTGAATATTCCGTACAAGGATCAGAGCAAAATTCCGGTCTTCGACTCCGGTTTGACAGACTTCAACTTTGCCCAGATCTTCTCGGAGAACCGCTACAGTGGCTTTGATCGTGTCAATGACGCCAACCAGTTGACTGCTGCAGTAACCACTCGCTTCCTGAATGCCAATACCGGCGTTGAGCGCTTCAAGGCGATGATAGGCCAGCGCTATTACTTTTCATCTCAGCGGGTCACCCTGCCCGGGGAGACCGAGCGCAATGCCAATTTCTCCAGCCTGATCGCGGCTTTTAACGGATTGGTGCTGCCGAAAACCTATGCGGATGCCGCTTTCGAATATGACTACCGGCGTGGCCAGGCGGATCGCGTTTCTTTAGGTGCGCGTTACCAGCCAGATTTCGGCAAGGTGTTCAGCGCCAGTTACCGTTATACGCGCGATACGCTGACCTTGTTGCCCCAAGTCGAGCAGATTGATTTCGCTGGTCAATGGCCGCTTTCTTCACGCTGGTATGCCGTTGGCCGTTTCAACTATTCACTGCTCGACCGGCAGCCGCTTGAAACAATTGCGGGCTTTGAGTACAACGCCGGATGCTGGGCGGTACGTACTGTCGTCCAGCGCTTGGATGCGGTTGCTACGGAACCGAGTACCACACTGTTTTTCCAGCTTGAATTCAACGACCTCGGGAGTGTCGGGTCCAACCCGATCGGCCTGCTTCGTCGTACTATCCCCGGCTACGGTAAAACCAACGAATTGCCTAATTCGGGCAGCCTGCTCACTACTCAATGATAACCATGCACACAATTTTCCGCTGTTTTACGGTTTTGCTTATTTGCTTTGGGCTGCTCTCGAGTCAAGCAGTCGCCGCACCGGGCGAACCGCTGGAGGCCGATCATATCGTCGCGGTGGTGGGAAATGAAGTCGTCACTTACTACGAGTTGCGCAGCCGCCTTTCGTCAGCGCTCAAGCAACTGCAGAAACAGGGCACCCCCTTGCCGCCGCAGGATGTGCTGGAGCGCCAGATGCTGGAACGCCTGATCATGGATCGCATACAACTTCAGTATGCGCAGGAAAGCGGTTTGCGTGTCGATGACATTCAGCTGGATCAGGCTATAGGGCGCATTGCTGCCGGCAACAAGCTCAATCCGCAGCAGTTCCGTCAGGCGCTGGAAAAGGACGGCATCACTTACAGCAAGTTCCGCGAAGAAATCCGTAGTGAGATGACGATGGTTCGCCTGCGTGAGCGTGAAGTGGATAGCAAGTTGGTGATTTCTGATGGTGAAATCGATAACCATATCGCCAATCAGGCGGCGACGGGGAGCAGCGAGGAATATCAGTTGGCACATATTCTGTTGCGTGCGCCGGAGTCGGCCAGCCCGGAACAACTGCAAAAACTTCGTCTGCGTGGCGAGCAGGCCTTGAAGCGCGCGCGCGCCGGTGAGAATTTTGCCGAACTGGCAGCTGCCTTTTCTGATGCACCGGATGCCCTTCAGGGGGGCGATATCGGTTGGCGACCGCTGGACCGTTTGCCCGCTTTATATGCGGATGTGGCAAGTAAATTGGGGGCCGGAGAGGTCAGTGAACTACTGCGTTCCTCCGCCGGCTTCCATGTCGTCAAGCTGATCGGCAAACGCGGTGGCAGTGTGCAGGCATCGGTGCAGCAGATCAAGGCGCGTCACATCCTGATTCGGGTCAACGAACTGATCTCCGAGTCCGAGGCGAGGCGCAAACTGGAAAACGTGCGCGAGCGTATCGTTAATGGTGTTGATTTCGCCGAGCAAGCGCGCCTCTACTCTCAAGACGGTTCGGCAGCCAAGGGCGGTGATCTGGGCTGGCTCAACCCGGGTGACACCGTGCCAGAGTTCGAGAAGGCCATGAACTTGTTGAAAGACAACGAGTTGAGTCCGGTAGTCCAGTCACCGTTCGGCATGCATTTGATTCAGGTCAGCGAGCGCCGTCAGCGTGATGTCTCGGCCGAACGCCAGCGTGGCGTGGCGCGCCAGGCCATCCGCGAGCGCAAACTCGATGAAGCCTATCAAGATTGGCTGCGCCAGTTGCGTGACCGTACTTACGTCGAAAATCGCCTGCAAGAGCAACAATGAGACCCATCATTGCGATAACCTGTGGCGAACCCGCTGGTATCGGGCCTGAGTTGTGCCTGCAACTGACCGGCTATTCAGGTGAAGCGCGGCCAGTCATTCTTGGTGATCGCAATCTGCTGACAGAGCGTGCCGCAGCGCTAGGGCTGAAGCTTGCATTCGTGGATTTTCGTGCTGAAAACGAGGTTGACCGTAACGTTCTTGAAATTCTGCATGTTCCGCTCCTTGTCCCTGCCCTGGCCGGGCAATTGAATGCGGCCAATGGCCCGTATGTGCTGGCGCTGCTCGACCGTGCCCTGGCGGGTTGTCAGTCCGGAGAATTCGCCGCGATGGTAACCGCTCCGGTGCACAAAGGCGTCATCAACGAAGGTGGTGTGCACTTCACCGGTCATACCGAGTATCTTGCTGAAAAGACCGCTACGCCACTGGTCGTCATGATGCTGGCCGGCAATACCGAGCGCGGCCCCTTGCGCGTTGCACTGGTCACCACGCATTTGCCTTTGAAGGATGTGCCGCTTGCCATCACTGCGGATGTCCTGGAAAAGACAATACGCATCCTTGATGCCGACCTGCGTCTGAAATACGGCCTGAAAACTCCGCGCATCCTCGTCGCCGGGCTTAACCCGCATGCCGGTGAAGGCGGTTATCTGGGGCGCGAGGAAATTGAAATCATCACGCCAGTGCTCGACAAGTTGCGTAGCCAAGGCATGCAATTGAGTGGTCCGTATCCGGCAGATACCATGTTCACCCCGCCGATTCTGGCTCAGGGTGACGCCGTACTTGCCATGTATCACGATCAGGGTCTGACTGCGCTCAAGTACGCCACCTTTGGCCACGGGATCAATGTGACGCTGGGTTTGCCCATCATTCGCACCTCGGTTGACCATGGTACGGCACTTGAACTGGCGGGTACGGGGCGTGCCGACTCCGGCAGTTTGTTTGAAGCGGTCGCCGAAGCGGCCAGAATGGCGGTGCAGCAATGAAAGGCCACGTCGCGCGCAAGCGTTTTGGGCAAAATTTTCTGGTCGATCGCGGGATTATCTCGGCCATCGTCTATGCGATCAATCCACAACGCAGCGATACGGTCGTTGAAATTGGCCCCGGCCTTGGCGCCATCACCGAGCCACTAATGGCCTGTGTTGACCATCTGCATGTTGTTGAGATTGACCGCGACCTGATTGCCCGCCTGAAAAAACAACACCAGCCGGAGCGCATGACGATCCATGAAGGCGATGCCCTGGCCTTCGATTTCGCCAGCATTGGGCGCAATCTGCGTCTGGTCGGCAACCTGCCGTACAACATTTCGACGCCGCTGCTGTTTCATCTCGCCGAGGCAGCAGAAATCGTTCATGACATGCATTTCATGCTGCAGAAGGAAGTTGTCGAACGTATGGTGGCGACGCCTGGCGATACCGATTTCGGCCGGATCGCTGTAATGCTGCAGTATCGTTTTCACATCGAATGGCTGATTGATGTCCCGCCAGAGAGCTTTGAACCGGCGCCCAAGGTTCAATCGGCTGTGGTTCGCCTGATCCCCAAGGATGTTTCCGAGCTTCATGCCAAGAAGCTTGAAAAACTATCCCATGTCGTTCAGGTTGCCTTCTCGCAACGCCGCAAGATGCTGCGTAATACGCTCAAAGGGACCCTGAGTGATGCAGGTTTTGCCGAATTGGGCATTGATCCGACCCGGCGTGCCGAAGACATACCGGTAGAAGATTACGTTCGTATCGCCAATTATCTGACGTAACCGCAAGGGATACCGCCACCTGCTTCGCAGGTGACATAAAAAAACCCGGCTTGGCCGGGTTTTTCGCAAGGGTGCTTGCTTTACTTCTTCA
>CAXYZX010000033.1:0-19589 GCA_964293845.1 uncultured Dechloromonas sp.
CGGTACGGATTTCGCGGATGATGCGCTCGACCGCTTCGGTCGCCGAGGGATCAAGACTGGCGGTTGGCTCGTCAAGAAGCAACAGGCGCGGCCGCATCGCCCAGGCGCGGGCCAGCGCCATGCGCTGCCGCTCGCCACCGGAGAGCAGGCGAGCGCAATCGCTGGCGCGATGGGCAAGGCCAACACGAACCAACACTTCATCGGTCCGCACCCGGCGCTCGACAGCACTCATCCCTTGCGGGCGCAGGGCAAATTCAACATTGGTAAATACCGACATGCGGAGCAGCATCGGATGCTGAAAAACCATGGCCAAACGGCCATTCGGCAGGCTGGAGCCGCCCCAGTCCACGCTACCGCCATCGTTCGGCAGCAAGCCGGCGAGGAGGCGCAGCAAGAGAGTTTTGCCAGCGCCGTTCGGGCCAAGAAGGACACTGATCCCTTCACCAGACAATTCAAGATCAAGGCGATCAAGAATAGCCCGACCTTCCGGGGCAAAGCACAGGCCGCTGATGCGCAGCGGGAACATCAGCCATACCTCCGCGCCGCCCAGCAGCGCAAGCCGTAGGCAGCGACATTGAGGCCGAGAATCATCGCCATCAAGACCAGGCCCAGCGCAATCGACAGCGCCAGATCGCCCTTGCTGGTTTCCAGCGCAATCGCTGTGGTCATCACCCGCGTATAGCCATCGATATTGCCACCGACGATCATCACCGCCCCCACCTCCGACATGGCGCGGCCGAGGCCGGCCAACGTTGCCACGCTCAGCGAAAAGCGACAATCGGCGAGCAACAAGGCCACAGCTTGGCGACGGCTGATGCCGATCAGAGACAACTCCGGGGTGTATTCCTTCCAGGCATCCTCAACAATCTGGCGCGTCACGGCAGCAATCAATGGGACGACCAGCAGGCTTTGGGCAACGATCATGGCGGCCGGCGAAAAGAGCAGTCCATAGCTGCCAAACGGCCCGCTGCGTGACAATGCAAGATAAACCAGCACACCGACGACGACCGAGGGCAAGCCCATCAGCGCATTGAGGCCAACATTCAGCACCGCACGTCCGGGAAAATTCGCCACCGCCAGCCAGGCACCGAGCGGCAGACCGATCAGCGCCCCGATCAGCAGTGCAGACAAGCTGACGCGCAGCGACAGAGCGACGATTTCAAGCAAACGCTGATCGAAGCCGCCAAGCAGAGAAAGTGCGTCGAGCAAGGTATTGATCATGGGAATAGCAGGATAGCACTGCCGGCAAGACACCGGCTAGCGCTGCCGCCAGCCCGCAAACACCTGAGACATTCTGTCTGCGAAGCGCAAAATATCCCAATCAGCAGGCTTTTACTGAGCAACAAAAAGCGCACAATCAAACAGTTAGCCACAGGCACCAAAGTTGCATTATTGTGCGCTGGCAAAATTGCTAAAGCGGTCTGAGTACCGCATTGAAACTGAGTGGCGCCTCGGCGCTTTGTAAGCTGTCGTGACATCCGCACGGCGGTAGTTGATGTAGAAATCGGAGTATCAAATGACTTTTTCCACCGCGCGCCGCCTGGCGCTGAAGGGGGCGCTTGCCTGCGCCCTGGCCTCTGCCGTTTCTTTCCCCTCCTTTGCCGACGAAGCCATCCTGCGCGTCTCGGCCATTCCCGATGAAGCACCGACTGAGCTGCAACGCAAGTTCGCACCGCTTGGCAAATACCTCGAAGCGCAGACCGGCATGAAGGTCGTGTTCACCCCGGTGTCCGACTACGCCGCCGTCGTCGAATCGCTAGCAACGAAAAAAATTGATCTCGCCTGGCTCGGTGGCTTCACTTTCGTGCAAGCCAAAATCCGCACCAACGGCACCGCCATCCCCATCGCCCAGCGCGAGGAAGATGCCAAATTCACCTCCAAATTCATCACCGCCGACCCGGCGATCAAGGGCCTGGCGGATCTGAAGGGCAAGACTTTCGCCTTCGGCGCACCGTCCTCCACTTCAGGTAGTCTGATGCCACGCTTCTTCCTGCAGCAGGCTGGTCTGAATCCGGAAAAGGATTTCAAAAACGTTGCCTTCTCCGGCGCGCATGATGCGACCGTTGCTTTCGTCGCCGCCGGGAAGGCTGAGGCCGGGGTGTTGAACGCCTCGGTCTGGGACAAGCTGGTCGAGCAGAAGAAAGTTGACACCGACAAGGTGCGCGTCTTCGCCACGACCCCGCCTTACTTCGACTACAACTGGACGGTACGCGGCGACCTCGACCCGGTGATCGTCAAGAAGCTGACCGACGCCTTCCTCAAGCTCGACCCGGCCAACCCGGAACACAAGGAAATCCTCGGCTTGCAACGGGCCGCCAAGTTCATTCCGACCAAGAAGGAAAACTACGACGGCATCGAAAAGGCAGCGCACGCCGCCGGCTTGTTGAAGTGAGTTTTGCCTTGAATGGCGTGGGGCTGACCCACGCCAATGGTTTCACCGCCTTGTCCGGCATCACGCTGAAGGCAGAGCGGGGCGAGCGCATCGCCCTGATCGGGCCTTCCGGCGCCGGCAAGACTTCGCTGCTGTCAGTGCTTGGCACGGCGCTGGCGCCAAGCGTCGGCACGCTTGAACTACTAAATTTTGGCCGTGTTTTGCCGTCGACCGGAACAATCAAGAATCTGCGCGCCCGCATCGGCACCGTCCATCAAGCGCCGCCGATTCCCGGTCGGCAACGCGTGGTAACAGCGGTGCTGGCCGGCAAACTCGGCCAGTGGCCGGCCTGGAAGTCGCTGGCTTCGCTGATTTACCCGCTCGACGTGCCCGGCGCTCGTGCCGCGCTCGAACGCGTCGATCTGGCCGACAAACTTTTTGCCCGCTGCGACCAGCTTTCCGGTGGCCAGTTACAGCGTGTCGGCATTGCCCGCGTCCTCTATCAGCAAGCCGACCTGATCCTCGCCGATGAACCGGTCTCGGCCCTCGACCCAACGCTGGCGCTGAGCGCCGTGCGCCTGTTGATTGCCGATGCCGAAGCACGTGGCGCAACACTGGTCGCCAGCCTGCATGCCGTCGATCTGGCGCTCGGCAACTTTTCGCGCATCGTCGGCGTCAAGGCCGGGCGCATTGCCTTTGACCTGCCAGCCAGCGAAATCAGCGTGCCGCTACTGCAAGAGTTGTATTCCAGCGAAGGTGAGGAACTGCCGGTGCAGGCGCATGAACCGCACTTCCTGTCACAAACCGCCGCCAATGATGCGGCGACGCGGGCGGCGTGCTGCTGATGGTTCGGCTTGCAATCTCCTTTGATATGCCCTGCGGGCTACTCAGGACGAGCGGTAGCTAGCAGTGGTTTTCGCTACGCCTCGCGACGCCGCTTCCTGCCGCGACCCTGCCGCCCGTTCGCGCCTGATCGGCACACTGGCAGTCCTAGTTATCCTCTGGCCGCTATTTCAGGCCGCCGAAGTCAAGCCCGGCGCGCTGTTCGACCCTGGCAATCTGAAAGTCATCGGCAACTTTCTGTCCGGCTTCCTGCCGCCGGAAACCGGCGCCGAATTCCTCGGCTATCTCGCCAAGGCGACGCTCGAAACGCTGGCCATCGCCACCGCCGGCATGGCGCTGGCTTTTATGATCGCCGTGCCGCTGGGCTATCTCGCCACGGCGGCCGGGCGCGAAAAGCCAACCCTGAACCCAATCACCCGCAGCCTGCTCACCATCCTGCGCGGCATTCCCGAGCTGGTCTGGGCGCTACTTTTCGTCCGCGTCTTCGGCCTTGGTCCGGCGGCTGGCGTACTGGCGCTGGGCCTGACCTACGGCGGCATGCTGGCCAAGGTCTATGCCGAAATCCTCGAATCAGTCGATGCCGCCCCGGCCCGCGCCCTGCGCCACAACGGTGCTGGCCGGCCGCTGGCCATTCTCTACGGCCTGATTCCGCAGGCCTCCAAGGAGTTGGCCTCGTACACCGTCTACCGCTGGGAATGCGCGATCCGTGCCTCCGTGGTGATGGGTTTTGTTGGCGCCGGCGGCCTCGGGCAGTTGATGGATCAAGCCATGAAAATGCTCAATGGCGGCGAAGCAGCAAGCATCCTGCTCGCCTTCATGGTGCTGGTTTTTGCGGCAGATGGTTTGTCCGGCTGGCTGCGCCAGGCGCTCGACACGCCACCGGCCAATCGTGCTTCACCCTTCGGCTGGCGCAGCACCTTGCTTGGCTTGGCACTGGTCGCCGGCGTCATTGCCAGTTTCAATTTTTTAGAAATCGGTCTCAAATCGCTGTTGACCGTAACAGCCGCCAAAAGCATCAGTGAATTCGTCGTCGAGTTCTTCCCGCCTGACTCCTCGGCTGAGTGGCTGGCGAAAGTAGCAAAAGGCATCTGGGAAACCCTGGCCATTTCAGTTGTCGGTACGCTGCTCGCTGCCATCGCCGGCCTGCTGCTCGCTTTGCCGCGCTGGCGGGCGCCGTTCAGCTTCATTCTCAACACCCTGCGCTCGGTACCAGAACTGGTCTGGGCCACCATCACCGCACTGGCTGTCGGCCTTGGCCCCTTTGCCGGTGCACTGGCGCTGGCCTTGCACACCACCGGAGTCCTCGGCCGCCTCTACGCCGAAGCGCTCGACAATGCGCCGTCAGCCCCCGGCGGTGCGCTCCGTCTGGCCGGCGCACCCGGCAGCCTTGCCTTCCTCTACGGCACCCTGCCCGGCGCTGCGCCACAACTGATCGCCTACACGCTCTACCGCTGGGAAATGAACATCCGCATGGCGGCCATTCTCGGCTTCGTTGGTGCCGGCGGGCTGGGGCAATTACTCTATTTCGAGCTCTCACTTTTCCACCATGCACAGGCGTCGACCGTAATCATTGCCATGCTGGCCCTGTCAATTGCCGTCGATCAGAGCAGCGCCTGGTTGCGGCGGAAAATGCGTTGAGCAGCGCTATCATCACGCTTTTCTTATAGATGGAAGACAAGCCATGCAAAACATCCTGATCATCATCAACGCCGCGCCCTACGGCAGCGAGCGCTGCCTGTCCGCCTTGCGTCTGGCCACCGCACTGGCGGGTAACGATGCCAAGCCGGCGATCCGCATTTTTCTGATGTCCGACGCCACTGTGCTCGGCCTGCCGAACCAGGTCGACGGCACCGGCAATGGGCTGCAAGGGATGGTCGAGCAACTGGTGACGCAGGGTGTCGATATTCGCCTGTGCCGAACTTGCGCGCTGGCCCGTGGCCTTGGTGAATTACCGCTGATTCCCGGCACTTCCATCGGTACGCTGGTCGAACTGGCTGAGGCGACGCTGCTGGCCGACAAGGTAATCAGTTTCTAAAACCACTTTGCAAAGCGGGACATTTTGTCCCTGCCCGCAGCCTGATGGACAAAATGTCCCGCTTTGCCTCACGGGCCGCAAGCGCCGATTCCTGATTGTTCAACGAGTTATCCTAAATGGCACATTAGTTGCAAGAAGTTCCTGTTGCGACACGGGGTCGCATGAGGAGGGAAACACAATGAACATGAACAGACGGCAGTTCTTCAGAGTCTGTTCCGCCGGCCTCGGGGGGTCGTCCATCGCGCTGATGGGCTTCTCACCGACCAATGCACTGGCGGAAGTACGGACTTTCAAGCTCGCCCGCGCCACTGAGACACGGAATATTTGTCCGTACTGCTCGGTGTCCTGCGGCGTGCTTATCTACTCAACCGGCGATAAATCCAAGAATTCGCAGGCTGAGATCATACATATCGAAGGCGACCCGGATAATCCGGTGAACCGGGGCACGCTGTGCCCGAAGGGTGCCGGCCTGCGCGACATGGTGCAGAGCGCCAATCGTCTGAAGTGGCCGGAAGTTCGCGAAGCGGGCACGAATGAATGGAAGAAGATTTCCTGGAACGAAGCCATCGAGCGCATCGCCAAGCACATGAAGACAGATCGCGACGCGAACTTCATGGCAACCAACAAGGACGGCGTCACCGTCAATCGCTGGACTACCACTGGATTCCTTGCATCATCCGCCGCACCGAATGAGGCCGGCTACCTGACCGTGAAGACGATTCGCGCGTTGGGCATGACCTCGATCGATACCCAGGCACGTATTTGACACGCTCCCACGGTGGCCAGTCTGGCTCCGAGTTTTGGGCGTGGTGCGATGACCAACCACTGGGTGGACATCAAGAACGCTGATTTGATTTTGGTAATGGGTGGCAACCCGGCTGAAGCGCATCCCTGCGGCTTCAAGTGGGTGATCGAAGCCAAGAAAACGCGTAAGGCGAAGCTGGTCGTTGTCGACCCGCGCTTCAATCGTACTGCGTCGGTGGCCGATTTCTATACCCCGTTGCGCTCCGGTACTGACATCGCCTTCTTGGGCGGAGTCATCAATTACCTCGTTTCCAACGACAAGATTCACCACGAATATGTGAAGGCTTATACCAACGCCGCCTTCCTGATCGATCCCGGCTTCAAGTTCGACGACGGCATTTTCTCCGGCTACAACGAGGAGAAGCGCAGCTATGCCAAGGACACCTGGAAGTACCAGATGGACAAGGACGGTTTCGCCATGGTTGATGAAACCTGGCAAGACCCGAACTGCGTCTGGCAACTGATGAAGGCCCACTATTCGCGCTATACACCGGAAATGGTGAGCAAGGTCTGTGGCACGCCGAAGGAAGGTTTCATCAAGGTTTGCGAGATGATTGCCGAGACGGCAGCGCCGAACAAGACGATGACCAACCTGTACGCGCTGGGCTGGACCGAGCATTCCGTCGGCTCCCAGAACATCCGCTGCATGGCGATCATCCAGCAGTTGCTCGGCAACATGGGCATGGCCGGTGGTGGCATCAACGCGTTGCGCGGTCACGCCAACGTTCAGGGCATCACCGACTTCGCGCTGTACGCGCAGAACCTGCCGGGCTACGTCAGCGCACCGACCGATGCCGATCCGGATCGCACGACCTATCTGACCAAGCGCACGCCGAAGGCACTGCGTCCGGGCCAGATGAACTTCGGCCAGAACTTCCCGAAGTGGCATACCAGCCTGGCGAAAGCCTGGTGGGGTGATGCGGCGAACAAGGACAACGACTTCGCCTACAACTACTTCCCGAAACTGGGCGGGGCGTCTGACGTTCTCCAGATGTTTGACCAGATGTATCAGGGCAAGATGACCGGCTTCTTCTGTCAGGGTTTCAACCCGCTGGCCTCAGTGGCCAACAAGAAGAAGGTTTCCGACGCCATGAGCAAGCTGAAGTTCATGGTCGTCATGGACCCGCTGGCGACCGATACTTCCGAGTACTGGAAGCCGCACGGCGAGTTCAATGAAGTCGATCCGACCAAGATCCCGACTGAGGTCTTCCGTCTGCCGACCACGCTGTTCGCTGAAACCGCTGGCACCTTCACCAACTCCGGCCGTGTCATTCAGTGGCGCTGGAAGGCAGCTGATGGTCCGGGCGACGCGAAGGACGATACCGAAATCATGGCGGCGCTTTTCCTGAAACTGAAGGAAATGTACGCCAAGGACGGTGGCGCCTTCCCTGATCCTATCCTCAAGCTGACCTGGGCCTACAACCAGCCGACCAAGCCATCGCCGGAAGAACTGCTGCGCGAAATCAACGGCAAGGCGCTGGCTGACGTGCTCGATCCGAAAGACCCGACCAAGGTGCTGGCCAAGGCCGGCGAGCAACTGGCCACCTTCGCGCATCTGCGTGATGATGGTTCGACCGCTTGCGGCAACTGGATCTACTGCGGCTCCTGGTCGCAGGCCGGCAATAACACGGCGAAACGTGACAACAGCGATCCGTCCGGCCTTGGCCAGACGCTGAACTGGGGTTACGCCTGGCCGGTTAACCGCCGCATCATCTACAACCGTGCCTCGGCAGATCCATCAGGCAAGCCGTGGGATCCGAAGCGGACCGTGTTGAAGTGGCTGGGCGACAAGTGGGGCGGTAACGATGTGCCCGACATGCGTCCGGATGCTGCACCTGATCAGGGTGTGATGCCGTTCATCATGAATCCGGAAGGCGTTTCTCGTCTGTTCTGCCGTGATCTGATGGCGGATGGCCCGATGCCGGAGCACTACGAGCCGTTCGAAAGCCCGCTCGACAACAACCCGATGCACCCGAAGAACCCAAAGGCCAAGTCGAATCCGGCCGCCCGGGTTTACAAGGGCGATATGGAAGCGTTTGGCACGGCCAAGGACTTCCCGTACGTGGCAACCACCTACCGCCTGACCGAGCATTTCCACTACTGGACCAAGCAGAGCAAGATCAACGCGATCATGCAGCCGGAACAGTTTGTTGAAATCGGCGAGGATCTGGCCAAGGAAAAGGGCATTGCCGTCGGCGACAAGGTTAAGGTCCGTTCCAACCGCGGCTTCATCAAGGCCGTGGCGGTCGTCACCAAACGGATCAAGGCGCTCGATGTCGATGGCAAGAAGGTGCACACCATCGGCATTCCGATCCATTACGGTTTCAAGGGGGCGACGAAGCCTGGTTACATCACCAATACCTTGACCCCGTACGTCGGTGACGCCAACACGCAAACGCCAGAGTACAAGGCGTTCCTGGTCAACATCGAGAAAGCGTAAAGGAGAGCTGATATGGCACTGCAATCGCTAGACATCAAACAGCGCTCCGCGACGACGACGCCCTCCACACAAGTGCGGGAAACCATCGAAATCGCCAAGCTTATCGACGTTTCCGCCTGCATTGGCTGCAAGGCCTGTCAGGTGGCCTGCTCGGAGTGGAATGACATCCGCGACGAAGTCGGCAACTGCCACGGCGTCTACGACAATCCGATGGATCTGTCGGCCAAGTCGTGGACGGTAATGCGCTTTACCGAAGTGGAAGAAAACAACAAGCTGGAATGGCTGATCAGGAAGGACGGCTGCATGCACTGTGCCGATCCAGGCTGCCTGAAAGCCTGCCCGGCGCCGGGTGCGATCATTCAGTACAGCAACGGCATTGTCGATTTCCATCAGGAAAACTGCATTGGCTGCGGCTACTGCGTGACCGGCTGTCCGTTCGACGTCCCGCGCATCTCCAAGGAAGACAACAAGGCCTACAAGTGCTCGCTGTGTTCCGACCGGGTTGCGGTCAACCAGGCCCCGGCCTGTGTGAAAGCCTGCCCGACTGGCGCAATCCAGTTCGGCAGCAAGGAGGACATGAAGGACTACGCGGCCAAGCGCGTCACCGACTTGAAAGAGCGCGGTTACGAGCAGGCGGGGCTGTACGACCCGCAAGGTGTTGGCGGCACCCACGTCATGTACGTGCTGCACCACGCCGACAAGCCGAACCTTTATGCCGGCCTGCCGGCTAATCCGTCGATCAGCCCGCTGGTCTCGCTATGGAAGGGCTTCGCCAAGCCACTCGCCACGCTAGCTTTGGCCGGCGTCGCACTGGGTAGCCTGTTCCATTACGTGACCAAGGGTCCGAACGAGGTCTCGAAAGAGATCGAGGACGAGATCGAGAAGGAGGATGCAAAATGATCCGCGATCCGAAAGACCTTAAGCGCTACGAGCCCAAGGAACGGGCCAATCACTGGGTAGTGGGCATCAGCTTTATCCTGCTCGCTCTCTCCGGTCTGGCCTTCTTCCATCCGGCCTTCTTCCCGCTGACGCAGTTATTCGGCGGGCCGACCTGGACGCGCATCATCCACCCCTATATCGGGGTGCTGATGGCGGTGTCCTTCCTTGGTTTGTACTTACGCTTCAAGCATCTCAACAAGATGACGCCGGCGGACAAGGAATGGCTATCCAAGGCGCAGAACATGATTGATGGCAACGACCACGACATGCCGGAACAGGGCAAGTACAACGGCGGCCAAAAGGTCATGTTCTGGGTGATGGCGATCTGCATGCTGCTGATGACCGTCTCCGGCCTACTCATCTGGCGCGCCTGGTTCGGCTTCGACATCACGCTCGTCCGCATGGGCGCCGTGGTGCACGCTGCCGCCGGAGCAGTCATGATTGCCATGATCATGGTGCACGTCTATGCCGCGATCTGGGTCAAGGGCACCATCCGCGCCATGTGGTACGGCACGGTGACACGTGGCTGGGCCAAGCAGCATCACCGGGGCTGGTATCGTCAGATCACCGGCAAGTAAGTTTTAGATTCACCTTGCGTTCAGGGGGCTCTGCGGAGAACATTCCGCATCCCCCGTTTTTTTGAGTTGATATGCAGACCCACCCGATTGATTTCCATCCACCGGCCGAAGAGGCTGCACCCTATTTATTGCCTGTCACGGCCACCCTGTTTGCTGAGCGTGCTGACCGTTTCGCCACGCTGGCCATCGGCCACAGCCTCGGCGACTGGCTGAATTTTCTCGGCCAATTGAGCCGTGCCCAGCACGAAGTGCTGAAAAGTCTGCCTAAAATTCCGCAACCCGATGCGACCACGCTGGAGCAGGCACGCGCCCACGGCATGCCGCCGCTCAATGCCAACTCCTTGCCACGCCCGGCTGCCTGGCGCGATGCCCTGCGCCAACTGGCCCAGCGACTCGACGACGATGCCCCGGAAGCCGCTCAAGCCATCCTCAAGACGCTGCTTGCCGCCAACGACGAACAACTCGAGCAACTGGCCGACAGCCTGCTGAATGGCGAACCGACAGCCGAACAGGCCGCCCAGCATCCCTTTGTCGCCGCCGCCCTGCAAATCGTCTTCACCGCTCAGGCCAGTCAACTCGATGCCAGGCACTTGCAGGCCCTCGACGCCCATGGCGTTTGCCCCTGTTGCGGTAGTCTGCCGGTCGCCAGTGTCGTCCGCCTCGGCGCCGCCATCAACAACCTGCGCTATCTGCATTGCTCGCTGTGCAATACGGAATGGAACGTGCCACGCGCCACCTGCACCGCCTGCGATACCGACAAGGGCGTTGCGCTGCACGAGCTTGAAGGGTCGAAAGGCCTCGTTCGTGCCGAAACCTGCGATTCGTGCAAAAGCTATCTGAAAATCATCTATCAGGAAAAAGACCCGCGCGTCGACCCGGTTGCTGATGACCTCGCCACGCTGGCGCTCGACATGCTGGTGGACGAAGCCGGCTATGCACGCTCCGGCCCCAACCTGTTGTTGATCGGCGCCCACGCTTAAACGCTTTGCAACCCTTTCTGCCCGGTCCGGGTGAGAGCTTATGAACCAAATAAGACATCTTCCTGCGGTCGACCGCGTTTTAGCCCAGATTCCTGATCTGATCGAAACTCATGGTCGCCAACTCGTTACCGGCTGTGTTCGCGCCGAACTGGCCGCCGCCCGCGAGGGCCTGAAGCATGGCCTACCGCTGCCGGAAGAAGCAGCGCTACTTGCCGCTATTCGCCGCCGGGCCGACGAAGCCGGTCGCGCCAATCTGCGCGCCGTCTTCAACCTGACCGGCACGGTGTTGCACACCAACCTCGGCCGCGCCCAACTGGCCGAGGAAGCCATCGCCGCCATGGTCGACGCCGCCCGCTCGCCCTGTGCGCTGGAATACGACTTGGCTTCCGGTGGCCGCGGTGACCGCGACGACCTCGTTTCCGGCTTGTTGGCCGAACTGATTGCCGGTGGTTCCCCCGACATTGCGGCGACCATCGTCAACAATAACGCCGCCGCCGTGCTGCTCACCCTGAATGCCTTGGCGCAGGGCAAGGAAGCGGTCGTTTCACGCGGCGAACTGGTCGAGATCGGCGGCGCCTTCCGCATCCCCGACGTGATGCGCCGGGCGCAGGTCAAGCTACACGAAATCGGCACGACCAACCGTACGCACGCCAAGGATTTTCAGGAAGCGATCAATCCGAAAACGGCATTGCTGATGAAAATTCACACCAGCAACTATGCCGTCACCGGCTTCACGGCAGCGGTCGATGAGAAAATCATCGCCGACATCGCCCACGCTGCCGGCCTGCCTTTCGTCATCGACCTCGGTAGCGGCACGCTGTGTGATTTTGCTGCTCACGGCCTGCCGGCTGAACCAACGCCGCAGCAGGCGCTGGCCGCCGGCGCCGACATCGTCACCTTCTCCGGCGACAAATTACTCGGCGGCCCGCAAGCCGGGCTGATTGTTGGCCGCAAAGACCTGATCGCCAAGATCAAGAAGAATCCGCTGAAGCGTGCCCTGCGTGTTGGCAAAACGACGCTGGCGGCGCTGGAAGCTACCCTGCGCCTGTACCGCGACCCGGATCGGCTGGCCGAACGCCTGCCGACACTGCGTCTACTGACCCGCACCGCAAGCGAGATCGAGACGCTCGGCCAGTGCCTGCTGCCGGCAGCACAAGCAGCCCTCGGCACCTTGGCCTGTGTTTCCGTCGAACCTTGCTGCAGCCAGATCGGCAGCGGCGCCTTGCCGGTCGAACGCCTACCGTCAGCGGCACTGGTCTTCCGCCCAACTGCAAAAAAACCGGGCAAAACGCTGTTGACCGTGGAAGCCGCCTTCCGTGGCCTGCCGACGCCGGTCATCGGCCACATTTGTGACGACGCTTACCATCTTGACCTGCGCTGTCTTGAGGCACAGGACGAAGCCCGCTTCGTCGCCCAACTGGCCCTGCTGAAACTGGCATGAGCTTCTTTGCCTACCTTCTACGCTGCGCCGATGGCTCGTATTACACGGGCCATACGGATGATTTGACTCGCCGTTTGGGCCAACACCAGAGCGGTGAATGCGGCGGCTATACGGCAAAACGTTTGCCGGTAAGCTTGGCTTGGTCACAGGAGTTTGTGACTCGTGAGGAAGCGCTGGCGGCGGAGTTGCAGATCAAGGGCTGGAGCCGGGCGAATAAGGAGGCGTTGATGGTTGGTGATTGGGAAAGGATTTCGGTGTTGGCGAAGAAATCGTTTATGAAGAAAGGCGGGGAATGAACTTGGGCGTGCCGTTCTATCCTTCGATACGGGCTTGCGCCCTACTCAGGACGAACGGAATTGGCTATTGTGGCTATCCGCGTTTCCACCTATTCCCCTCCCCCCCGTTCGCCCTGAGTAGCCCGCAAAGCGGGCGTATCGAAGGGCAATTAGTTGGGAAAGTGCCAACCCCATGATCATCGGCACCGCCGGCCACATCGACCACGGCAAGACCACCCTGGTCAAAGCCCTGACCGGCGTCGACTGCGACCGCCTGAAGGAAGAGAAAGCGCGCGGCATCACCGTCGACCTCGGCTACGCCTATACCGAAAAGCTCGGTTTCATCGACGTGCCCGGCCACGAAAAGCTGATCCACAACATGCTGGCCGGCGCTACTGGCATTGATTTCGCGCTGCTCGTCATCGCTGCCGACGACGGGCCGATGCCACAGACCCGTGAGCACCTCGAGATCATCGAATTGCTTGGCATCCGCCACGGCGCCGTCGCACTGACCAAAATCGACACTGTTACGGTCGACCGCCAAAATCAGGCAAAAATTGAAATCGCCGAACTGCTCGCCGGCACTGCGCTGGCCGCTGCGCCTATCTTCCCAGTCGCCGCCACAGCCGGCCTCGGCATCCCGGAATTACGCGCCCACCTCGAAGCACAAAGCACATCGACCAAGCACAGCGACAGCGGTTTCCGCCTCGCCATTGACCGTTGCTTCACCTTGAGCGGCATCGGCACCGTCGTCACCGGTACCGCTTTTTCCGGTCAGGTTCGGGTTGGCGATCAACTACAACTCTCGCCACCGGGCAAAACTGTGCGCGTGCGCAGCCTGCGCGTGCAGGATGCGGCGGCAGAAAGTGGCGCCGCCGGGCAACGCATTGCACTCGGCCTAAGCGGTATCGAAAAGAGTGAAGTCGAGCGCGGCATGTGGATAGTCGCCCCGCAACTGCATGCCCCGCTACGCCGCTTCGATGCGCGGATTCGCGTCCTCTCCAGCCAGCCGGCGCTCAAGCACTGGACGCCGGTGCACCTGCATCTCGGCGCCGAGGATGTGCCGGCGCGTATCGCCCTGCTCGGTGCCGACGAAATTGCACCTGGCACAGAAAACTGGGCACAAATCACCGTTGACCGCGACATTTGCGCGCTAGCTGGTGACCGCTTCATCCTGCGCGACGCTTCGGCCCGCCACACCATCGGTGGTGGCCGCGTACTCGACATCTTTCCACCCAGCCGCAAGCGGCGCAGCGCGGAACGCCTCGCCATGCTCGCCGCGCTGGCCGACGACAACCCCGCTACGGCCTTGCTGCTGGCCAGTGAACAACAAGCAGCTGGCGTCGAGCGCGACCGCCTGCGCCGCCTGACGCTGCCGACGCTCACCCGCCCCGCTTTCGACGCCCTGCTCAGCGAACCGCTGAAAACCGGCCTCATCGCCCAGACCAACGCCTGGCTGCACCTGCCCGAACATCGCGTGCAAATAGCCGCCAGCGACCGCGATCTTTGGGAAATACTCAAACCGCTGCTCAATGCCGAGCCCTACAACCCGCCGCGCGTGCGCGACATTGCGCGGGCCAGCGGCATCAGCGAAGACACCGTGCGCGCGCTGTTCAAGCGCGTGGCGCGCATCGGCGAAGCCTACCCCGTGGCGCACGACCACTACTTCACTGCCAGCACGGTCGCCGACCTCGCCCAGCGCGTTGCCGCACTCAACGCCCGCAATGGTTTTGCCCGCGCCGCCACGCTGCGCGACGAAATCGGCGGCGGGCGCAAAGTCGCCATCCACATTCTCGAATTCTTCGACCGCATCGGCTACACTCGGCGCGTTCGGGAAACGCACACCATGCGCGGCTCGCCCGAGCAATTTGGTTAATGAACAACGGAAGAGATCGTTCCCCGGTGGGGCGACCGGTCTTCAAAACCGGTAGGGCTTGTCAGACAAGCCTTGGTAGGTTCGACTCCTGCTCTCTTCCGCCACTATGTCACTGTTAAATGGCCCACACCCCTTTTTCCGGCTCCATCCCTGACGACCGCCTCTACTGCCCGCGCTACGACATGTGGGTGCAGGCACTGGGCAATGGCGAAGTGCTGATCGGCGCCACCAGTTTCGGTATTTTTCTCGCTGGCGAGATCATCGCCTTTACAGCAAAACCGAACGGGGCCGAGGTTGAGTTGGGGCGCGGCATGGGCACCGTAGAGTCGCGCAAGACGGTTGTTGCGGTCCACGCGCCAATTTCCTTTGTTTTGCTTGAAGGCAACGAAACCGCTGAGGAGCGACCAAAACGCATCAACACCGCCCCTTACAGCGACGGCTGGATGGCACGCGCTCAACCGACCAACTGGGCTGAGGAACACGCCACCTTGATCGATGCCGCCGCCTATCGCCAGCATGTCCTCTCGATTGAACCAGAGGCGACTTTTGACTGACCGGCTGGCCTTGTTGATCTGGGCGGCAACGCCCGAACACCCGGAGCTGTTCGTCACGCCGCTCGTCCATGCGCTGGCAGCGCGGGCGCTTGATGCCGAAGTCGAAATCCATTTTGCCGGCCCGGCGGTGCGCTGGCTGGTCGCTGGCGTCGCTGACATGCTTTACGCCACACCCGGCAAGGAAAAATCAATCGGCGATTTTCTGCGCGAAGCAAGCGCTGCCGGTGCCGACTTCTACGTCTGCAGCATGGCCAGTGCCGCCTGGATCGACAACAACGAAATCCTGATTCCCGAATGCACCGGTGCCGCTGGCGCCACCGCCTTCGTTGCCCGCACGCTAGACCCGGCATGGCAGACACTGGTCTTCTGATGCGCCCGGAAAAAATCACCGGCGTCATTCTGGCCGGTGGTCTCGGCCGGCGCATGGGCGGCGTCGACAAGGGCCTGCAACTACTCAACGACAAGCCGCTGGCGCTGCACGTTGCCGAGCGTCTGGCGCCGCAGGTCGATGAACTGCTGATCAACGCCAACCAGAATGCCGAACGCTATGCCGCTTTCGGCCACCGTGTCGTCGCCGACCAGATTCCCGATTTCGCCGGCCCACTTGCCGGGTTACATGCGGCCCTCTCCGCCGCGAAATATCCGTTGATCGCCACCGCCCCTTGCGATTCGCCTTTCCTGCCCGCCGATCTGATTTTTCGCCTGTTTTCCGCGTTGACCGCAGCCAATGCCGATTTCGCCGTCGCCCGCACCTTTGATCAGCCGCACCCGGTGTTCTGCCTGTGCCACAACACCGTGCTGCCCAACCTGACCGATTATCTGGCCAGCGGCGAACGGAAATTTGCGCGCTGGTACGCTACACTGAATAGTGTTGAAGTGGCTTTCGACGACGAAGCCGAGGCCTTCGAAAATATCAACACCCGCGAAGAATTGAGGCAATTCGAAAAGCCATGAAATATCGCCTGCCGCTCCACGTCCAGATCTCGACCATATTCCTTGCCCTGATCCTGCTCGTTGGCGGCATCATCGGCGGCCTCGGCTACAAGATCAGCCGCGACATTCTTGAATCCACCGCCAGCGAGCTGAACACACGCATCAGCCGCGAAACCCTCAGCGAATTCAGCAGCCTCATCGGTCCCAGCGAAATGGCTGTGCGGCTGCTCAGTTTCGACGGCGTATCGCTGGCCACCTCGCTCGAAGCGCGGATGAGCAACATTGGCTTCATGCGCGAGGCCTTGAGTAATTCCGAGGTGCTTAATTCGATTTATATCGGTTATGGCAGCGGCGATTTTTTCATGGTCCGGCGCCTGTTGAACGAGATAGATCGTGGCGCATTCAACGCGCCCGAGAAAACGGCTTACATCGTCCAAAGCATTGAGCACAAGGACGAAAGCAAACGTGGCGTCTATATCTACCTGGACGCTGAGCTATCCATCCTGCGTAGCGACGAACAGCCCGACTACCCCGACAACTACGATCCGCGCACGCGTGACTGGTACAAGGCCGCGCTCGGCAGCAATGGTCAGATCAAAACCGAACCCTATCTTTTTTTCACCAGCCATAAAGTCGGCACCACCATTGCCAACCGCTCGAACAAAGCCGATGCCGTCGTCGGTGCCGACATTCGGCTGGAAACGCTGAACCAGTCATTGGCCAAACAAAAAGCAACGCCTGGCGCCCACTTGCTTCTGGTCAATGCCCAAGGACAAATTCTCGCTTATGAGGATTTCGACAAGGTCGTGCATTTGCCGACCACGATCGATGCCAAACCGGTTCTGGCCAATCTTTCCGAGCTCAGCGTACCCGTGCTTGCCCAGTTAGCGCCCAATTTACAGCGTGCTGACGGCAAGACGGAACAAAACCTGACGCTGGAAACCGGCGGCGAAACCTGGCGCGTCGCCATCACCCCGATCAAGCTGGAAGGCGCCAATCCGCTCTTCCTGATCAGCGCCATTCCCGATGCGGAACTGATGGCGGCTGCCCACGGGCTGCTGCAACACCTGCTGATCACCTTGCTCATCGTCATTGCGCTCGCCGTACCGATTACCTGGCTGCTGGCGCGCAGCGTTTCCGGCCCACTGCGCCAATTGGCAAGAGAAGCTGAAGCCATCCGCCACTTCGATTTTTCGCAGCCAATCAAGGTTGATTCCAGGGTTCTGGAAATCAATGATCTGACGCTAACCATGGACAGCATGAAGCGCACCATTCGCCGCTTCCTCGACATCAACATGGCGATGTCGTCGGAAAAGAATTTCGACCGCCTGCTGCCGCGCCTGCTTGGCGAAACGCTCTCGGCCGCCGATGCCGACGCCGGCATTCTCTATCTCGCCGACAACGACATGCTGGCACCGGCTGCCGCAATCAAGGGCGATGGAACAACGCTGGCGATCAATTCCGGCAACATCGATACCAAGGCTTGCGGACCACTGCTGAGCAGCGCCTTGCTCAGCGGCTCGCCCTACGCCGCTCGGTTGACGGCGAGCGATATCAAGTCACTCGGGTTGAGCGATATCGTGCAAACCAGCCTGACCCAAAACGCCATTGCCGTACCGCTGCTCAACCGCCAGCAGAACCTGGTTGGCGCCATGATCCTGCTGCGCAACGAAGCCACCGATGAGGCACGCCTGAGTTTTATCGGTGCACTATCCGGCTCGGCTGCCGTCTCACTGGAGAACAAGGAGCTGATCAAGGCACAGAAGATGCTGTTTGAAGCCTTCATCAAACTGATCGCCGGCGCCATCGACGCCAAGAGCCCCTATACCGGCGGCCACTGCGCCCGCGTTCCCGAACTGACCAAAATGCTGGCACGTGCCGCCTGTGCGGAAAGCAGTGGACCATACAAGGATTTCGCGCTCGGCGAGGAGGAGTGGGAAGCGGTGCACGTCGCCGCCTGGCTACACGATTGCGGCAAAGTGACGACGCCGGAATACGTCGTCGACAAGGCCACCAAGCTCGAAACCCTCTACGACCGCATCCACGAAGTACGCATGCGCTTCGAGGTACTCAAACGCGATGCCGAAATCGCCAGCCTCAAGGCCATCGCCGATGGCAAACCGAGGGCAGTGGCACAGGAAGAACTCGGTGCCGCACTGCGCCAGATCGATGACGATTACGCTTTTATCGCCATCTGTAACGAAGGCGGCGAATTCATGGCACCGGAAAAACAGGAACGTCTTGCGACAATTGCTGCGCAAACCTGGGTACGCACGCTCAATGACCGCATCGGCATTTCGCACGAAGAAAAAGAACGCAAGGAACGCCTCCCCGCTCCCGAATTACCGATTGCCGAAACCTTGCTGGCAGACCGCCCCGATCATCTCTTCGAGCGCCGGCCGCAGGACCGCATGCCGGCCGACAACCCATGGGGTTTCCGCATGCCGGTCCCCGAACTGCTCTACAACAAGGGCGAACTCTACAACCTGAGCGTCGCCCGTGGCACGCTGGCCGAAGAAGAGCGCTACAAGATCAACGAGCACATCGTGCAGACCCTGATCATGCTCAGCCAGCTTCCCTTCCCCAAGCACTTGCGCAATGTGCCGGAGATCGCTGCCGGGCACCACGAAAAAATGGATGGCACCGGCTATCCACGGCGGCTGACGCGCGACGAGATGAGTCCACTGGCCCGCATGATGGCCATCGCCGATATTTTTGAAGCGCTGACTGCGGTCGACCGCCCCTACAAGAAGGGGAAAAAACTGTCGGAGGCGATCAAGATCATGTCCTTCATGAAAACGGACAAGCACATCGACCCCGATCTGTTCGATCTCTTTCTACGCGCGGGAGTCTACCGCGAGTACGCCGCACGCTTCATGCAGCCGGAATTGATCGACGAAGTGGATATCAGCGCCTATGTAACAGCACTGTGAAAAAACTCATGGTGCACCGCAGCAAACTTGGCTATACTGAAGTTGCAGGATAAAAAAAGACCATAAAAGGAATACAGCAAATGACCGTCAAAGTGCATTACCACATCAGTCAGGATCGTGCAGGCCTGCCCCAGGATTACTCGGGCGCCCGCCACTTCGTCCCGTGCGAAGGGCAATCGATTGAAGAGCTGGCCAGAACCCAGCTGGCTGCTGACTACCAGGTACCGGCAAGCGCTATCCAGATCAACCGGATCGAAGCCTAACCACCGCCGCGCAGGATCGCCTGATCGACCTGCGCCAGCAGGCTTTTTGCCACTGCTTCATCGCCTTCTCGCACGCTGATTTCAACGCGCAGGGAAGCGATTTGTAGCGCGCCAATTTTCCTTGGATTTTCGCTGAATAAAGCGAAGTGGAGTGCTACGCCCTCCGTTTTCAACAGCATACCTGTTTCGTCCGCGCTGACCGCTGCACCAAAAACCAGGCGCAAAGCCCGGCCAAACTCAGCCGGCGTACTGTTCATCTGCCGCACGCGGCTCCCGCTCCACGGGAAAGGCCCGTCAGCCACCGGCAATCGGCGGCCAGACAGC
>CAXYZX010000034.1:0-18849 GCA_964293845.1 uncultured Dechloromonas sp.
CGAAAGCTGGGTAGCAGATTTGAGTAAAGCATCTGCAGATGTCGCCCAAGGTAACTTGTTGGCAAAAGTTTCGACCAAAGAAGTACCGCGCGAACTCAATGTGCTGAATGCTCGATTCAATGATATGGCGACTGCACTCTACCATCGTGAAACCGAACTGACGGCCAACAACAAAGCAATTCAGAAGCTCAATGAGCAATTGGCGAGGCGACTCGCTGAACTGGAAACCACCCAGCAGAACCTGCAACGTCTATCTACCGCGGTCGAACAAAGCCCGGCCAGCATCGTCATTACCGACATCGATGCCAATATTATTTTCGTCAATGACGCTTTCACCAGGGCGAGTGGTTATAGCGCAACCGAGGCGATTGGCAAGAATCCGCGGATTCTCCAGTCAGGGGATACAAGCAAAACGACCTATCAATCACTTTGGCCAACGCTCGTTGAAGGTGACGTATGGCGTGGTGAGTTTTTGAACAAGCGTAAGGATGGTTCGCGTTACCTTGAACTAGCCACCATTTCTCCAGTGCGCAATCCCAACGGCGAAATCACTCACTACGTTGCAGTCAAGGAAGACATTACCGAGCGCCGGAAAATAGATGCCGAGCTTTTAAGCCATCGTCAGCACCTCGAAGAACTCGTCGAACTACGCACCTCTGAACTGGCGATTGCCAAGGAAGCGGCTGAGGCAGCCAGTCGTGCCAAGTCAGAATTTTTGGCCAATATGAGCCACGAAATTCGTACTCCGATGAACGTCATCATCGGTCTCAATTACCTGCTCATGCAAAGCCCCTTGCAGCCTGAGCAGCGACAAAAGATGCTCAAGGTGTCAACTGCGGCCGAGCATTTGCTGCGAATCATCAACGACATTCTTGATCTGTCGAAAATTGAAGCAGGCAAACTGATTCTCGAGCGCCAGGTTTTTTCCCCGCTTGAAGTTATGACCACGGTCGCCAGCATGGTTCGTGATCAGGCACAGGGTAAGGGCCTGCGTATCGATATTGTTAGCGACGGATTGCCCAGACAGGTTTTTGGTGATGCCACTCGCCTGCGCCAGATACTGCTCAATTTCGCGAGCAATGCGGTTAAATTTACTCAATCCGGATCAGTTACCCTTTCTGGTGAATTGTTGAATTGCGATGCTGACGAACTGGTTTGCCGATTTTCGGTGACTGATACCGGTATCGGCATCAAACCGGTCGACAGTGCTCGCCTGTTCAATGCCTTCGAGCAACTGGATGGTTCGACAACACGGCGCTTTGGCGGTACCGGCCTAGGTCTCGCCATTGCCAGTCGTTTGGTGCAGTTAATGGGTGGAAAGATTGGTGTAGACAGCACCCCGGATGTTGGCAGCCGTTTCTGGATCACCGCCCGACTGGGCGTCGTTAATGGAGAAATGCTTACTTCTTCAGCGCTTCCAGAGACCGCTCCCCACTCAGGAAAATTAATGGGGCGAGTTCTGCTTGTTGAAGATGAACCGATCAATCGAGAGATCGGTGAAGACCTGCTTTCATCAATCGGATTACAGGTTGAAACCGCTGAAAACGGAAATGTTGCGGTCAACTGCGTAAAACAGACAAAATTTGACCTGATCCTGATGGATATCCAGATGCCCGAAGTCGACGGACTGGATGCCACCCGGCAAATTCGTCAACTTCCCGGCTACGCGGAAATACCCATTGTGGCACTAACCGCCAATGCCTTCGCCTCAGATAAACAAGGTTGTTTTGAAGCCGGCATGACGGACTTTTTATCCAAACCGGTCAGTCCAGTCGAGCTCTATGCCGTTCTTGGAAAATATTTACCGATAGCCGAGGCCAACCCAAGTCTGCAGGTAACGAATGCAGTTGTGGCAGAACCACTGAATTTGGCAGAGTTGATCGATGAACTTGCGGTCCTCGCCGAACTGCTCAATACCGGCAATGTCGAGGCGATTCAGTACTTCACTCGTATCGAGAACCGTCTGCAACAGGTCTACCCTTCAGAGTCAGCCAAGTTGAATTTCAGCATCAATAACTTCGAATTTGAGGCAGCACTTTCTCTGATTGAATCGATACAGATGCAGATCGCCGGATAATCACTGAAGAATGCCCGCTTTCCCTTGCCGGCGAAGCCTTGGCGGGGGAAACTAGTACGCGAAGCAAACGCAAGCTGTTCATTAGAAAAAGGCTCTGGAGGCTAACGCATGACGAATCAGAATTGGGATAGGCTAGGAGCAGCCAAATCCATCGTTCTTGCTGTTGATGATGTCGCCGATAATCTGACGGCAATTGCCGAAATGGTTAGCGCGCTGGGAGTTGAGGTAAGGGTTGCCCGCAATGGCCCAACCGCGCTGCGCTATGCACAAATTGAGCCGCACCCGGATTTGATTCTGCTGGATGTCATGATGCCTGACATGGATGGCCATGAGGTCTTGGCTCAGCTACGCGCCAACCCACTGACCCGCGATATTCCGGTAATTTTCGTGACCGCCCTCGACAACCAGAGCGACGAGGAAGCCGGTTTGAGTGAAGGGGCTGCCGACTATATTACCAAGCCGATTAAACCCGCCGTGTTGCAGGCGCGGGTTCAGGCGCAACTTGAGTTGAAGCGTGCCCGGGATCTGCTCAGTGGACAAAAAGCCTGGCTCGAACAGGAGGTCAATCGCCGTCTGGCTGAAAACATACAACTCGAAACCCGCCTGCAGATGGCCCTCTCTGCCACTGGTTTTGGTATCTGGGAACATGATCACCTGACCGGGCATAGTTTCTGGAACGATTCATTGTGCGAGGTTTTTGGCCTGAACGAGGGGCCGGCAACGATAGCTGAATGCCTTGATCTGGTGCACCCGGAAGATCGTCCAATGCTGGATTCATGCATCGTTGACTCACTAGTCAAGGGTGACGAAATTTACATTGAGGAGTGCCGGATGCGGCACCAGAATGGCCACTGGATCTGGATCGAGGTACGTGGCCGGGCCGTCCGGAATGATCCGGAAGGCAAGCCGCTGCTCACCGTTGGCACCATGTCTGACGTCAGTCGCCGAATTGAGGCAGATGCCGCACATCGGCTGACGACGGCCGTATTTGACGGCATTTCCGACGGTATTTGTATCACCAACGCGAAGGGCGAGATTCTACTGACCAATGCCGCATTTACCAAAGTCACCGGCTATGCAGAGAGTGAAGCCCTGAATCAGACGCCGCGACTACTTAAGTCAGGTATCCACACGCCAGCCTTCTACGAGAATATGTGGAACAACATCAAGCGCCAGGGTACCTGGCAAGGTGAAATAACCAACCGGCGCAAGGATGGTGGACTGATTACCGAATGGCTAAATATTTCAGCAGTACTTGATGGCAGCGGCCGTCTGACCAATTACGTCGGACTCTTCAGTGACCTTTCCGAACGCAAGGCGGCTAACGAACGAATCAACTATCTCTCCAGCTTTGATCCGCTAACCGATCTGCCCAATCGCAACCTGTTCGCCGATCGCCTCGGGCAATCGCTCGCTAATGCCCGTCGCTTCAACCGCGAGACGGCGGTCATCCTTCTTGATCTGGATCGCTTTCGTAGCATCAATGACACGCTTGGCCCTCCCATCGGCGATGAACTGCTGATTGAGGTTTCCCGCCGACTCAATTTGCAGGTGCGTGAGGGGGACACCATAGGCCGGCGTTCCGGCAACGAGTTTGGCTTTGTCATGGCCAACCTGAGCCACGAGCGGGATGCGATTTCACTCGCCCAGCGCATGCTAGATGCCATCGCCGTACCGTTCAATATTGCCGGCCAGTCGATAGTCGTCACCGCCAGTATCGGTATTAGTGTCTCGCCACGCAATGGTGATGATGCCAATATCTTGCTAAAGGGGGCTGACGCCGCCTTGCTGCGCGCGAAGAAGTCCGGGCGCAATACATTTCGTTTCTATTCTCCGGAAATGGATGCCGATGCAGAACGCCGACTCGGACTCGAAGCCGCCCTGCGCGAAGCGCTGCTGCGCAATGAACTGACCGTTTATTACCAGCCCCAGGTCAGTCTCGATAGCGGCAACATGATCGGTATGGAGGCACTGCTACGCTGGAACAGTCCACGGTTTGGTGCCGTCTCGCCAGTTGAGTTCATCCCGATTGCCGAGGAAACCGGGCTTATCTTGCCGATCGGTGAATGGGTTTTGCAAACAGCCTGCCTGCAAACCCGAAAATGGCTTGATCTTGGGTTAGCCAACCTGCGTGTTGCGGTCAACCTCTCAACACGCCAGTTTTCTCAGGCCAATCTGGTCAGCGTCGTCCGTGAGGTCCTGCTTGAAACTGGTTTGCCTGCTGGTGCGCTGGAACTGGAGATTACTGAAAGTGCCTTCATTGACGATGTAGATCAAGCCATCACCCAGTGTCATGCACTCAAGGCGCTGGGTACCAAGCTATCGCTCGATGATTTTGGTACGGGTTACTCTTCGCTGGCCTATCTCTCGCGTTTTCCCTTCGACAAGATCAAGATTGACCAAGGTTTTGTACGTGACATCATTGAGAATCCGGTCAATGCGGCGATTGCCACCGCGGCGATCGTCATGGCTCGCAGCCTGAACCTTTCAGTCCTGGCCGAAGGTGTCGAAACTGAAGCACAGGCAAACTTCCTGCGCGGCCGGCGCTGCGATGCTATGCAGGGTTTCCTGTTCAGTCGCCCGTTGCCGGCAGCAGAATTTGAACTGCTATTGGCCGGCAACAAGCGCATGACGATAGCTAGTGCACCACATGACGGCGGCCAAACCCTGTTGCTGGTCGACGATGAGCCAAACATTCTCACCTCGCTGTCGCGTCTGTTCCGCCGCGAGGCCTTTCAGACATTAACGGCCAACTCTCCGGCTGAGGCATTCGAACTCTTGGCCAAACATACGGTGCAGGTCATTCTTTCCGACCAGCGCATGCCGAATATGTCCGGCACTGAATTCTTTGCGCGCGTGCGCCAGTTATACCCTGACACGGTACGCATTCTGCTGACTGGCTACACTGAACTTGAATCGGTGACCGGTGCCATCAATCGCGGCGCCGTCTACAAATTTCTGACTAAACCCTGGGATGACGACCAGTTACGCGACCAAATTCGTGAAGCATTCAGGCTTGCCAAGGATACGGAATACCTGACTGTCCAATCTCCGAAACACCATGAATAGCCAGTTAGCCTCCTTTCTTCGCCTCTTCCTACCCTTGGCTGCCCTCATTTTTGGGGGAGCCTGGTTTTTTACCAAGAGCGAACAAGCACATTACCTGGAGCAGCTCAAAAGCCAGGAAAAACTCAGTGTTGAACTTGGTGGGGTTTCGCTGATTCGTAACCTGCGGAATATCACCAGCGATATCCGCTACATCGTGGGAAATTTCGCGATGCAACAATTGGCCAACAATCCAAACTCACCGGAAAAACATAACCTTGAAACAAATTTCAAGAGTCTGGTAAACGCCAAAAAGTTTTATGACCAAATTCGCTGGATTGATGCCCGCGGCAATGAAGTCATCCGCGTCGATCAAGTGGATGGCATGCCCAAACTGGTGCCACGAGAAAAACTGGCATTCAAGGGTGACCGATACTATTTCACTGAAACCATGAACAGTGATATCGGCCATCTCTTTATTTCTCCGCTCGATCTCAACATGGAAAATGGCCAGATCGAACAGCCATTGAAACCCACACTACGTGTCGCAACTGCAGTTACTGATAGCAAGGGCAACAAGGCCGGAATTGTTGTCCTGAATTATCTGGGCAATGACATGCTGAATCGCTTTGCAGTCATCACGAATAAAGTTCGTGATCACATCATGGTGACCAACAATGAAGGTTACTGGCTGCATGCGCCCAACCCGGCAGATACGTGGGGTTTCATGTTCGATGATGTCAATCGTAGTCTGGCCAAACGTTTCCCCGCATCATGGTCCCGTATGCAAGGACGCAGCGGCCAGTTTGAAGATGAGCAAGGTCTATGGACTTTCGAAAGCATCTATCCGCTACGTGCCGAACTGGATGATTTGAATTTTGTGCAGCAGAAATCCAACCGTACCGATTCTGTATCTGACAACTACCGCTGGCTGGTCGTCTCTCACATTCCGCAGAGCACCCTGGCGGTCTCGTACCAGGGCGATACCCAGAAGCAGTGGATGTTCGCTAGCTTGCTACTCTTGCTATGCGGGTTGGGCATCAAACGGCTGGTGACTATCAATCAAGTTCAGGATATTTCTGAGCAGCGCTTTCGGGCAATTTTTGACTACGCAATGGTTGGCATGGCGACCACTTCGCCAGAAAAAGGCTGGCTTTCGGTAAATCCGGCTTTATGCCGCATATTGGGTTACAGCGCAGAAGAGCTAACACAGAAGACCTGGGCTGAATTAACGCACCCAGACGACATTTCTGCAGATGTCGCCAAATTCGAAGCGGTCATGCGTGGCGAGTCGGATGGCTATTCGATGGAGAAGCGTTTCATTCGCAAAGATGGCTCTATTGTTCATGCCTTCATTGCTGCCAGAGCAATACGCAAACGCAATGGAGCCGTTGATTTTTTTGCCGCTGTCGTTGAGGACATCAGCAACTGGGTTCTGGCAGAAAAGGAATGGGAAAAGTCAGTAAAAACCTTGCAACGGTTTATCGACCATTTGCCTGGTACGGCCTATCTGAAGGACACGGATGGTCGTATTCTGGTCGCCAGTCGAGGATTTGAAACCCTGTTTGGGCTGGACTCAAAGACGATGATAGGTCGCCTGAGCGGAGATGTTTTTGGTGGTGAGTTCGGCCAGAAAATTGCACAAGATGATGCACGAATTCTGGCAACGGGTATCACGGAAGTGATTAAAGAGGAATTCAACGGTCGTCATTACGAGTCCACCAAGTTCATCATCCCCCGCACTGATGGGCCGACAGAATTGGGTGGAATCACAATTGATGTGACAGAACGCCATCTCTCCGAGAAAAACCTGGAATGGCAGATCCGGCGCTCTGCGGTTCTACTGGAAATGTCGCAAAAAGCGGAAGTATTGGCAGAGAAGGAATTCATGCAGTTCGCGCTGGAACAGGCAGAGGAGCTGACGCAGAGCAAGATCAGTTTCATGCACTTTGTCAATGACGATGGTTTGACCATTGAACTGGTCACCTGGTCGCATAACACGCTGGAGAAGTACTGCACCGCAGCCTTCGATTCGCATTACCCGATCAACCAAGCGGGCATCTGGGCCGACGCCGCCCGCACCATGCAGCCGGTGATGGTCAATGACTACGCGCAGGCAACGAATAAACGCGGTTTGCCAACGGGCCATTCACATCTGCAACGCTTTTTGAGCGTGCCGGTCACTGAATCGGGTGCCGTGCGAATGATGACCGGGGTTGGTAACAAGAGCAGCGACTACTCGGACTTTGATGTCGAGACCGTGCAATTGATCGGTAGCGAAACCTGGCGCATCGTTCGCCGGCAGCGAGCCGAGCGTGCCTTGCATCTGGCCATGCAAGTTGTCAATGCGAGCCCGGTGGTGTGTTTCCGCTGGTCGGCCAGCGCAGGTCGGCCGGTAGTTTTTGTTTCAGAGAATGTAACGCGTTGGGGCTATGCCGTTGCCGATCTCAAGGCGGGACGTCCACCGTTTGCCGAACTGGTACATCCCGATGATCTGGCGCGAATTGCCGATGAGGTGATGCGTAATACTGCTGCCGGCGCCTCGGGTTACGAGCAGGAATATCGCCTGATAACCGCAGAAAACAAGGTGATTTGGGTGGTCGACCGCACCATTGTGCAACGCGACCCCGATGGTAAGGCCATTTTTTACGATGGCGTCCTGACTGATATCACCGAACGCAAAAACCAGCAATTGGCGCTTGCCGAAACACTCAGCCAACAGAAAAAACTCAACAAACGCCTGGAAGAGGCCCACAACCAGCTCTTGCAATCAGAAAAAATGGCATCCATCGGCCAACTGGCGGCCGGTGTTGCCCATGAACTGAATAATCCCATCGGCTTTGTCCACTCCAACCTGGGCACATTGGATGGCTATGTTCATGACTTGATGGCGATCATTGCGGCCTATGAAGCGCAGAACACGATTCAGGCAGATAGTCATCAGCGTGCAAGCATGCTGCACCTTATCGAAGAAAGAGATTTTTCCTTCATCAAGGACGATATTTTCAGTTTGCTGGATGAATCCAAGGATGGATTGGGCCGTGTGCGCAAGATCGTTCAGGACTTGAAGAGTTTCTCGCGCGTTGGCGAGCAGGAATGGAAGGAAGCTGACCTGCACCAGGGTATCGATTCGACGCTGAATATCGTCTGGAACGAACTGAAGTACAAAGTCACAGTGGTCAAGGAGTATGGTGATATTCCCCACGTTTTTTGCTTGGTCTCGCAGCTCAATCAGGTGTTCATGAACCTGCTGGTCAATGCCGGCCATGCCATTGAAGCCCAGGGGACAATTACCATACGCACCCGTCGCCATGGGGACGATGGTGTCAGTATTGAAATCAGCGATACCGGCAAGGGTATTTCCCCCGAGCATCTCAACCGTATCTTCGAGCCCTTCTTCACCACAAAACCTGTTGGCAAGGGAACAGGGCTGGGATTGTCGCTTTCTTACAGCATTATCGAACGCCATCAGGGGCATATTGAAGTTGATAGCCAAGAGGGAGCAGGCAGCACCTTCCGCATCCTTATACCGATTCACCCGGCCCCCGTCGCCAATAATCAAAACCCGGAGAGCTCATCATGAGCGACAGCACTTACTCCCCTGCCCTGCTTTTTGTCGATGACGAACCGGGCATACTTTCGTCCTTGCGTCGGCTATTTCGCCCGCAAGGGTACCGTATCTATATAGCCGAGAGTGGTGCTGCCGGCCTGGAGATTCTTGCGAAGGAAAGCATCGATCTGGTCATTTCCGACATGCGCATGCCGGAAATGGATGGTGCAACCTTTCTCAAGGAAGTGCGCAGCCGCTGGCCCAAAGTCATGCGCATTTTGCTGACCGGTTATGCCGACATTACGTCAACCGTGGCCGCCATCAACCATGGAGAGATCTATCGTTACATCGCCAAGCCCTGGGACGACAACGAGATCGTCACCATTGTGCGTGAGGCCTTGGAACGCATGCACCTGGAAAAAGAAAACCAGCGCTTGTCGGCCCTGACTCTGGCCCAGAACGATGAATTGAAAGCGCTGAATACCAGCCTTGAGCAAAAAGTTGCCGAGCGCACCGCTGAACTGCGCCAGGCGCTGGCTTTCGTCGAACAGTCGCACGGCGAACTGAAGAAGTCATTTTTGACTAGTGTCCAGGTTTTCGCCGGCGTCATTGAATTGCGCAGTGGTTCAGTTGGCAGCCAGATGTCAGGCCATGGCCGACGCGTGGCTGAACATGCACGTAGCGTTGCGCAGCGTATGGGCCTCAGCGATAACGAGGTACAGAACGTCATGCTTGCCGGTCTGCTGCACGACATTGGCAAGCTCGGCCTGCCGGATGAATTGCTGAGCAAGCCCTTCAATACATTGACTGGCGAACAGCGGGCACTGGTCATGAAGCACCCCTTGATCGGCCAGAACATACTGATGGGCATCGAAAAGTTCAAGGAAGCCGCCGTGCTGGTGCGCCACCACCATGAGTGTTACGACGGCAGCGGCTACCCCGACCACCTGACCGGTATTGCCATTCCACAAGGGAGCCGTATCCTGCAAGTGGTCAATGAGTATGATTCGCTGCAGATAGGCACCTTGGTTCAGCGTCCACTCAAGCCGGCAGAGGCGATGACGTTTCTAATCGAGAATCGCGGCAAGCGCTACGATCCTGTTGCGGTCGACGCTTTTTCGAAGCTGATTTCTGAAACCCAAAAGACCGGCATCAGCGAAGCACCACTACGCACCATGCATCTCAAACCGGGCATGGTCTTGACTCGTGACCAAGTCCATCGTGACGGTTACATGCTGCTCGCCAGGGGCAGCGTACTAACCAGCGAAATAATCGGGCAATTGATCAAGATGGAGCATGCGGAGCAACATACGCTGACGCTCTACATCCGCCAGGAGGAAAAATGAACCGTATCCTGATCGTTGATGATGAGGACTCCATCCTAAAGTCCTTGAAGCGCTTGCTGCGCATGGCTCCTTGCACTTATGGCAACAAGAGTTTTACGCTGGAAGTGCACGCTTTCACTTCACCCATAGCTGCCTTGGAGGCTGCCGGCAAAGAGGAGTTTGACCTGTTCATGAGCGACTATCGTATGCCGATGATGGATGGCATCGAATTCCTCATGGCCGCCAAGGCCCTGCAGCCAGATGCGGCGCGTTTGATTCTCTCCGGCTACGCAGACCTCAATGCGCTGGTACGGGCGGTGAACGAAGTAGGTATCGAGCGTTTTATCGGTAAACCGTGGAACGATTACGACTTGATGTCAGCTATTGGCCAGGCCCTGGCACATCGCGAACTGCTGCTGGAAAACCGCCAGCTGGCCAATCTGGTACGTCTGGAAATGGGGGATACCACGGAGGAAGCGCTGGAAGCCGAACGGCTGGAGCGTATCGAACCAGGCATCACCGAGGTCAATTGGGGACCGGACGGCTCAGTCGTCCTTGATCCGGAATTTCTGGCTCACAAGGAGTGAGCTGATCATGGATGCTTTCATCTGGAATGAGCGTTATTTGACCGGCGAAAGCATTGTCGATACCGAACACCAGGAGTTGGTGCGCATCATCAATCTGGTGGTGGAAAAGGTATCGAGCGAAACACCGGAAGATGAAATCAAGGACATCATGGACCAATTGGTCCAATACGCCGTAGTGCACTTCCGACACGAAGAAGAGCTGATGATGGCTGAAGGATGTGATCCACGCTTCATCACCCAGCACATAGCAATCCACCGCGAATTTGCCCGCCAGGTGGTCAATATGCGAGCGATATCTGGTCCTGGAACCGGCACGGAATACTTGCTGCGCTTTCTGACCAGTTGGCTGGCGCACCATATCCTTGGTATCGACCAGGCGATGGCCAGACAAATCCGCGGTATTCGCGCCGGCATCACCGCCGAAGCAACCTATCTGGAAGAAAGCAAACGGGCAACTGATCCGACGACCTCCAGCCTGTTGGACGCCATGAACTCGCTGTATCAGGTCATTGCGGCACGTAACGACAGCCTGCAACAACTGAATGAGAACCTGGAAAATAAAGTGGCGGAGCGAACCGAGGATCTGCGCCACGAACAGGAGCAGTTAAAAGTTGCAATGAACGAAGTTGCGCTCACTCAGAAAAAACTGCTTGAATCGGAACACAAGCGTAACGATGCAAACAGGCGGAATATGGAGATTTATCTGGCGCAGATTATTGATGGTGACCCGGTGCCAACTTTCGTTATCGATGCCAAACACTGCATCACCCATTGGAATCAAGCCTGTTCAGTAATTAGCGGCGCCCCGGCCAGTGAAATGGTCGGCACCAACCTGCAATGGCGAACATTCTACAAAACCGCCCGTCCGACCCTGGCCGACCTGATTGTCAATGGCAGTATCGAAGAGCAGTTTGATACTTACTACCATGGGCTTTTCAAGCGTTCGTGCTCGGTTGCCGGTGCCTACGAGGCAGAAAGTTATTTCCCTCAGCTTGGCGAGAACGGTCGCTGGCTGTTTTTTACCGCTGCACCGCTGCGTGATACCGACGGCAACCTCGTCGGCGCGATTGAAACCCTGCAGGATGTGACAGATAGAAAACGCGCCGAAGAAGATTTGCGTCAGTACCAGAACCAGTTGGAAGAACTGGTTGCCAAGCGTACTTCACAGTTGGCCGATGCCAATGTGGCGCTTGAGGCCGAGCGCCGTGAACTTGAACAACTGTTGTCCAAAGTCGAGGAAGCCCAGCAGCAACTGCTGCAATCGGAAAAAATGGCCGCCATTGGCCAGTTGGCAGCCGGTGTTGCGCACGAAATCAACAACCCCGTAGGCTTCGTCAATTCCAACCTGGGCTCGCTAAAAACATATGTTGGCCACCTGCTCAATGTCATTGCTGCCTATGAAAAAGGCGAGCCGGCGCAAATCGCCCAGGCACGCCAATCTGCCGATCTTGAATTCCTCCGTGAAGATCTGCCTTCATTGATCAGCGAATCGCAGGATGGCCTGAGCCGCGTCACCAAGATTGTTCAGGATCTGAAGGATTTCTCACACGTCGACCAGACCGGACACCAGCAGGCCAATCTTAACGCCGCCATGGAAAGTACGCTGAACGTGGTGTGGAATGAGATCAAATACAAAGCCGAGGTGGTTCGTGAATTTGGCGATATCCCCTTGGTCGATTGCGTACCCGCCCAGATCAATCAGGTTTTCATGAACCTTCTGGTCAATGCCGCGCAGGCCATCACGACCCAAGGCAAGATTTTTATTCGCTCAGGTTTTGAGAACGAGCATGTCTGGTTCGAGATTGAAGATACCGGTCATGGCATGAGCGACGAAGTGCGCCAGCGCATTTTTGAGCCTTTCTACACCACCAAGCCGGTTGGCAAAGGCACCGGGCTTGGCCTTTCCATTTCCTACGATATCATCGTCAAAAAACACAGGGGGCGCATGGATGTCAGCAGCAAAATGGGCATAGGCACTCGCTTCCGCCTTTGGCTGCCTCTGACTTTCTCGCCATCCACCTAATCTTGGCGGGCACATTGACTCGTCTGCGGCGGCCAAGGATACTTGCTGCCGGTCATTTTTCTATGCTGGAAGCAAGCTCATGTTGAATAAACTTTCCAATTTTCCCGGTGTTCAAGGGCCTGTCGTGATTATTGTCATGGACGGTTATGGTATCCCCAAGACTGATGTGGGCAGCGCCATTGCTGCCGCACGGAAGCCAACGCTGGACCGCCTCTTTGCCGACTACCCCCACATTACCCTGCGCGCCCACGGCACGGCAGTCGGTATGCCGTCCGATGACGACATGGGCAACTCGGAAGTTGGCCATAATGCCATTGGCGCCGGGCAGGTTTATAGCCAGGGTGCGGCACTGGTGGCCAATGCCATTGCCAGCGGGGCGATCTGGGAGGGTGAGGCTTGGCAACAGGTAGTGGGCGGCGCCAAGGCCGGACGTGGGGTGATTCATCTCATCGGCCTGTTTTCGGATGGCAATGTACATAGCCACATTGATCATCTCAAGGCGATGATCGTGCAAGCCAAGGCCGATGGTGTGCCTACTGTACGCATCCATGCCCTGCTCGATGGCCGCGATGTGCCGGAGACCAGTGCTCTCGAATACGTCCTGCCTTTCGAAGCCTTCCTCGCCGAAATCAGCAACAACAATTTTGATGCGCAAATTGCTTCCGGTGGTGGCCGCCAGAACATCACCATGGATCGTTACGATGCCAACTGGGCGATGGTCGACAAAGGCTGGCAAACCCATGTTCTGGGCCACGGCCAACAGTTCAGCAGCGCATCTGTTGCGGTCAACGCGCTACGCGAGCAATTTCCTAAAACCATAGACCAGGATCTGCCGCCCTTCGTTATTGCCCGCGATGGCAAGCCCGTCGGCACCATCGAAGACGGTGATGGCGTGGTGTTCTTCAATTTCCGTGGCGACCGTGCCATTGAAATCACCCGCGCCTTTGAAGAAGCTCATTTCGAGAAATTTGACCGCGTCCGTCTCCCCAGGGTCACCTATGCCGGCATGCTGCAATACGATGGCGACCTCAAATTACCGAAGCGTTTTCTGGTCGAACCACCAGCTATCCGCAACACCATGGGCGAATGGTTTGCCAAGGGGGGCATCACCCAGTTCGCCTGTTCCGAAACTCAGAAGTTTGGCCATGTCACCTACTTCTGGAACGGCAACCGTTCCGGCAAGTTCGAGGGCGAAACCTATCAGGAGGTGCCAAGCGATGTCGTACCCTTCGAGCAGCGCCCGTGGATGAAGGCTGCCGAAATTGCCGATGCAATGATCGCCGCGCTACAAAGTGGCCAGTACAAGACCCTGCGCTGCAACTTTGCCAATGGCGACATGGTTGGTCACACAGGTAACTTCCGCGCTGCCACGATGTCGATTGAGGCGCTTGACCTCGAACTGGCGCGTATCCTGCCGGTGATCGATGCGCTGGGCGGTGTGGCGCTGATCACGGCTGACCACGGCAATGCCGATGAAATGTTCGAGATCGACAAAAAGACCAAACAGCCGGCGCTCAACAACGATGGCTCATTCAAGGCCAAGACGGCGCACACCCTGAACCCGGTGCCGTTGATCCTCTACGACAATAGCAGTGGTGGCAAACTGGGCCTGAAACAGAGTGAAAGCGCCGGTCTCTCGAATCTCGCAGCAACAGTAGCCAACCTGCTTGGGCTGGAGAAGCACAGCAGCTGGGATGAAAGTCTGCTCGCCATCAAGTAAGTCTGAATGCTTGCTCCTCCCGCCAAGGAGGAGCAAGCCATTTAAGTTGGTTTATTTTTCGACAAACGCCCGTTCAATAACGTAGTCTCCAGCCACACCAATATGCGGTGAAACCTTGAAGCCGCGGGCATTGAGCATCTCGGCAGTGTCATTGAGCATGGCCGGGCCACCACAGATCATGGCGCGATCATTCTCCGGGTCCAACGGCGCCTGACCAATATCCGCAAAGAGTTTTCCCGACTCGATCAGGTCAGTCAAACGGCCTTCATTGCGGAAAGTTTCACGCGTTACTGTGGGGTAGTAAATCAATTTTTCACGCGCCCAGTCACCAAAAAATTCGTGTTCGGCAAGATCCTGCTCTATGTAATCGCGGTAGGCGAGTTCCGTGGTCCAGCGTACTCCATGAATCAGAATAATCTTTTCGAAATTCTCATAGGTTTCGGGGTCATGAATCAGGCTCATGAAAGGCGCGAGACCAGTTCCGGTAGCAAAGAGAAACAAGCGCTTGCCCGGTTTGAGGTCGCGTAGCACCAGCGTCCCCGTAGGCTTTTTGCCGACAATGATCGGGTCGCCCGGTTGCAAATTTTGCAAACGCGAGGTCAGCGGTCCGTTGGCCACCTTGATGCTGAAAAATTCCAGATGCTCTTCGTGATTGGCACTGGCAATACTGTAGGCGCGAGTAATCGGCTTGCCATCGACTTCCAGACCAATCATCACAAACTGGCCATTGATGAAGCGCAGACCCGGATCACGCGTTGTGCGGAAGGAAAACAAAGTGTCGTTCCAATGATGGACGGAAAGGACATTCTCGATAGCAAGGGAACTCATGGCGTGGCTCTTTGTTAAAACTGGAGCTTGTATCTTAGGCTTTGCGACTTACATGCAAAAGCGGATAATTTATATATACATTACCCATTTTATAAATATGCGAATCACCCTACGCCAGATCGAAATCTTCTCGGCAATCGCTCACAGCGAAAATGTGACTCGTGCCGCCGAGCATCTATCCATTTCCCAATCGGCGGCGAGCAATGCCCTGGTTGAGCTTGAGCGACAGTTCGACTGCCCGCTTTTTGACCGTATCGGCAAGTCTCTGCGCCTCAACAGCACCGGGCGCGGCTTGCTGCCGCAGGCCGAAGAACTGTTGGCCCGTGCCGCCGACATCGAAGGCTTCCTGGCCGGTGGCACACTGGGGCCACTGGCAGTTGGTGCAACACTGACGATCGGCAATTATCTGGCAACACTGATCGTCGCCCAATATTTGCAGCTTCACCCGGCATCAAAAATACAGCTGCACGTTGCCAACACCCATGCAATTGTCGAACAGTTGCTACGTTTTGAGTTGGATATCGGGCTGATTGAAGGTGAGGCCAGTGAAACGGATTTGATTCTGGAACACTGGCTCGACGATGAAATGGTTGTCATTTGCTCACCTCAACATCCCTTGGCCAATCGCGAAAATGCCAGTATCGCGACGCTCTCGCAACAGAACTGGATAGTCCGCGAACAGGGCTCGGGTACCCGCGCACTCTTTGATCGCGTAATTGGCAGCCAGCTTGAGTGCCTGAATATCCGTTTGGAACTGGAGCACACCGAAGCGATCAAGCGTACGGTCGAATCAGGGCTGGGGCTCGCCTGCCTGTCCCGCTTGTCCCTGCGCGAGGCATTTCGGCGAGGTAGTCTGGTTGAAGTACCAACGCCACAGTTTGATCTGCAACGTCGTTTTTATTTCGCCCGCCATCGCAATCGCTACATCAGCCCGGCGACTCAGCACTTTCTTGATCTCTGCCACAAGTTAAGCCGAGGCGCGAGCAGCACTGAAGACTTGAAACTACCCTACTTCGCTTAGATGCAGCGTTAATGCAAGTCGATGGCGTGCTGTTTCAGTGCAGCCAAGGGCACAATTTCCAGTGCCAGTTGGTTGGTTGAATTGAGCGACACATTGGGCGCATTGCCAGCCCGGTAAGCTTCAAGCCAGCGCGCTACGCACAGACACCAGCGCTGACCAGCTTGCAGACCGGGGAAATTGTATTCAGGGCGCGGCGTCGACAAATCGTTGCCACTAGCTTTGGAGTACTCAAGAAACTCAGCAGTCAAAACCACACAAACGGTATGACTTCCGAGATCGTCTTCCGAGGTATTGCAGCAACCATCGCGAAAAAAACCGGTAAGCGGCTTATCGCTGCAGGTCAGCAAAGGGCCACCTAGGACATTCAGCTGGCTGCCACTACCTGGAAACTCGCGGGTTTTCATGTGGCTACCTTCAGGACACTTCGTCGATCCAGGCTTGCTGGATGGCTTCGAGAATTTTTTCGCCACAGCGATTCGGGTCGTCGTTGAAATCCGGCAAGGCCATGACCCAATTACGCAGGTCGACGAAATTCAGCTTGAGCGGATCCTTGTCCGAATGCGCTTCACTCAATTCGATGGCGATATCGTTGATGTCGGTCCATTTCATTTGCGGTGCCCCTCTTTTGCCATATTGAGGCTGTACTTCGGGATTTCCACGATGAGTGGCGTCTTGCCGACCAGCGCCTGACAACCCAGGCGAGAGTTGGGCTCCAGGCCCCAGGCCTTGTCGAGCAGGTCTTCCTCGGCTTCTTCAGCGGCTTCGAGCGAGTTGAAGCCCTCGCGGATGATGACGTGGCAGGTCGTGCAGGCACAAGACATTTCACAAGCGTGGTCAAGCTCTACCCCGTTGGCCAGCAGGTTTTCACAGATCGACTTGCCCTCTTCGGCCTCAATAACAGCACCGTCAGGGCAATTTTCCACATGCGGCAGAACGATCAGTTGCGTCATGCATCTTCTCCCATTTTGATGTCGTCCACTTTTCGGCCCGACAACACTTTCTTGATACTTTGATCCATGCGGCGATGGGCAAATTCCTGAGTTTCAAAACCCAGATCATCCATGGCGATATTGATCAGGCGACGATTTTCTCCCTGCATGGATGCGGATAGCTTGGCAATCGTCGCCCTGATTTTGGTCGTTTCGGCCTCGTTAAGCAGATGTGGGTCTTCCTTCATCGCCGCTTCGGTGGCTTCTATCATTCGTTGCGCCTCGACGACAGCTTCCTTGAGCGCACGATTGACCGCATCATCTTTGGCGTGTGCCATCGAATCCTTGAGCATGCCGGCGATCTCGTCATCTGACAGGCCGTAGGACGGTTTGACAGTCACACTGGCCTCGATACCTGTCGTCTGCTCGCGGGCAGCAACAGCCAGCAATCCGTCGGCATCAACCTGAAAGGTCACCCGAATGCGTGCGGCACCGGCCACCATCGGTGGAATGCCGCGCAACTCAAAGCGTGCCAGTGAACGGCAATCACTAACCAGTTCGCGTTCACCTTGAACGACATGGATCGCCATCGCGGTCTGGCCATCCTTGAAGGTGGTGAATTCCTGAGCACGTGCGGTCGGGATCGTCGAATTGCGCGGAATGACCTTTTCGGTCAGGCCGCCCATGGTTTCCAGCCCAAGCGAGAGCGGAATCACGTCGAGCAGCAACCAGTCATCCTTGCCGGTCTTGTTGCCGACCAGCAAGTTGGCTTGCGTCGCTGCGCCAAGCGCAACGACCTTGTCCGGATCAAGATTGGTCAGCGGTTCCTGGCGGAAAAAGTCGCCAACTGCCTTTTGCACTTGCGGCATGCGCGTTGCACCGCCGACCATGACCACACCCTTGATATCTTCAGAACGCAGGCCGGCATCGCGCAGTGCCTTCTTGACCGGTTGCATGGTCTTGGAAATCAGTGTCTGGGCGATGCTGGCGAAGGTGGCGACATCCAGTTTGACATCAATCATTTCACCGGTAGACAAGCGCGCGGTAATCGGCCCTTCCGGGTTGTTGGTCAAATACTCCTTGGCTTCACGGCAGCGCATCATCAGCAAGCGCCCATCTTCCGGCGACAAGGGGTGCAGCTTGGCCTGCTCAATTACCCAGCAGAAAATGCGATGATCGAAATCGTCACCACCCAGTGCGGAATCGCCGCCAGTGGATAAAACCTCAAAAACCCCCTTGGTCAGTTTGAGAATGGAAATATCAAAGGTGCCACCACCGAGATCGTAGACCGCATAAACACCTTCTGCCCCATTATCCAGTCCGTAAGCAATGGCAGCAGCGGTCGGTTCGTTGAGCAAGCGCAGCACGTTAAGGCCAGCCAGTCGTGCAGCATCCTTGGTAGCCTGACGCTGGGCATCGTCAAAATAAGCCGGCACGGTGATTACTGCACCGACCAGATCGCCGGCGAGCGCGGCTTCTGCACGCGCCTTTAGGCTTTTCAGTATTTCGGCAGAAACTTCAACCGGACTCTTGATGCCGTCTATGGTCTTGACCTTTACCATGCCTGGCGCTTCTATGAAATCGTAGGGCATGGACTCGACGTGCGCGATATCCTTTAGGCCCCGGCCCATGAAGCGTTTGACCGAAACAATGGTGTTGCGCGGGTCGACCGCCTGCTTGGTCTGGGCGTCGTAACCGACATCGGTGCTGCCATCCGCGTGGTAGCGCACTACCGAAGGCAACA
>CAXYZX010000035.1:0-18821 GCA_964293845.1 uncultured Dechloromonas sp.
TGGTTGATTTGCCTTTTGCCTTGCCCACTGCCGTCGCCGGCATCACCCTGGCGACGCTTTATGCGGGTAACGGCTGGCTCGGCCAATATCTCGAACCGCTCGGCTTCAAGGTTGCCTACACGCCGTGGGGGATCGTCGTGGCGCTGACCTTTATCACGCTACCTTTTGTCGTGCGTACCTTGCAACCGGTGATCGAGGATATCGAAACCGAAGTCGAAGAAGCTGCTGCTTCACTCGGCGCCTCGCGCTGGCAGACTTTCCTCAAGGTAATTTTTCCGGCCATTTTCCCTGCGCTGCTAACCGGTACCGCGCTGGCTTTTGCGCGTGCGGTGGGCGAGTACGGCTCGGTGATTTTTATCGCCGGCAACCTGCCACTAATCTCTGAAATCACACCGTTGTTGATTATTTCCAAGCTTGAACAATACGATGTTTTGGGGGCGACAGCCTTGGCCGTGGTCATGCTGGGGCTTTCGTTCCTGCTCCTGCTCGGTGTTAACCTGCTTCAATGGTGGGCGGCGAATCGTCACAAAAATGATGAACCGCTTGAACTGGCGGCAGCGCGTGCCGGCGGAGGTGTGCAATGAAGTCCGCTCGTGCTATTGAAGAACCGGCGTGGGTGCGCTACTCCTTGCTGACGATTGCGTTAGGCTTTTTGTTTTTCTTTTTGGGTTTGCCGTTGTTGGCGGTGTTTGTCGAAGCCCTGGCGCAAGGAGTGCCGATTTATATCGAGGCGCTCAAGGAGCCAGAAACGAGTTCCGCTATCTTGTTGACCGTAGGCATTGCGCTGGCGGTGCTGCCCTTCAACATTGTTTTTGGTGTCGCTGCAGCTTGGTGTATTGCCAAATTTGAGTTCAGGGGAAAAAGCCTGCTGATTACCCTGATTGATCTGCCCTTTGCGGTTAGTCCAGTGGTTGCCGGCCTGGTTTTTATCTTGCTGTTCGGTGCGCAAGGTACGTTCGGTACGTGGCTCTCCGAGCATGATATCAAGATCATTTTTGCCGTTCCCGGCATGATCCTCGCCACCTTGTTCATCACCTTTCCCTTTATTGCCCGCGAACTGATTCCGCTGATGCAGTCGCAAGGCAAGGATGAGGAGGAGGCGGCGGTTTCGCTCGGCGCTTCAGGCTGGCAGATGTTCTGGCGTGTGACGTTGCCGAATATCAAATGGGGCCTGCTCTACGGTGTGATCTTGTCCAATGCCCGGGCAATGGGCGAGTTTGGTGCCGTATCGGTGGTTTCCGGCCATATCCGGGGAGAAACCAACACGCTGCCGCTGCACGTTGAGATTCTCTATAACGAATACAACGCCATCGGCGCTTTTGCTGCTGCTTCCATTCTGGCGCTGCTGGCGCTGGTCACGCTGGTGGCTAAAACCATCGTCGAATGGCGGATGAAAAAAGAGACAGAAATGTTGTCGACCGTACTAGCCCCCGAGAAAACGTAATGAGTATCGAAATTCGCAATATCTCCAAGCGCTTCGGCAATTTTGTCGCGCTCGACAACATCAACCTCGACATCCCGACTGGAGAACTAGTCGCCTTGCTCGGACCTTCCGGCTGCGGCAAGACGACGCTGTTGCGCATTATTGCCGGTATGGAAAGCGCCGATGGCGGTGAAGTCCTGTTTTCCGGCGCGGAGGCAACGCATTTGCACGCCCGTGACCGCAATGTCGGTTTTGTTTTTCAGCATTACGCCCTGTTCCGCCATATGACGGTGTTTGAGAATGTCGCCTTCGGCTTGCGGGTCAAACCGCGCAAGGAGCGGCCAAGCGATGCCGACATCAAGCGCCGGGTCATGGAGTTGCTTGGTCTGGTCCAACTGGATTGGCTGGCTGATCGTTATCCGTCCCAACTTTCCGGCGGGCAGCGTCAGCGTATTGCCTTGGCCCGTGCTTTGGCCGTCGAGCCGAAAGTGCTGTTGCTTGATGAGCCTTTTGGCGCTCTCGATACCAAGGTGCGCAAGGAGTTGCGGCGCTGGCTGCGTCGCTTGCATGACGAAATGCACATTTCCAGTGTCTTCGTGACCCATGATCAGGAAGAGGCGCTTGAGGTGGCGGACCGCGTGGTGGTGATGAATCACGGCAAAATTGAGCAGATCGGTTCGCCGGATGAGGTCTATTCCAGCCCGGCCTCACCCTTCGTTTACCAGTTCCTTGGCAATGTGAATGTGTTCCACAGTCGGGTGCAGGGCGCTTACGCCGAAATTGAGCGCCACGAGGCATCGGAGAAAACGACGGCTTTTGTTCGTCCGCACGATATTGATATTGCCCACCAGCCACTGGAAGACGGCTTGCAGGCGACGGTGCAGCACGTGCATCCCATCGGCCCGCTGGTTCGCGTTGAGTTGCAGCACAACAGCGAGATCATCGAGGTGGAGTTGTCGCGTGAGCGCCACAACAATCTGCAGCTGGCCGTTGGTCAGTGCGTCTGGTTCAAGCCGCGTCAGGTTCGCGTGTTTGGCGCCGACAAATTGCCGCGGTCGACGCCCGAAAAGCAGGCATTTTTGTTCTAACGCGAAAGGGCTTAGAGCGTTGCAGTGTTAGCGACGACGGCCAGGAGAATCCGGCCATCGTCGAGCAGTGCAACGTCGTAGGAGTTCTTTTTGTAATCCTTGCCATTGACGGTGAGCGTTGTTTCAACGCGGTACTGCTTGCCCGTCTTGCCCTTGGTCTTGGGAATCTTGATCTTGGCTTCGGTCTCATAGCGACCGGCGCCATCTACCGCTGCCAGCTTCTCGGTTTGGGTGCTGACCAGCTTGTTCTTCTCGTCGTATAGCGCGTATTTCTGCGTGACAACCGGTACCTTGTCGCCATAGCCGACAAGGTCGGTGCTTGAGGTGACCTTGACTTCACTGGTAGCGACCGATGCGGCCGGTTTGCTGCTGGGGGTTTGTTGTTTGCTGTCCGGGGTTGCGGCAGCAGGTGCGACGGAGTCTGTTGTCTCAACCTTGGTGGTGAACGCCATGGGCTTGACTTCGGTCTTGGACACGCTGGCTTTTTTCGCCTCATATTCTTTATTGACGGTTTTTCCATCGGCAATTTTCAGTGATCTGAAAACCCAGGAAATCATTTTGTCAGCCACCCTGGCGCCTGCTCTTGCGCCTTTTGCACAATCCTTGTTGAGGATGGAGGCAATGCCACAGCCAATGTCGGCGCCTACGCTTTTGAAGGCGCCCTTGGTGTCTTCGGCGCCATTGCTTTCAATTTCCTCACCATCGGCATTTTTTGTCGGTGTGCCGCCGCAGGAAATCAGTAGCAGGGTGCAGCAGGCGATGGCCAGCAGGCGAGCGGTAGAAAAATGAGAAGCGGGTGCCACGGAGTGCCTCGAAAACAAGGGGATAGGGAAGCAAATCTAGCACAATGCGGGGGTACTGACCACGTTGCAGAAAACGGCGGGTATTTGTTGACGATACGGCGGGCACCTAGTTCGTGCCGCGACCTGATTGCCAGCCGAAGCCCACAGATTGCGGATGCTATAATCCGCGGCTATTTTGCGCAGACTTTGTCCCTGAACCGGTGATTTTTACCCTCGGCATCAACCATCACTCCGCTCCGCTCGCCATTCGCGAGCAGGTGGCGTTTCATGCCGATAAGTTGCATCTGGCCCTGGCTGATCTGACGCGCACCCAGCCGGTCAAGGAGGTGGCGATCCTGTCCACCTGCAATCGTACCGAGATCTACTGCTCCGCTGAAACGCCCGAGGTGGTTGTTGAGTGGTTGGCCCGCTACCATAAGGTAGAGCGCGGCGACATCGCCCCCTACATCTACCTGCATGACCAGCCTGCTGCCATTCGCCATGCCTTCCGCGTTGCCAGCGGGCTCGATTCCATGGTTATTGGCGAGCCGCAGATACTTGGCCAGATGAAGGATGCAGTGCGCGTTGCGGAAGAGAGCGGCACGCTGGGTACCCAGTTGCACAAGCTGTTTCAGCGTTCCTTCTCGGTGGCCAAGGAGGTGCGCAGCACGACGGCGATTGGCGCCAATATTGTTTCGATGGCAGCGGCGGGCGTCCATCTCGCCGAGCGAATTTTTGAGTCGGTGGCAGGGCAGCGCATCCTGTTTATTGGTGCGGGCGAAATGATTGAACTTTGTGCCGCGCATTTTTGTGCCCAGCAGCCAAAACAGGTCACCATTGCCAATCGAACGCTGGAGCGCGGCCGTGCCTTGTCCGAGCGTTTCAACGGTACGGCGATTCGTCTCGAAGACGTTGGCGAGCATCTGGCGCAGCACGACATTGTTGTTTCCTGCACCGCCAGCCCCTTGCCAATTATCGGCCTCGGCATGGTTGAGCGGGCCATCAAGGTACGTCGCCATCGCCCGATATTCATGGTCGACCTCGCAGTGCCACGTGACATTGAAGAAGAAGTGGGCGAGCTGGACGATGTTTTTCTCTACACCGTGGACGATCTGGCGCAGGTGGTTGAAAGCGGCCAGGAGTCAAGGCAAGCGGCGGTCGTCGATGCCGAGGGAATTATCGCCACCCGGGTGCAGGATTTTCTCGGCTGGTTGCAGGCGCGCGATACGGTACCGGTTATCCGTTCCCTGCGCGACGCGGCCGAGCGCATGCGCCGACATGAAATCGAACATGCCATGAAGCTGTTGGCCAAGGGCGAAGCCGCTGAAAAAGTGCTGGAACATTTTTCGCAGCGCCTGACCAACAAGTTCCTGCATGCACCGACGCAGGCGCTAAATCTTGCTGAAGGCAGCGAGCGAAACGACCTTCAGTCAGCTGCCAGCCGGCTTTTTCACCTGCACTCGGGCGATTGATTCGGCTTCCGATAGTGGCGCGATAACCAGACGGTTGCGCCCGCTACGTTTTGCTTCCAGCAGTGCCTGATCGGCAGCCTCGATCAGCGCCGAGGCCGTGGTGTAGTCAGGTAGCGCGGCAATACCGCAACTGAATGTGACGCGCAGCGAACCTCTGGCGTGGGCGTGCGGCAGGAGCGAGAAGTCTTCGCGGATTCGTTCGAGCAAGCTGATGGCGCGGCCCATTTCGGCGTCGGGCAAAGCAATAATGAATTCCTCGCCACCATAACGACCGATCAGGTCGGAGTTGCGCAGCCTGCCGCGCAACAGCCAGGCCAGGCTGCGAATCACTTGATCGCCAACCGGGTGACCGTAGTCATCATTGACTGACTTGAAGCGATCAATATCGAGCATGGCTACGACCATTTTTCGGGCCGGCGAGTTGGTGCTCAACATGGTTTCCAGCTGACCTTTGGATGTTGAGTGATTGAGCAGTCCGGTCAGGCTATCGTGGCGGCCCGAGTAAAGCATTTCGCGGTAGCGCTCGATCTTGGTTTTGACGACGGAGGCGAGGATTATGGGGTTGATCGGCTTGGTCAGAAACTGATCACCACCGAGGCGCAAGGCTTCGACTTGCTGGCCGATGTCGCTCTCGCTGGACAAATAGATGACTGGCAAAGTACGGTATTCCGGAATCTGGCGCAGGGCTCGGGTGACTTCGACGCCGCTGCAAAAGGGCATATACATATCCATCAGGATGGCATCGGGACGATAGTCAGCAGCTGCTTCGAGCAGGATGCGCGGATCCTTGATCGCCCGACTGTCTATGCCGTGCAGGGAGAGCGAGCGCCGGATGTGGGCGATGGCGGTTGCCGAGTCTTCGAGAACCAGCACACGATGAACCTCTTGCTCGCGGGTTTTGACCAGATCAAGGATGCGCGACAGGACATCGCTGACTTTGTTGCCGACCGGGACGCAAACATCGGTGCCGGCGCGCTGGAGCTGGACGATACTTTCCAGGCTGGAGGGAACCGAGAGGCAATAGAAATAACTGGTCGGGAATTGCTGGCGCAAGGTCTTGATCTCGGCAAGCTTGCGCTCCGGGTAAACGCATCCCTCGCGGTCCGGAATGAAAACAATGGCCAGTGGCGGGACATCGGTGTTTGGCTGGGCATCCCAGCGAGATTCTTCGGGGGTGAAACCGAAAAAACTGAGTTGTTCAGATAGTGAAGCGGTCCACGGATGGCGCTCATGGGCGACGATCACCACCTGGCGTGGGCGAGCCCACGCTTCATCCAGGCTCTCGTCGGCATCTGCAGTGCGCCGCGTTATAACGGCGGGGGTTTCGTAGCGATGCAGTTCGCTAAGGATGATACCGAGTTGTCGCTCAATGGCGTTCGACTTTTCGCTGGCGATCGGATGCATCGAACGGTCGCCGAACAGCGCCAGTGCGGTGTTTTCCAGTTCCTGGCAGGCGCGCACCAGTCCCGGTACATGCTGGCGACTAAGTTGTTCGGTCAGCCCGTTGAGCGACAGCGTGAATTCAATGAAGGCATCGGAATCTCCGCTATCGCGATATTTTTTCCAGCGCAATTCCAGCGTTTCAGCGAGCGCAATAACGGAGTGGGAGATGGTGAACATGGGGCAATTCTTTGAGTTGCCAGATTATGCTGTTGGAAAGCGGTCAGTGCAATTGCCTTCCATCGCCGACGAACGGTGTTCTCAGGTACCATTACGCCCCTTCGCACACACCGTGGCTGCTTGCCTCTCCGACATGAAATCGAGTATTCGCCAAAAACTGGATCTGCTGGTCGATCGTCTCGACGAAATCGATCGCATGCTGTCTGCGCCAAGCACGGCAAACGATATGGATCAGTTCCGCAAGCTCTCCCGCGAGCGCGCCGAAATTGAGCCGGTGATCAACCAGTTTCACGCTTTCCGCCAGGCAGAGCGCGATCTGGAGGAGGGCGAGGCAATGCGCAATGATCCGGAAATGCGTGAGTTTGCCGAAGAGGAAATTGCTGCTGCCAAGGTGCGCTTGCCACAGCTCGAAATCGATCTGCAAAAATTGCTGCTGCCGAAAGACCCCAACGATGAGCGCAGTGTCATTCTGGAAATCCGCGCTGGTACCGGTGGCGATGAGTCAGCCTTGTTTGCTGGCGATATCTTTCGTATGTATTCACGCTTTGCCGAACGTCAGCGCTGGCAGGTTGAGGTGATGTCGGCCAGCGAATCGGAGCTCGGTGGTTATCGTGAAATTATCTGTCGCATTGCCGGCAACGGTGCCTATTCGCGACTGAAATTCGAATCGGGCGGCCATCGTGTGCAGCGCGTGCCGGAAACTGAAACCCAAGGCCGCATTCACACCTCGGCGTGCACCGTGGCGATCATGCCGGAGGTGGATGAGGTTGAGGACGTCAATCTCAATCCGGCAGATCTGCGCATCGATACCTATCGGGCGTCAGGCGCCGGCGGGCAGCACATCAACAAGACCGACTCGGCGGTGCGTGTTACCCACCTGCCGACCGGCATCGTCGCCGAATGTCAGGATGGCCGTTCGCAGCACGCCAACAAAGCATCGGCCATGAAGGTGCTGGCGGCGCGCATCAAGGATGTTCAGGTGCGTGCGCAGCAGGCTCATATTTCCAGCACGCGGAAGTCGCTGATTGGTTCCGGCGACCGTTCCGAGCGCATCCGCACCTACAACTTCCCGCAGGGGCGCATTACCGACCACCGCATCAACCTGACCTTGTACAAGATTGCGGCGATTCTCGATGGTGACATGGACGAGTTGCTCGGCGCGCTGGCTTCCGAGCATCAAGCCGATCTGCTGGCTGAGTTGGCCGAGCAGAACTGAAAAATGACCTTGTTTGAGGCGTTGACCGCAGCAAAGCAGAAAATCGACCGGCTTGATGCCCGTTTGTTGCTGCAATACGCCACCGGTTGCACGCATACCGATCTGCTGGCGCGGCCGGAAACGCCGGTTATTGCGCCGGCTTACGCGCAGTTTGCCGAGTGGGTTGAACGTCGCGCTGCCGGTGAGCCTTTGGCCTATCTGGTTGGCGAGGCGGAGTTTCGTGGGCGGGTCTTTCAGATCTCGCCAGCCGTCTTGATTCCGCGCCCGGAAACAGAAGTATTGATTGATCTGGCGCTGGAAAAGCTTCAACCCCTGGTCACGCCGAAAGTACTCGATCTGGGCACCGGTTCGGGCATTGTCGCCATCTCTTTGTCGCTGGAAAGCCCGTCTACGGAGACTGTTGCGGTCGACATCTCAAAAGACGCCATTTTTGTCGCGCGCAACAATGCCGGCCGGCTTGGGGCCAAGGTCGATTTTCGCCAAGGCGACTGGTTCACGCCGGTGATTGGTGAGCGTTTCGACCTCATCGTGTCCAATCCACCTTATGTTGCTGAGGGCGACCCGCATCTGGAACTGAACGGTTTGCCCTTTGAGCCGCGTCTGGCCCTCACCGATCAGGAGCCCAACGGTGACGGGCTGGCTTGTATACGCCATATCGTCGCTACTGCGGCGACGCATTTGAACCCGGGTGGCTGGCTGCTGTTCGAGCATGGCTACGATCAGGGGCCAGCCAGCAGGAACTTATTAACCGCCGCCGGGTTCAAAGCGGCGTTCACTCATCCCGATCTGGCCGGCATAGCCCGGGTCAGCGGTGCTTATCTTTAATCTGGAGCCAATATGTCTGATGTTCAGAAACGCATTCACGAAACCGTGACCAACAACCCGGTTGTCCTTTACATGAAAGGCGATGCCCGCTTTCCGCAGTGCGGTTTCTCCGCGACCGTGGTCCAGGTTCTGAAGGTCTGCGGCATCAATAACCCGGTGACGGTTAACGTGCTGGCCGACGAAGAAATCCGCAATGGTGTCAAGGAATACGCCAACTGGCCGACGATTCCCCAGCTCTACATCAAAGGCGAGTTTGTCGGCGGCTGCGACATCGTCAAAGAGATGTATCAGTCCGGTGAATTGCAGAAGATGCTGGAAGGCATTGCAGAAGCCTGATTTTCCCGGCTTTGAAATGCAGAAGGCCCACCGTTTTGGTGGGCCTTCTGCTTTGGGACCTGGTACTTAAACTTCGGCGACCAGAAACTCTATGGTCGGGCCATCCTGCACCACTTCCTTGACGGCGCAGTGAGCGATGCTATCGAGAATAGTGGCCTTCTGCTCAGCCGTAAAATGGGCAGGGAAGCGCACTTCCGTCTTGAACTTGGCCAGCGTCAGCGGGCCGCCGGGGCCAGCATAGGGGGTACAGGCGATGTCTATGCCTGCGGCCGGGATACCGAGAGCCTTGCAGGATTTCTTCGCATAGACGGCAGCGCAGGCGGCGAGGGCTGCGTAAAAGGCTTCCAGCGGATTCATCAGGGAACCATTCAGGGAATAGCTGGCTTCGTACTTGCTGGTGTTAACCTTGATCAGTGGCGTGTTATCAACAACGGTTTTATACATGCTGTTCGTCCTCGGGATATGTTTTTACTTCGTCGTGGGGCCGAGAAATAGCAGCTCGGCCAGCGCGAACATAATAAACCGCTAATATTCTTGGCGCAACCTGCGCGGCGGGCCATTTACTCGCTTGCCGCCTGCCAGCCCCCGCCTAAAACTTTGTACAGGGTTGTCGCCGCAATCAGCGCTTGTCCACGTGCCTGCGATTCATAAATCTGTGCCTGGAAGAGGCTGCGCTCGGCATCCAGCACTTCAAGGAAGGACGAATAGCCGCCATCGTAGCGTAGTCGCGCCGCGCGCCCATAGGTCGTCAATGCGTCGACCTGACGGATACGGCCATCAAGCACTTCGCGCGATTTGGTGCCAGCAGTCAGGGCATCATCGACTTCGCGAAAGGCGTTTTCGACGGACTTGCGGTACTGTTCCAGTGCCTGGACCTGACGTGCTTCTGCCGATTTAACCTGGCCGGCAATGGCGCCGGCAGTAAAAATCGGTGCCGCAAGATCAGCGCCGTAGGACCAGACATGGGCCGGGCCGGTGAACAGATTGGAAAAGGCTACGCTGCTTGAGCCAAGCAGGCCGGTCAGTGTCACGCTCGGAAAGTAGGCGGCTTTGGCAACGCCGATGCGCGCGTTATTAGCTACCAGATTCTGTTCCGACTGGCGGATGTCCGGGCGACGCTCAAGAACACTCGCCGGCAGGCTGACGGGCGGTAGCGGCAGGCCCATCTCGGCTAAGTTTTTTCCGCGTGTGATTGGCCCCGGCAGGCGCCCGAGCAAGGCTGAAATGGCATTTTCCTGCTGCGCAACGGACTGTTCGACAGTCGGTACGGCGATGCGCGCCGCCTCAAGTTCGGATCGGACCTGGGCAACTTCCATTTCGGAAACGACACCTCCCTTGTAGCGCAGGTCGAAAATTCTCAGGCTTTCTTCACGAGTTTTCAGGGTACGGCGAGCGATATCCAGCTGATTATCCAGATCGCGCAGGCTGATATAGCTGTTGGCGACGGTCGCCGCCAGCGAAAGTGCCAGAGCGCGGCGACTTTCTTCGCTACTGAGCAGATCAGCTTGGCTGGCTTCACTGGCGCGGCGCAGACGGCCGAAGAGATCGATTTCCCAGCCGACATTGAGTGCTGCAGAATATTGGTTGTAAACGCGGTCGACCGTAGCGGGTATCGGAGTCAGGCCGGCATTGCTGGCTTGTTGACGGCTACCGCCCAGCGTCGCACCAAATTGCGGGAACAGCTGGGCGCGGGTGCTGCCTAGCTGGCCGGCAGCTTCGTCGACACGAGCGGCGGCGACCTTCAGGTCGCGATTATTGGCCAGGGCTTCGGCCACCAGGGCATCAAGCACCGGCTCTTCAAGCTGTTGCCACCAGGCGAGGTTGGCCAGTTCCTCCAGTTTCTCATTGGCCGGTAGCGCGCTGCTGCTGCGCCAAGCCTCGGGCATGTTGAGCGAGGGCCGTTGATAGTCGGGGCCAATCGCACAGCCGGTAATCAGCAGCACGCTGAGCAAGGGGAGGGCGCTGTGTTTCATGCCTGATCCTCCTTTTTCTTGTTGGCCCGATCGGAGAATTTGCCCAGCAGCACATAGAACATCGGGATGAAGAAGATGGCGATGACGGTGGCGCCGAGCATGCCACCGATGACGCCGGTGCCGATCGAGTGTCGGCTGTTGGCCGAGGCACCGGAAGCGATGGCGAGCGGTACCACGCCGAGGATGAAGGCAAAGGAGGTCATGACAATTGGCCGCAGCCGCAAGCGTGCTGATTCGGTGGCGGCTTCGGTAAACGACTTGCCTTGTTCGCGCAGCATCACCGCGAACTCGAAGATCAGAATGGCATTCTTGGCCGCCAGCGCGATCAGGGTGATCAGCCCGATCTGGAAATAGACGTCGTTCGGTATGCCGCGCAACGCAATCGCCACCAGCGCACCGAAAAGGGCAAAGGGAACGGCCATGACCACCCCCACCGGTAGCGACCAGCTTTCATACTGGGCGGCAAGAATCAGAAAGACGAAGATCAGTCCGAAAACAAAGGCAATCGACGAGGTGCCGCCGGCCGATTTCTCCTCACGCGCTTCGCCGGCCCACTCGTAACCGTAACCGGGGGGCATGATTTCCCTGGCCAGTTCCTCAATGGCCTCCAATGCCTGACCCGAGCTGTAACCCGGCGCCGCCGAGCCGGTGATTTTCACCGCCGGGTAGTTGTTGAAGCGGGTGACCAGATCGGGGCCGGTGACGTAGCGCGTCTGGACCACGGCCGAGAGTGGGACCATCTTGCCTTCCCTGGTTCGTACGTAAATGTGCTGAATGTCTTCGGGCTTGAGCCGGAAAGCGGGTTCAGCCTGAAGAATCACCTGCCAGAGCCGTGAATCCTTGGGGAACTGGCTGACATAGAGTGATCCAAACAGCGTTTGCAGGCTGTTGTAGATGTCCTGTACCGGTACCCCCAGAGTCTCGGCCTTGTCACGATCAACATCAACCAGCAACTGGCGGCTGTTGGCGCTGGCGGTCGCCGAGACGCCGCGCAATTCCGGTCTGTCCTTTGATTTGGCAACGATTTGTCGCATCGTATCGACCAGTTGACCGTAATTGCCACTCCCTTTTTGCTGTAGCCACATCTCAAAGCCGGCAGTTACGCCGAGTCCAGGAATTGACGGCGGGTTGATTGGCAAGGCCACACCTTCCTGAATCTGGCTGAAATTCGCGGCTGCGGCCTTGATCAGCGCTGGCGCGCGCAGTGCGGGGTCCTGGCGCTCTTCGAAATCCTTCAGCGCAACGAAGAGAACACCCGTGCTTGTCTTGTATTGCCCGTCGATCAGCGAATAACCATTGATCTGGGAAACGTTGGCGACCGCCGGGTGCTTGCTCATGAAGTCCGCCGCATGAGCACCGACGACCGCGGTACGGTCGAGGCTGGCGGCATCTGGCAGGAAATAAGGCACAAACAGATAACCCTGGTCTTCCTGTGGCACAAAGGCCGAGGGCACGGTCTTGAACAGGAAACCGGCGCCGGCGCACAGCGCCAGGAAGGTGGCGATGGGCAGTTTCGGGCGGGCAATGCAACGTGAAACACCTTTGACGTAGCCATTGGTGATTTTGTCGAAACCGGCATCGAACCATTTGAAGAAGCGGTTTTTCTCACCATGCTGCGGCTTGAGGAGAATGGCGGCGAGTGCCGGAGAGAGGGTCAGGGCGACAATGCCGGAGAAGACGACGGAAATTGCCACGGTCACGGCAAACTGTTTGTAGAGCATGCCGGTCATGCCGCCAAGGAAGGCAACTGGTACGAATACCGCGCAGAGGACGAGAACGATGGCAATCACCGGTCCGCTGACTTCGGTCATCGCTCGCTTGGCGGCATCCTTGGGAGAGAGGCCGAACTCGGTCATGTTGCGTTCGGTGTTTTCGATCACCACGATGGCGTCGTCCACGACAATGCCGATGGCGAGAATCATCCCGAACAGGGTCAGCATGTTGATCGAGTAGCCGAGCGCCAGCATGCCGACGAACGTACCAAGAATGGATACCGGTACGGCAATGGTCGGAATGATGGTCAGGCGCATGCTCTGCAGGAAGAGATAGACGACAACAACGACGAGAATGACGGCTTCGAAAAAGGTGTGAACCACTTCGCTGATCGAGGCGGCAACGAAGCGCGTCGTGTCCATCGCAATTTCATATTTGACGCCCGCCGGGAAGCTCTTGGACAGCGTTTCCATCGTCGCATTGACTTGCTTGGAGACATCCAGCGCATTGGCGCCCGGCTGCTGATAGACGGCGATCATGGTCGCCTTCTTGCCGTTATAAACATTGCGCAGCGAATAGTCCTTGCGTCCAAGGTCGGCGCGCGCCACATCCTTGAGGCGGACAATTGAAGTTCCCTTGGCATCGGTGCGCAGGATGATGTTCTCGAACTGCTTGGGGTCGGTCATCCGGCCGCTGGTGGTGACCGGAAAGGTTTGTTGCACAGCCTGCGGGGTTGGCGACTGGCCAATGCGGCCGACGGCAAACTGGTTGTTTTGCTGCGAGACTGCGTTGGCGATATCGGAAGCGGTAATGCCCAGTCCCGCCATGCGGTCCGGCGATAGCCAGATACGCATCGCCGAATCAACAACACCGAAAATGGACGCCTGATTGGCACCGGGCAGGCGCTTGATGGCATCCAGCACGTAGATATTGGTGTAGTTGGAGATGAAGTCTTCGTCGTAGCGGCCATCCTCTGAATAGAGGGCAATCAGCATGAGGAAGGAGGCGCTGCGTTTCTGGACCTGCACACCTTGCTGCGAAACGGTTTGGGGCAGCAATGGCAGTGCTGCATTGACCCGGTTTTGCACGTCCACCTGGGCCAGATTGACGTCGGTGCCGATGTTGAAATAAACGTTGAGACTGTAATTGCCGGTCGATGAACTGGTCGACGACATGTAGATCATGTTGTCGGCGCCATTCACCTGATTCTCGATGGGTGCCCCGATGTTCTGTGCCACGGTGCTGGCATCGGCGCCCGGGTAGTTGGCACTGACCGTGATTTGCGGCGGGGTGATGTCGGGGAACTGCGCGATTGGCAGCGCCATCATGGCGACGCCACCGGCGATGGAAATGATGATCGAGATGACTGCCGCGAAGATCGGGCGGTCGATGAAAAAATGCGAGAACATGGTTGGCTCCCGCTTACTTGGCCACAGCCGGTGCTTGGGCTGCGGTGCTCGGAGTAGCAGGGGCGGCAGCGACTTTGACCGGTACGCCAGGTGCCAGGCGCATGAAGCCATCGACGATCAGTGCTTCGCCACCCTCCAGTCCGCGCTTGACCAGCCATTGGTCACCAACCCACGGGCCAACCTCGATCTGGCGAATCTGGGCCTTGTTTTCCTTATCCATGATCCAGACAAAATAGCCCTGGCCGCTTTGCAGGACAGCTCTTTGTGGAACCAGGATACCTTTCGGGTAAGTGGCGCCGATCAGACGGGCACGAACGAACTGGCCGGGGACTAGTGCGCCTTTGGGGTTGGAAACCTCGGCCCGGACCATCATGGTGCCAGTGCCTTGGCCGAACGAGGTGTCGGCAAAAGTAATTCGGCCTCTTTCGCTGTAGACCGAACCATCCGAGAGTAGAACTTCAACCACGAAGTTGTCTCCTGCCGGTACCTTGATACTGCCTTGGGCAATGCTTTCGCGGTATTTGAGGACTTCGTTTTCGGACAGGGAAAAATTAACCCGCATCGGGTCGAGGGCTGCAACGGTGGTCAGTAGTGCTTCCTGGCTGTTGGCGTTGAGATAGCTGCCGTCCTGTACCTTGGCAAAACTCGCCAGACCGTCAATCGGGCTTTTGATCGTCGTGTAGCCGAGGTTGAGTTCGGAGGTCATGACGTTGGCCTTGGCGATTTCAACAGCGGCCTGGGCGCCGCGCTCATTGCCTATCGAGTCATCGAGATCCTTTTTCGACAGGGCATTCTGCTCAACCAGCGGCTTAACGCGGTTGAGCGTGGCCTGCGCTACTGCGAGGCGGGCCTGCTGAGCCGACAACTCGCCACGCGCGGCAGAAAGTTGTGCTTCGAAGGGTTTTTTGTCGATCTGGAATAGTGTTTGCCCAGACTTGACGACGTTGCCCTCCTTGTAGGTGCGCTTGTCGAGGAAGCCAGAGACTCGCGTGCGAATCTCCACCAATTGGGAGCTTTCGGTTTGTGCGGTGTACTCGTAATTGACTGGGGTTTCTTGTGGCGTGATCTGGATCACACTGACTTCACTCGGCCCTTTGGCGCTTGGTGCTTTCTCTTCACCACAGGCGGCAAGAATCGCTGCAATAGCCAGTGGGGCAAGGAACTTTAGGTGAGGCATGTCAGGCTCCAGAGTTCAAGATCGTTTGTATGCCGATGATATTAACCCGGGATGCGCACGATGGCGGTGCTGCCTGGGCGAATCCAATTCGGTTCTTGGCGAAAATGCGTGTTGGCGTTTATTCTTTACGCTTATTGTCTGCTGTTCGTTGCTGTGTTGCGCAGCGCTGTTGAGTGTGCTGCTTTTGAACTGTTCAATGCTCAAGGAGGCTCCATGAATAATAGAAGCCATTTTCGTCCCGGTACACTCTTGGCGGCGCTGATGCTGGTGCTGACCCCCGCTCTCGCCCAGCAAAATCAAACGACCGCGGCGCCTGGTGGCGCGGCAGTTGCACCCGCCAAAAAAACCTTTTCGCAGCAAGAACTGGATCAATTGGCCGCGCCCATTGCGCTCTATCCGGATGCTTTGTTGGCGCAGATTTTTATGGCTTCAACCTATCCGCTGGAGGTCGTTCAGGCGGCGCGCTGGGTCAAGGCTAACCCGAAAGTTACCGGAAAGGCGCTTGAGGATGCGATGGCCAAGCAGTCCTGGGATCCAGCGGTCAAATCCCTGACTTCAGTGCCGCAGGTTTTGCAGCAGATGAACGAAAAACTCGACTGGACGCAAAAGCTGGGCGATGCCTTTCTTGCGCAACAGGGCGATTTGATGGATACGGTTCAGTCTTTGCGCGCTAAGGCAGATGCCAATGGCAACCTGAAAACCACCGAGCAGCAGGTGGTAAAGACTGAAACCCAAGGCACCCAGACTATCTACGTGGTCGAGTCGCCCAAGCCGGAAGTTGTTTACGTGCCGACCTACAATCCGTCCGTGGTTTATGGTGCTTGGTGGTATCCGACACCGCCTTATTACATGTATCCACCGGCCTATGTTTATCCGCCAGGACTAGCGTTTGCGACTGGTGTTTTTGTCGGTGCGGCGATCTGGGGGGGGTGTCACTGGGGCTGGGGAGGGCATGGGAGCGTGAACGTCAACGTCAATCGCTACAACTCATTCAATCGTACCAATATCTCGAATAACAACTGGAATCACAACGTCGATCATCGCGGCGGTGTCGCTTACCGTGATCAGAACGTGGCCAACAAGTACAACCGCGGGAGTAACTCCCAGGCCGCCAAGTCACGCGAAGATTTTCGCGGGCGTGCCGATTCGGGGCGTTCTGAACTCAATACGATGGATCGCAATGAATTGAACAATCGAGCCAAGACGACAGATCGTGCTTCTGGTGGCGATAACCGGAACGACCGCGGCGGAGCGAGTGCTGGAACCTCAGACCGCGGAGGCGGCGGTGGCTCGCGAGATGCCGCGAGTGGCCGTTTTGATGGCGGTGACAACCGGATGGATCGCGGCGGAGCGAGTGCCGGAACATCGGACCGCGGAGGCGGTGGTGGTTTCTCCGGTGTGAATAGTGGTGCCTCAACGCGCGATGCCAGTTCGCGCGGCGGTGCAAGTCGGGCTGATATGGGCAGTCATGGCGGTTCTGGCAGGTCGGCGGGGGCCAGTTCTTTCAGCCGCGGTGGTGGGGGCGGTGGTGGTGGGCGGGGTGGCGGTGGCCGCCGCTAGTTTTGCTGACAACCTATTCCTGCGGAGAATCCGATGAAACTTAAGTTCAATTTGAAATCACTTGCTGTCGCGCTGATGATCGCAGCAGCTCCTCTGCCGATGACGGCTTACGCTGCACCGGGCAATCTATCCATTGTCCAGAAGTCCTTTGCAGCACCTGAAGAGGCTGGCAAGGCGCTGGCCGATGCGGTGCGTGCAAAGGATGTCGAGGCGCTGCTCGCAGTGGTTGGCCCGAAGTCGCGTAGCTGGCTTTTTAGCGGTGACAAAGTAGCTGATCGTGAAGCCTGGGATAAATTCCTCCTTGCCTACGAGCGCAAGAACAGTATCAGTCAGGGGGCGGATGGTCGGGCAATGCTAATGGTTGGCGATGGTGACTGGTCGTTTCCTGCGCCATTGGTCAAGAAAGACGGCAGCTGGATTTTCGATTCTGCCGCCGGGCGCGAGGAAATTATCAATCGGCGAGTCGGTGAAAATGAGTTGAGTGCCATTCAGACCTTGTTGGCCACAGTCGATGCGCAACGTGAATATGCGGCGGCTGATCTCGATGGTAACGGCTACAACGACTATGCCCGCCGCTTTATTTCCAGTGCCGGCGCCAAGGATGGTTTGTACTGGCCGGCGACGGCCAATCAGCCATTGAGTCCCCTCGGGCCACTGGTCGGTGAAGCGGCCCGCGAGGGTTACCGTCACAAGGGTGGGCAAGGCAAGGAGCCGCAACCCTATCATGGCTACAATTTCAGGATGTTGACGGCCCAGGGTGTGAACGCTCCGGGTGGGGCCTACAGCTATCTGGTTAATGACCGGATGATCGGTGGCTTTGCTGTTGTTGCCTATCCGGCCAAGTATGGTGTCTCGGGGGTCATGACTTTCGTGGTGAATCACGATGGTACGGTCTACCAGAAAAACCTCGGGAAAAATACAAAAATCGAGGCGCTGAGAATGCGTCGTTTCAATCCCGATTCAAGCTGGAACGAAGCAAAGTAAGGGGATTGCACCAGAGCCGGGCGGCATTTTGCCCCCGGTCTCTCCCGTTATGGTCTGGTGCCGGCCAGCGAAGGAGCCATGTGCACGCCATCCAGCACATGCTTGAGGGTTTCCAGACTTACTGGGTGGGAAAGAATCCCATCATGGTCGGTATCTATCCCGATCAATCCCTGGCTTCTGTATTGCATGCCTTCCCAGAGTTGACTGGCGAGCGGGACCGTGCCGTCGCCGGATTGGCCGCTACCGAAGCCGCCCTTGTATGAAAAAACCAGGGTATAGCGCATGCCTTGGGGCATTGGCTGCTCGTGCAGCCAGGTCATGAATTCACTTTGCGGGGCAATGTCCCGCCATGAACCCAGCACAACCGGCGAGTAATCGACGCCCAGCTTGGCTGCCGGGTGGCCATTCCAGGGGGTGGCAAAACTGATGAATGCCAGGGCGCGAGTCGCCAGTTCGGGGTGGGTGCTCTGCTGGCGAAGAAGATGCAGAGTGGTTTTAGCCACCAGTCCGCCCATGCTGTGGGCAACCACGGTAATTTCACTAAAGCCGTATTCGGCGCGCAGGGTGTTGAGCCAGCGCATGATGTAGGAGGCCGTGATTTTCAGTGGTACGCCCGATGGATAGTAGACAAACCAGGGCTGGTAGCGCTCTCTGTCGAGTGCTTTGACCATTTCGCGGAAATCTGCGGGAGAGCCGTTGATGCCATGAATGAAGAGAACCGGTGTTTTCTCCTGGGCATAGGGTTCCAGAAAATATATCCCGGGACGCTGCTCCTTGAGGAAAGTCATTGGCTTCCATAGACCGGTGCTGGCATTGTTTTGCGAGAAACGAGTGTCATCCAGAGCCACTACATTGCCCAGGCTGAAATTGGTGAATCCTTCGCCGGTGTCGCCGCCAATCACAATATCCTTGAGCGCTCCGGGAATAGTCTGCGGGCTGGTTTTCAGGAGCAGACTCTGGTTCTTGACAAGCTTGCCGGCGCTCAGCGTGATGGTCGAGCTGTGGGCTGACTCCTCGCTGTCAGGCTGGTGAGTGAAATCGCCATTGCGGTCAATGAAGGCTGCCACACGATAGCTGCCGGGGCGGGCAGTGAAGAGGAAATAACCGGCAGTTGGTTGGGCGTAGGCATCCTCGACCGCGCCACTCGCGGCATCCTGGATCACCACGACGAGCGGTTGACTGTTATCGGCAGAAATTGTGCGCCCCGAAATGGCGCCAAAGTGGCCGATCTCCTTGTTCTCGT
>CAXYZX010000036.1:0-18565 GCA_964293845.1 uncultured Dechloromonas sp.
AGAGGACTGCACGAATCGCGCGCGATGCGTGCAGTCCTCTGCTATTGGGCATTGACGAAATACAAGTTTTATTGACCCAACAGATGGATACTGCGGAAGCTTGAGCATCACCGCAGCTAGCCATCATCCGTATGGCGACCAGCTCGCGGAGAAGGGCTGACTGTCAAGGCTGCGCGTAGCGCACGAAGCTTGGCCTTGATTGTCAGCACTTTGCAGCCAACATGCAGCCACACGGAAGATGGAAAGCGGATTCTTGAGAAGGATAGGTTCTCTGCCGTTATTTAGGCGAATCGCAAGAAAAGCGCCAAATGCATTGCAATTGGCATATCTAAAATATAACCTCCGCATTCCATCAACTGCGCCCATCCCTTCTGTGAAAACCATCTTTTTATCCGTATGCCTCGCGGTTGCAGCCTCGAATGCTTATTCGGACGCCATTAAATACCGGCAGGCGAATGGGCAAATCATGATTACCAATCAACCGGCTGCTGAAGGTGCTAGAGAACTATCTGTCCAACGGGACGACTACGTTCCTCCAATTCATCGGCAAACAGCCATCAATGATTTGCAGCGGCAAAAGGAATTTCTAAGGGCCAGAGAAAGTGAAAACCTTGTCGTAGTCGCCCGTTCTGGTCATACCGGAAACGCAGTAAACTCCGGTTCCACTACGGACATGACCCAGCTATATGGCTGCTTACAGAAAGTCACGGCAACCTTTGGACAATCTCCCTCCCAAGAAGCCAGCCGGAAAGTCAGTTGTTACAGTGGCACGTCAGGTCTAAACGACGATTGCCAACGCTCTGTCGCCGCCACCATGCGCCTCTCAAACCGGGAAGAATCACTATATAAAAGCTATTGCCCGAGATAGCTCGTCCATTCCAAATGGGCGCCACTGGAGAAATCATCATGCATGTCGCCCTTTACGCCCACGTATCCGGAACAACAAGGGAGGCGATCAAGGCTGAACGGGAATCGCTGCTGGTGGAACTGGCTGGGGTTCGACGTAGTGTGGCGGTGCCGGTGGAGCGTAATCTGCCGAGCAAGATTGATGCATTCAGCAAGGCGATTCGCGCCAAGCTCAAGGACAAGAACTTTGCAAAACGTTATTTGCAGCTGTTGGTCGATGAGATTGTGGTGGATGGCGATATGGCAACTATGAAAGTGTAAGGCGGCGCGACATTTGGCACAGATTCGCGCGTTATTTGGCACAACCAACTAGGGCGAATTAACGCCCTTTTTGGTGATTAACGGTTGGTGATGACCAGCTCTCTGCTCGTCGACTTTGACCGACCGGCACCACCCACCGGGTAATGAATATCCAAGGTAGTCATACGGAGACCATCGAAGGCTTTTTGCATCTCTGGAATGTCGTTCACTGAGATGATCATGTGGCCCGAAATTGACTTGGCCAGCGCCGCTAACTGGTCATACTCACCCAGCCCAAAATCAACCCCATAGCCCTCGGTTCCCCAGTAGGGTGGATCACAATAAAACAGGGTGTGGGGGCGGTCGTATCGTTCGATACATTTTGCCCAGGGTAAGTGCTCGATTGTTGCGTTGGAAAGCCGCAGATGGGCCTGCGATAATTCCTCTTCGATACGCAGCAAATTCAGCCTTGGTCCGGAAGTGGTTGAGGTGCCAAAAGTTCGGCTTTTCACCTTGCCGCCGAACCCCATTTTTTGCAGGTAATAGAAGCGCACGGCGCGCTGGATATCGGTCAATGTTTCGACCGGGGTGCTATCGAGCCACTCCCACACCTGGCGGCTAACCAGCGACCATTTGAACTGCCGGATGAACTCCTCCAGGTGGTGCTGCACCACACGATATAAATTGACCAGGTCACCATTGATATCATTGATCACTTCAGCTTTCGCGGGCTGCTTCATAAAGAATAGTGCAGCCGCCCCGCAGAACGGCTCGACGTAGCAAGCGTGCTCAGGAAACAGCGGCAGCAAATGCTTCGCTAGCCGTCGTTTGCCGCCGATCCACGGGAGGATTGGGCGGGCTAATTGAGTCGAATTGTTAATGAACGGGCTCATCGGGTCTCTCTTTCTGCCTATTGCGTGTAGGCTTCAGCCCGCCGTGTGCACGGTACGGTGCCTTGGCCAAACGCAGGCGTGATCTGCTGGAGGTGGCCGCCCCGGTGTTAGCGCACCAGGAACGGTCGCACCGTCTTTTACTTGCTGCGCACTAGGCGCGGTTGGAACTGGTAGAGCGCCCGGGGCTGGGTGAGTACTGCCTTCATGTCTTTTACGTAGACGTCGAGCAGCCAGCCGGCTTCGAAGGACATTTGCCAGTTTCCCCAGGCTTTTACCCAGCGGAACTGGAAGGAACCGCCGGTTGATTTGATCAGGAACCAGCCTTGCTGGCCGCGTGCTTTGTCGAGGTTCAGGCCGCAGCCGGAGGATGACAGGCTGAAGCTGTCGCTGGCATCGACCGCGTGGGCCAGCACTGACCAGCTGAAGCCGGCGGCGGGATTGCGCCAGAGCCAGCGCATCATGCCGTCGTAGTACCGCCAGCGGTCCGGACAGTGCTTGGTGCGCCAGCCGTTGTCTCCCCACAGGCTGTTGTCGGTTGCAGTGTCGAACCAGCCGAGCCAAAGCGGCAAGCGTGGCTCACGCGCTCGGGCGTTGTTGTTGTCAGCGGGGCCGTCGCGCAGCTCCATGAACAGCGGCAAGAGGGGGGCGAGCAGCATGGCCAGGATGAAAAACACGACGTAGACGAGTAGCAGCACGAGATATTTGATCATTTCAGGCCTCGAAAATCGCTGGCCAGCCGGTGGAATAGTCGTATGCGGCCGGGTCGGGCGCGGCATACAGGGCGGCTTTGTGAGCCTCTGCAGCATCGAAAATCGCCCCTTGATGAGCCATCGCGGCGGGGATTAGACGTAAGGCCAGGCGAGCAGTCATGGTCACACGATCTCCACCCATGGTTTTCCACTGCGTTGCCATCAACGGCTCGTCGATGTCGCTACCGGCGGCCTGCACCTGTAGCGCCGCCAGGATCAACCCTTGCTGCTGGGATAAGCTATAGGCGTCGCTGTGGAACCAATAACTGTCCAGCGGGTAGCCGCTTTGCGTCAAGCGGTCGCGCTCATTCTTGATTGCGGTCCACTTATCTTCCCGAATTGCGTCAACCGGTAAAGCCGGCTCGTCGGCGCTAAACAACTCTCCATCGAGTAGATCGGCGGGAGTGGCCACCATACGCCATTCGCGCCCATTGTGTTTATATGCGTATCCCATACTGTTCCCCTTAAATCTCGAAATCGATGATGTAATGCGTGGAACTGCCAGAACTCACGTTGTAGTAGTAAGTCTGTGCGACCTCCGGGATAAAGGTGCAGCTGCTCCAATCGGACTGTGTATTGCCGGATGAGTAGGGATACACCGACCCGACGACCTTTCCCACAGCATTCCCGGCATAAACATTTCCGGCCGACTGGCCAAGTGACGCGGGAGTTGAATGCAAATCGGCCACGGTCACTTGCTTGTGGATCGGCGGCACGAAGGTCGACATTGACACCGATGTAAGCCCCGTTGCAGTGCCGCCGCTTAAAGTCTGCCATTGCTCGGCCGCCTGCACGCGGCTGCCCCTCTGGGTGAAATTGCGAAATGCCGTAGTGCGATAAACCGCGCCGATTAGAGCCTTGTAGGTGTAGCCCACGGGTAGCGTCGGAGCGGTCGAACTTGTCGAAAGCAGCGATTCTGCCGTCGCGCCGTTTGATATTACCCAAATGTAGTACCACGTATTGTTTGCAGCGGCGCCAGTATCAAGTCCATTCGCGCCACCGACGGTGATGTCTGCCGTGACAAAAAACGCAGTGGCAAGCAGCGCCGAGCCGCCAGCACTTTTTAGGGCGATTTCATCGGCGGCCACATCGATCTTTGAAGCGGGCGTCGCCGTATTGTTCTTCACTACCAAATTCTTTGCGGCCCCAAGCACAGCAACTGTCGAAGCCGGGTTGGCAATTACCCATTTATCGAGAACCGAGTCGTAGCGCAACTCAACCCAGTGCCCAGCGCCAGCGATATCACCGGCGACCAGCGGCAGATTGTTGCCTTTGACAATGGAGAACGCCGCTGTTCCGTCGGCCTTGAAGGTCGGCGTCGCCGTGGCATTGGCCGATGCTGCCCGCACGTACAGCGTCATGCCGTTGGTCAGCGCGATGATCGCCGGCGTATAGGCGGCGGTAATGGCATCCGCTGTCCCACCGGCAACCGAGATGCTGGCTGCCTGCGTTTGCATCAGCGTCCGGACGGCGGCGGCAACTTGTGTCAGGCTCGCGTCAGTCGGTGCCAGGCCGGCATCGGTGATCAGGGCGACCAGCTCGCGCATCGGGTGCTCGATGGCAGCGGCGGGTACCGGGCTGCCTTCGATTCCGCCAACCGGGTTGGCATCCAGGTAGGGATCATTGGCGAGGCCACCAACGGGTTGAACATATTCCATAAATCAGACTCCCTCGTAAGACAAAATCAGGTGGGTGTGGGCCGGCTTGAGGCGCTTGAGCTTGCACTCCAGATCCTCGGCGCGGGCAATCTTGCCGAGCAGGTCGCCGCACTGACTGGCGCCGGTGCGGAATGGCGTGTAACGGGCGCCGGTGACGCGGACGCGCCAGGCGTAGCGGATTTCGTTGCCGCCCATCAGGCGATCGCCGCAGCGATTGAGGCCGGCACGGAACGGGCGAAATATGTCGATGCTGACCGGGTAGCCCATGGCCAGGGCCAGCGCCTCAAAATACGCCAGACTGCAACCGCCCACGGCAGAGAGCTTGGCGACGATGGCGGCGCGGCGCTCCTGCAGTGTGGTGGCGATCTGGGCGGCGCAGGTGTCCGGCAGGCCGAGCACGCGCTCCCAGTCGGCCAGTAAAACCAGCGCCAGGCGGGGGTCGGCTTCGTCCAGCAGCACTGCGGCCAGTGCCTGAGCGGCATCGAGCGCGGCGGCCTCGGCCTGCAACTCGACGCCCATCACCGGCGCCTGCGGATCGACGGCGGCCGGCAACAGGCGGCGCAGCAGGTCAAAATGGCTCATGAAAGCGTCACCACGCCGAGCGACAGCAGCTCAATATGGGTGGCATCCACCGTGGACACCACATTGGCAGCCGGGGCGGTCAAATTGAAGTCGAGCACGCCAGAAACCCCGGATATCAGGGCGCGCAGACGGCTGAGATAAACCGTGGCACCCGGCGTCAGGGTGGCGAAATAAGCCGTCAGCGCGTCTGAAATCGCCAGCGAAACGGCCGGCAAAGTGGCGCCAGCGGCCAGCACGACGGTGGAGGTCACCGCGACCGGCACCAGCACGGGCGCCAGCGCCATAAAGTCGGCGCCGACCGGGGCGCGTGCCGCCACGTAATCTTGCACATCGGCCAGCAGTTGGGCATCCGGCAAGCCGCCAGCCGTCGTGATTAGCACATCCACCGTGCCGAGGCCACGGCGCAGCGGGTAGACATAGACCTCGCCGACCCCTGCCACGTCTTTGGCCCAGATCACATAATCATGTGCCGCACCGCCCTGCGGCGGGTTGCGCATGATGTACAGCAGCCGGGCCAAGAGCGCCCCATCGGTTTCGGTGTCGGTGCCACCAGTCATCGTGACCACTGACGCCGTAGATAATACGCCGGCGGGCGCGGCGGTCAGGCTCAACGAGACAAGCGCGGGCTGATTGCCGGCCGTGCCGGCGACAACCGCTTGCGCCGCCAGGCTGACCGTGCCACCACCACCGATAACGCCAGCCGCCGTGGTCACAAAAGCCACACCAGCGGCGGTTTTGGCCTCGGTACCGGCCGGTACGGCGCTGGCCGGTGTGCCACTGAAGGTGATCGTGCCCGTCGCTGCGCGCGCTGCCTTGCGCGTCAAGCCGCGCAGGCTGGCGTGGCGCTCCATCAGGTCGGCATCGGCGGTGTCGGGGAATATTTGCCGGGCAATCCACTCCTGGTGCTGGTAAAGCCCCTCGATTGCGGCGCCGGTGGCATTGGCGCGCAGGGCAAAATCGCCATCGCTGGCGACATTGGCGCTCGGCTCCTGGTTGGCGATATCGCGCAGGATGGCGTCGCGGATGGCCTGATAGTCTGGGGTGGTGAATGACATTAAATGACCTTGACCGGGTGAGTGAAGGACAGCCGATTGCCGGCGGCATCGGTGACCTCAATTAAGAGATTGAGGCGGCTACCACCGGCCGGCAGCTTGACGCGCTCGGTGGTGATGTCGATTGCCCGGGCGCGGCCATCGGCAAGAATCGGGGCGAGAGCGGACTGGGCGTATTGACGGGCGAGGATCTCGACACGGGCGAGATCCTTCTCGCGCTGGATCTCGTGCAGACGGCTGCCCAGGGTGGCGTCAGCCCAATAGCTGCCGAGCGGCGTCATCAGGCGCAGATAGACCGCGTTACCGAGGCCGCCCGCCGGGTCGCGCTCAGGCGTGCCGCCCGTTAAAACGTAGTCGCCGGTAACGGGGTTGATCAGGGCGTCCATCAGACAGGCGTCCCGGTGTTGGCGGCGCCGGCCAGCACGCCGCTATGTTGATGCGAGCTGTCGATGGCCTTGCCGTTGTTGGTGATGGTGCCAACGGTGACCAGGTTGCCGGTGATCGTTGCCGTCGCGCCGGCACCACCGGAGATGGCAATGCCGCCGGTGATCGTCGTCAGGCCAGTGACATTGAGCGCCTGGTCGGTGTTCACCATGGGCGTGTTGAAGTCGATCTGTGCGCTGGCATTGACCTCCATAACCTGGGTGTTGATGCGCAGGGTTTCGGTCGTCACTTCGATCAGTCGGCCGCGCTTGAGAATGACGCTGTCGCCTTCGTCGCTGTAGATCGCCACTTCGCCGGACTCAAGATTTTTGAGGCGGTAGTTGCCATGCTCGGTGGCGATGATGATGCCGTGTGCCGTCTTGCCGCCCATCGGCAGCACGATGGCCATCGTCCCGGCCGGCGGGTTGCTGGTGTAGCCGTAGTGCTGAAACAGTTCGTTGTCCTGCAGCTGCTCGCCGGCAAGGCCGTCGACCTGCACCAGTTGCACATTGCCGGCGGCTTTGACCAGCGTCAGCACGCCCCGGAAGGCCTGACGGATGCCGGTGAGCTGGCGGCGAATGCGCGCGTCGATTTCGGCGATCATTTCTGTCCGGCTCCCTTGCTCACATCAAGCACCTGCAGCGGCGCAGCATTCTTGCCCAGGCGGTAATTCTTCTTATGCGGGTGGGCATCAAGCACCCACGTCTTGTCTTCTTTGAGCGTCAGCTGGGTACGCGGCCCCGAGTTGCGCCCGCCGGAGAACTTGCGCGCCATCAGAAAATAGGTGCCGTCGATGCCCATCTGCGGGCAAATCACGCACACGCGCTGGCCCGGCTTCCACAGCCAGCCGTCACTCGGGCGGCCATCGGCCACAATGCGGTGGCCCTGCACCTGGGCAATCAGCGAATAGCCCTTGAGCCGGCTATCGGTCAGCAGCTTGCGGGCACGGGTCTCGCAGACCGCCTCGGAATCGGCCTCGTAGTCAAAGACAATCTTCGGGCGATACCAGCTGACGCCGTGATCATACGCAGTGCCCCGCAGGCCATGCTTGCCCTGCTCGCGGCTGGTACCGGGCTTTTGCCCGAGCACCGTCATTTGTGAATAACGGCCTTGAATCGACGTGTGCTGCGACAGGCGCAAGACATTATTGCCGCGCCCGTGGCGCTCCAGAATCAAGGTGGCCACCGGCGGTGCGCTGTAGTCCGGCCCGCCCACCACCAGCGTGCCGTCCGGCTCAAACCACGGCCACAAGCCATTGGCCTCGGCGGCATTGGTCAGGGTTTCCCAGGCGCTTTCGCCCGGCTCGACGTTGATCTTTTCCTTGGTCCGGCTGGCGCCCTTGATTTCCTGCACCTTAATGCCCAGCTCGCGGGTAATCATCGCGACGATCTCAGCCAGAGTCGCCTGCTGCTTGGTGGCGATCGGCGTCGAGCAATCGAGCAGCACCGCCGCGCCATCGCGCCCGGAGATATCGTAACGCGCGCCATCCTTGGCGATATCGCAGCCCACTTCGTCAATGCGCCCGACCATCACCTTGTCGTCACCCACCCTCAGCTCGAACGCCTTGCCCGGCACCAGACCGGCCGGCAAGGTGGCGTCGCCCAGGGAGAGCGTGACGCGCCAGGCATCGGCGGGAATCAGCAGGTCAGAATCCACCTCGTAGGACTCCCACTCGGCATGCACCTTGCCGTCGATCAGCAGCTTGACGGCGCTGCTGTCAGAGGGCATAGGCCCACAGGCCAGCGGCGGTCAACTCGATATCGGCGTGGTAAAGGCCGGCACCATCGCGCACCACCTCGGGCGCGCTGCCGTAGAGGTAATCGGCCACGGCACCGGCACCCGGCTTGATCTTGAGCGTCACGCTGCCGGGGTCGGCAGCCAGGCCGGTGAGATCGGCGACACGCAGGCTGAGCCGCGCCACTTCGCCGATGATGTAAGCGGGATCAGGCATGCCGAACCTCATGGTGTAGGGTGGTTGTGCGCCGGGCGCTGAGCTGCAAAGCCGTCTTGCGGGCGACCGTGGCGGCGAGGCGGAAGTGATGCACCTGGCCGACTAGCACCGCACCGGCCTGCCCGCCGGCAGATGCCTGACCGCTGGCTGACAGCGGCACCTGGGCGGTGAACGAACCGGCGCCCACGGCCTGCACGAAGCCGGCGGCGGTGAGGGTGATCAGGGCTGACCAAGTTGCTGCGCCACCCGCCTGCGCTGCGCCAGCCGCATTGAGCGCACCGGGTGCAGATGCCGTCCCGGTTGCCGTGCCGCTGGCTTGTGCGGCGCCGGCAGCAACGAGATTGATGTTGACCGAAAGCACAGCCGAGCCGTCGGCCTGGGCTTGGCCGGTAGCGTTAAGCGCACCGGGCGCACCGCCGGAGAGATTCGCCGTGCCTGATGCCTGCGCGGCACCGGATGCCAGGGCGTTGAGTTGGGCTGCTAGTGCAGCATTGCCGGATGCCAGGGCTGCGGCGGAACCAGCGAGCAGTACCGAGGCCGACAACCCGGCTTGTGCAGCTGCTTGTGCAAGGCCGGTGGCGCTGATCGTAACGGCAGCCTGGGCGGTTGCTGCACCGCCGAATATTGAGATACCAGCAGCAGCAAGCGGGATGCTGACTGCTGCAGTTGCGCTGCCGTCCGCCGTCGAGACGCCGACGCCAGACAGTGCGACCTGCGCCGCCAAGCTAGCCGAGCCGCCAGCGACAGCGCCGCCGGTGGCTGCGGCGTTAAGGGTTGATCCACCTCCCGCCGACACCGGCACAAAGATGCGAGTTTCATGTGGCGCGAATATCTGCCACGGATTCTCATCGAGACTGGCAAGCTCGGCCAAACCAAGGCGACGGGAAAACAAAAACCCATAAGTCGCAAGCACCCCAACAGGGGAGTGCCCAACATAAACGTTCCGCTGCAACCCCGCCGGCCACGGCCACGTACCGTATGGAGTAAATGTCCCACCTGCACCAAGGTCAAGGTATTCCGCTACTGACGGGGAGGCCCCCGTCAAATCCCAACTTAGTGCGTGCTGTCTGTACGCACCCACGGTCGGTAGTGCACCATTTACATTACCCGAATTAGTGCCGTGACTGCCAAGCAGTAGTGATTGGTAACTTGTGGTAGCCCATGTACCTCGCAGCAAAAACTGCTTCTGCGTGTATGTAGGACTCTCTCTATGCAAACCAAGTATTGGTGCATAGGTGACAAGGTTTGTATTAACACGGGTTTGTTGGGATACCAGTGTACCTTTCCGCACCCTGTCGGATACATCAAGCGGCAGCGTCATGCCGAGTGCGCCTAACCTACCGTGTGGCCCAACCCCATTTACTGTGCCAAAACCACACCCCGGATACCAAGCAACCTCTAGCCCCCTGGTAATAGGGTTTCCCCAATCAATCCTAACCAACCCCTGGGGTTGCTGAGTCCGAATCTGGCGGCGAGGGACGAGAATCATTATGCGTTATCGATGCTGCTTAGCTCTGACATAACGGCTTCACAGGTCACGGCTTGCCCGGTGTTGCCTGTAATTTCTACCTCGCAGTGCATCACGCTTTGATCAATCGGGATAGACCACTCACCCACGGTGTTTGCGGTCGTACCGTTGCCGATCACATAAATGGTTTTCCAGTCCGCGCCTGCGCTTGCGGCGGCGGGGGTGGCCCCCGTATTGTGGGCGACCAGCACGCGAGCTTCAGCCTGCAATGTCGGGCCTGTGCCCCCGTTAGTAAGCTTGATCGTCAGCAAGCCGCCAAACGTGGTACGCAAATCAACCGTGCCCCGGGTGGTGGAGCCAGCAGCATTTGAGGTTGCCGCCGCAATGAGCGTGCGCGCGGCCTTGGTTGCAGTTGCCGTAGTCATGCCAGCCACTCCCCGTTATCAGACCAGCACGCAAGGCGCACGTCCATTTCGTCAATCGGCGTCGATAATGTGGCCAAGGCCAGCAGATCATCGGCCTGCGCCTGCGTGATTTCGCCCATTGCCACCCAGGCCCCAAGCATGGCTTGGTTATCGGCAAGGCTAAAGTCAATGCCGCTGGTAGGCGAGCGCAGCACGTCAATCAAGGCAAGACAGATCGAGCGCAAGGGATGCCCCGGCGCCCCTGAGTAATCCTCGATCTTTTCGCGCAAGCCGGTTTTCGCTGCCCAGGTTGCAAATCCCTCACGCGATACTGATCCAACCGTCAGCGCATGTGGCAAGGCATCAGCAATGGCCTGCGTGTCGCGCACCGCGCGCAGTTCGGCCGGCAGCGCCAGAATGTCGTCAATGAGGGCCATGATCAGTTGTCAATCTGCAGCGACAGCTGGCCGTTGGCGAAGCTCAGCGTAAAGCCGGCGCCCGACACGTTCACCGCCGCCGTGGCATCAATCGCAATCCACGAATTACCACCCGACGCCACATCGTAGAAGCGCACGGACTGGATGGTGCCCCAGGCGCCAGTAGAGGCCGGGAAGGTGATCGCCACGGCGTTTTCGCCGGTGCCGTCGGTGCCGGTGCTCGCTGACGTATTGCCTTGCGTGCTGTTGAAGTTGGTCAGGTTGGCGGTGACCGCCACGCGGGCGTAGCCGTTGCCGACTGGCTCAACGCCGGCCGAGGCATCGCCGCGCAGGTCGGTGCAGGCGCCGATGTACCAGGTGGCGGGTGCGCCCAGCGCCTGGCCGCGCAGCAGTGCGTCGTAGATCTTGTTTTCAGCGTAATCGGTGAGGACCATGATCGTGCTTCCTTTCGTTAATCTTCAAAAAATTCGGCTACTGCGCCGAGTCGACCGCGACAGGTGTCGTATTGCCGGCGGGCGGTGTTGGCCCAGAGCCCGACATCGGTATCGGTGGCAAAGGCGGCATCGGCGCCAGCAGGCTGGCTGGCGGTTTCGGGCACGGCGGCTGGCTTAAGGCCGGCGGGCTGGTTGAGCAGCCGGACAGCAGCGCTGCCAAGGCAAGGGCGGCCAGCAGTAAGGCGGCGGATTGCATCGTTCTTCTCCTCGATGTGGGTTTGACTCAGGGATTCAGCGGCAGCGGCGCGGGCGGCCAGCGCATCGCCGCGCCGGTTGGCGTCTTGCAGGCGGTAGAGGGCAGACTGTGCCGACAGCGCGGCAGCGGCGGCATGGCTGGCGCGCAACTCGGCGATCTCGGCGTTTTTGTGGTCGGCTATCAGCGAGGCGCCGCCCAGGGCGGCACCGACGACGACCAGGCCGGCGACGATGACGCGCACGCCGGATTCGCCGAGCAGACCGGAGAGCACCGGGATCATGGTTTGCCCCCCAGGCTCAGCGCCTGCGAGGTGATCAGGCGCAGCGCCGCGTTAAGGAGGGGTAGAAAGAAGGCGATGGCGGCGTAAAAATTAACGGGCAACAGCGGCTGCAGCAGGTTGAGATGCGCCTCGGCGGCGGCCAGCATCACCACCAGGGTGTTGAGCCAGAGGATTTTCGACAGGTACCAGGGTTTCTTCATTCGAAGACGCTCCCGCACACAATCCGCGCCAGCACCACGCCGACAAAGCAGACACAAGCATTCGCGACCCTTTTGATCCAGTTACGCATTTGCAGCTCCCGTGGTTGAACCCTGTTCCATGCCGTTCTCAAGCCAGGCGGTCACGTCGAAACCGGGGCAGGTTTTGCGCACCTCCGGCAGATCGCGATGGCCGGCAATGCGGATGCCGTGCTGCTCTGCCCAGGCGACACAGGCGCCCTTGGTCAGCGGATTGACGCGGTCATTCGGGCCATTGCGCCGGGTAACGCGGGCGACTTCGCAAGTCAACAGGTGCGCCAGGCTGGACCACTGCGCCGGCGAGTACGCATCGGTGCCGACCAGGCAGATGCCGATGCTTTTTTGGTTGTAGCCCTGCGCGTGCGCGCCGACTTCATCGACGTGGCGGCCGCACAGCACCAGCCCGCTGCGGTCGATCACGTAGTGATAGCCAATGCCCTTGAGGCCCGGCTCCTGACGCTGGCGAAAGGCATCGGCCCGGTGAAACTTGCGCGCCACATGCCATTCATCAATGGTCTGTGCCGGGTTGCGGAAATTCGGCTTGCCCGACTGGCCCCGGTAGAGGCTGTCAGCATTCGGCGAGGCCGAGCAGTGAATGACGATTAAGTTGATTGGTCGCATGCGGCCATTGTTTCGCGCGCGCGCAAGACGGCCAGCCATGAAGAACTTCAGCCCCACAAACAACAAACCCCCTAAAAAGGGGGCTGGGGGGTTGCTTCCCCCCTGACAAGGGGGGGTCGAGGGGGGTTAAGCCTTCACGATCATCTGCGTTTCCAGCAAATCAACCGCCGCCAACGCCAGCGCCAACAGATCATCAATCGCCGTCGCCAGATTGCCGACCTCGCTCAAGCGGTCGTAATGCCCCCCGGCCATCTCAAAAGGCAGCATCTCCGGGATCATGCCGGCAATCGAACGCGCCGCGCCCAGGCGCACCGTAATGTCGAGAATGGCGCTCATGCCGCTTCTCCCAGTGGCAGTTCGCCCTGATTCGCCTGCCGCGCCTGCCAGACCACCTGCCGGATATGGTTCAAGGTCTTGCCGGTGCGCCGGGCGATCTCGTGGCGCGCCACGCCGACGGCATCCAGTTCGATGATCAAGGCCTTGGCATCCGCCGCCGCCTGACGCTTTTGCAGCGAAAGCAGCGAGGTAACGGCGCGAATCTGGCCGCGCTGTGCCGTGTCGATGCGTTGGTAAAGGCTGATGATGACTTGGTTCTGAGCGTTGACCATGTCTTTGAGTTGACCGATTTCGCGGGCTAAATTGAGGTCGACCGCAACATTTCGGACGGCTGGGGCCGGTTTTCCAGCCAGCACGCTCGATGCCCAGTTGCGGAAATCCTTGGCGCGCGGGGTGGAAGCGAAGAAGCCAAGTTTGATGCAGCCGGTAGCGGAAAAAACCCGGGTTGTGCGAGCCTGACCCTGCGCCGTCAATTTGACGGCGCAGGTATCTTCTTCGGAAAACTCGTCAGCATGGCGCTCGAAAATCTTGGTAACGCGATTGCGTGCATTCGACTCGTCATAGCCGAGGCAGCGCCCGGCTTGATCTGCCGTCAGCCACTTGTGGCCGTCGTGATCGATGATCTGAATGGGAGTGCCGTTGAATTCGGCGGGGATGATCTGTTGCATGATTTGCTCCTGTTTGAGACTTAAGGACCCCGTTCTTAAGCGGGGCGGGCAGGATGTTAAGAACCGTAAACAGACGGCGGCCTAATTTCCCTTGCGGGTATTTTATTCGGCCCATCCCGCCCATTGAGCAAACCAATAGGCGCAAAAAATCCGCATTACTGTCGGGCGCGGATTCCGCTGTTTAGGTGTTCTTAAGCACCTGCGGCGGAATTTATACCCGTTGTTACCCGTTCGTCAAGGCTAGCGCGTGCGCCGGGTATAGCTGACCACCCGCCCATTGCGGGCATTTATCCAGTAGAACGAAGAGCGGTAAGTCTCGACAACGCCGCCCTGGGTGAATGACTCTGTGACGAAAGACAGCGATTCGTTGCACTGCTCAAAGCGACCTAGCGTCATGCCGACGCGCAGCTGCTGGAAGTCTTTGCCACACTTTTTCTGCTTCGCCGCCATGTCGCGTTCGTAATCGATCTCAAATTGAGACCGTTTACTCGGGTCACAAGGCATTTCCATAAATTCGCCTTTAACTTTCCAAAGCTCATGGCAGGTGTTATTGGGGTCTTGTTTCTTCCCTGCCAATTGTTTCTTGCGGTCAGCCAAGGCGGCATTAAAGTTTGCCTCTTCCTCTGCGCCTTGTTTAGCAAGCTCTCGATCTGCCTGTTCTTCGACCTCCCGAACCATCTTGGCACGAGAAGCCTTCGCCGAAGCCTGATCAGTCTCTTGAGCACGTATTTCACGGGCACGGCGTGCCGCTTTATCACTCGCCTCTTTCTCTTTGAATTCCGAAATACATTGAGCATCCGTCGCGAGACATGGCCCTCGGCGCTCTCGCTGCGCGCATCCAGCCAAGGCCGCCAGCACCAACAGGGCAATCAATGCAGTTTTCATCTCACTCTCCCGTCAAAATCCCAACAGCCTAAAACAACCCCAACTGTCTGTCATCAACAACCCGCCGCAGCGCCGTTTCCTTCGCCGGTGGCGAGTTCAAAATCGTTCTGATCTGCCGCTCGCTCAGCGAGTATTTGCGCACCAAGGCGAGCATGACCATCTGGCTGTCGTAGTCGGCGACGATCAGCCGGTTGCGCGCCGCTTTGACCTGGTCGGTCATCATCGGCACGTGCATCTTCTCGCCACCAAATCGCAGCTTCAGGCAGCGCGCCGGCTCGGTGCCGAGCACTTCATCGAGCAGGGCGCAGAAAGCGCCGGCTTTGCCGAGACCGTTCGGGATCTTGATGACCTTGCCGCCCAGCACGGCCACCAGGCGCATGGTGGCGTCAAAGCCGATGGCGTCGACCAGTGCTTCGGCGGTTTCCGAGCGCTTGGCCATTCAGCCCCCGTGCCGTTTCAGATACACCTCAAGCGCCTGCACCACCTTGTGCAGCTGCTCGGGGTCGCAGAATTCCAGTGGCTGGGTGGCGCCGCGCATCTGGGCGGTGATGCCCTCGATGTAAGCCTTGGTGGCCACCGGCACCGGCGGCGTCTGCAGCTTGCCGACGCGCTCGGCCAGGCGGAAGATTTTCTTGGCGTAGAGCCGGCGGCTCTCAGGCAGATTGAAGGTAAAAGCCCACTCGTTGCCCGGCTTGGTGCGCTGGTTGAGGTGATCATGCAGGCGGGCCAGCTCTTCCAGCGTCATGTCAGAGAGGCTGTAGGTGGCGACGCACCGGGTAACGTCATCCACCAGCTGGCGGAAGCTGGGGATCGTGATCCCGCCTTGATCCTTGCGGTTCAACAGCTTCAGCATCTTGTTCGTGTGGTTGTCGTCGGCCCCCTTCCAGGTGCAGGTCGGGTATTCACGCGCCAGGCGGATCAAGGTCACTTGCCAGATGCGCTCAATGATCCCGCGTGCCTGCGGGTTACCGGGAATGCCGGTTTCGTGGGCAATGCCCTGCCGCGCCAAGGTGCCGGCCACCGGGTGGTCGATCATCTTGCCGGTCTGGCCGGAGCCGTTGTCGGAGTAATAGATCAGCGGCCGGGCACGGGTGGCCATCTGGGCATGACGGAAGGCATCCGACACGGCGACGGTGGATTCGGAGAGCGCAATCGACCAGCCAACAATCTTGCGGCTGACCCAGTCCAAAATGAAGGTAATTTCCGGCGTGTAAGGCTGGCCGTGGATCGGGTGCTGCACCTTGGCCTTGAAGCTGTGGCCATCACCAACCCAGATGTCGTTGCTATGGAACATGGACACGTCGCGTTCGACGTATGGCTTCAGGCTGCGCCACTCGCTACCGGTCACCCGGCCGCGATATTTGACGGTGACCGGCAGCTCTTTTTCGATCTTGCAAACGGTGGAATAGCCAATCGGCGGCAGGCCGCGCTCGGCAAGCCAAGGCACCATATCCCGGTAAGCCTCACTCATCGGCGGGCGGTTTGGCTTGCAGTAAAAACGCAGGAAAGCAGCGACGTGCACCGGGTTATGACCTGTTTTTTCGCGCTTGCCGGGCACCAGATACATGCTCACGTCACCCGCCATCCGGCCTTGCTCAAAAAAGGCCATCATCTTCTGTAGGCGCGAGGTCTGGGCATCTACACCACCCAATGGGCCTGCCCCTTTGCGCGGCTTGATGTAGGTGATCTGCGCAGCCTGCGACAGGTCTTCGCTGGCGCGGTCAGAAACCAACCATGTTGCCAGCTCGAAGCAGCAGCGCTTTACCGACAGCCGGGATTCGCTAAGCGCGCGCTCCACCGCGCGGCATAGCACCAAAGCGGAATCCCTATAGGCGCGATCCTTGTCGGTCAGGCCGGCATTCTCTTTTGCCCTGCGCACCTGGCCACGCATAGCCACGGTGCCACTAGGGCTAGGTAGAGCTTTGCCGCTTACTGAACCCGATCTTGTATCACCTGTTCGGCCACCGCTTCCATTGCCGGCAAGCGCTGGCATATTCGGCTGTAGTGACTGATGAGAACCGCTGCCATTTCCTTGCCGGCCGGCATCAGCTGCAAAAGATTTTCCGGGCTGATCTCCACTAGCCCGCGCTTGACCAGCGCCATCTGTTGCAGATATGCGCGACAAATCCCTTCCGACAAGGGAATCACCGCCCGCTCCGGCGTGCTGCCGTGGATCATCATGACCTCCACAGCCTCTTCGGCCAGCAGACCCATCAAAGTTTCCGCTTGATAAATCGTTAGCGCCGTTGGGTCGGCCAGACTGAAGCTCACTTCGAACAGGCGATCTAGCGCTTCCTTGCTTGTTTTCGTCATGCTCATTCTCCGTAAAAAATAAACCAATAATGTGTTTCTGCGTCACTTCAGGCAGCGCGCGCAGTGCGTATTCAAGGCCTTTGCCTCGCACTTTGGGGCGACATGCCCATAAATTTTTTTTGGCTGAGCGGATCACCGCCGAGTAAGTCCCTGGCATTCCTGGCAACCCTTCAAGCTCCTGGGCGCTATACCAGCCCTTGCTTGGGTCAAGCGTTTTCATGATTCGGCATGCTCTTCAATGACGCCGTCCTTGACGCCAAGCAGGACGGCGATCTTGTGCGATTGGCCGCGAAGGCAGGCGCGGCCTTTAAAAACCTCATAAACAAGACTCACACTAACGTTGTGTTCCCTGGCCCAGGAGACAACGCTGCGCCCAGAACGACGGAATTCATCCCTCACCTGCTTGAGTGTTTTCACCTTACGACCCTTGGACAAACCGTGTTCCATCGCCTAACCTTTGTGTAAGTTGATTTAGTTTCGTTGAATTATTCGCCTTTAAGTGCGAGCAGTCAACACCTTTGGGCGTTTATTTTTTCGCGTCACATTCTTTTAAGGCGGCAGGAATTTAAAAAATGGCCAAAAACCGCACGGATACAGGCATTGAGGCAAATGTGACCGCGTCACATTCTGAGTCCACTGCGCGTCACATTCCATCCGACGAAAGTGACGGCATCGCGAAGCGCATTGATGAATTGCGTGGCGACAACTCCGCAGCCTCCTTTGCACGAAGCTGCGGCTTTGGAGAGAGCCTATTACGCAAGTATTTGGCTGGCGCTCAGCCGAACACTAAAAACCTTGTTTCTATGGCAAATGTCGGCGGCGTAACCGTCGACTGGCTTGCCACTGGCCGCTTGCCCAAGACCAGAGCCGAATGGCGGGCGCAGCAAGCGCCCTTACCAACTGACCCAGCCGCCTTCGATGGCCGGCGCGATATCCTCGAAGCCGTGCTACGCGTGGCAGAGCACCGCATTCGCAATAACCTGGTGGATCAGGGTGTTATTGAAGCAGGCCTCGGCGGCGCCCCCTCCTGGATGGATGCTGCCCGCGACTATCCCGACCTGGAACAACGCCTCCGCAGCATGATCGCCACCCTGGAATTCATCAAAGCCGCTGGGATCAAGTAATCCCCGCGTCTTGGTCCACGTCACATTGGTCCGTTGTGCCAAATAACGTGCAAATAAAAACGGCCTGGGGAAACCCCGGCCGTTACTTTTTCTTGCCCTGCTTGTTTTTGCTTATTCCAGTAACGCTATCGTGCCAAATATCTCTGGAATCAGCCTATTTTTTGCGCACTTTCCACCAAAACCATCCCAAATAGCGCGCCGCCTTTTTTTGGTCCGTCTCACCCGGAAACCCGCGCCGTTATTGGCTTCGCGAAACGCCGGGCCAAATTTTCCAGCCCCATAGGCCTGTGCCAAATAAACAGCTCCCCCATAAAAGGGAGCAATGCCAAACTTGCAAACGCTATCGCCAAAATGAAAAAAGGCACTTCAGATGAAGTGCCCAGTTTCATGCTTGCTTGGTGCGCCCGGAGCGATTCGAACGCCCGACCCTCTGGTTCGTAGCCAGATACTCTATCCAACTGAGCTACGGGCGCACTGCAAGAGGGCAGAATTATACAGAAAACCACCCGCTTTGCTGAGAGGCTGAAGAAAAAATTCCTTGCCCCGAAAAGCAAAAAGGCCAATCCGAAGATTGACCTAGTCGCTTGTCCTTGCTGGTGCGCCCGGAGCGATTCGAACGCCCGACCCTCTGGTTCGTAGCCAGATACTC
>CAXYZX010000037.1:0-18380 GCA_964293845.1 uncultured Dechloromonas sp.
GCGATAGCCATTGCGGCCACCAACGGACGAATGCGATACCCCATGAAACTCTCCCTGTCTTTTTTTGGTATTTAAGCAGGTGCTGATTTTCGTGGTTTGGGAGCAGCTTGGGAATGCGACAAATTGTCGCGCGACAATTTGTCTAATTCGGAAGTAAGGCGGCGTCTGAAGTAGCTGACGACACCTCTCTCCACAAATTTTTAACGGCTTTTGGCGTTAACCGCAGCACATCCCGCCGGAAATCCTTCCGGCGTTCACCTGGCGAAAACTCAAGTGTTGAGCTTGTCCAGCGCCTCGCGCAGCTTGCCTGGCTCATCCAGTCGCAACATGCGGCGCACACTGGGAATTAATTCGCTGACATTGGCTTTGAGCACCTTGCTCTTTACCTCAAGAATCTGCGAAGGATGCATGGAGAAGATGCGCAGGCCCATGCCGAGCAACAAACGGGTCAGGTGCGGATCACCGGCCACCTCACCACAGACCGAAACCGGAATGCCGACTTTCTCAGCCATCGCCATGGTGTGCGCCAGAAGCATCAGCACCGCCGGGTGCAACGGATCATAAAGGTTGGATACCTGCTCGTCTGAGCGGTCGATGGCCAGGGTGTATTGAATCAGGTCGTTGGTGCCGATTGAGAGAAAATCGAGGCGGCGCAGGAAAAGGCCAACCGCCAGCGCTGCCGCCGGAATTTCGATCATGCCGCCAACCTGAATATTTTCGTCAAACGCAACCTTTTCGCCACGCAGGCTGGACTTGGCCTGCTCGAGCGCTGCCAGTGTCTGGTCAATCTCGTGAGCGTGGGCCAACATCGGGATCAGCAGCTTGATCGGTCCATACTTTGTTGCCCGCAGAATGGCGCGCAACTGAGTCTGAAACATGCGTGGTTCGGAGAGCGACAGACGAATCGCACGACGCCCCAGCGCCGGGTTGGTCTTCACCCGATCCCCCATATTGTTGCCGGGGTTGATGTCCTTGTCGTTGCCGAGGTCGAAGGTACGGATGGTCACCGGCCGCCCGGCCATGCCCTTGACTACCTTTTTATAGGCTTCGTACTGCTCCTTCTCATCGGGCATATCGCCACGATCAAGAAAGAGGAACTCGGTACGGAACAGACCGATACCTTCAGCGCCTGCCCCTAGAGCAACCGGCACATCGCCGGGTAACTCAATATTGGCAAACAACTGGACGTCGACCGCATCAATCGTCTGCGATTTCGAATTCTTGAGGCGTTTAAGCTTGGATTTCTCCAGCTCAATCTGATTTTTGCGCAGCTGATACTCTTCCAGCACGCGCGGATCGGGATTGACCAGGACTACACCGCGCAAGCCATCGACAATCAGCAGTTCGCCATCGCGAATCAACGCACGCGCATTCTCGAGACCGACAATGCTGGGGATCGCCATGCTGCGCGCCAGAATCGCCGTATGCGAGGTGGCGCCGCCAACATCAGTAATGAAAGAAGCGAAATGGTGATCCTTGAAAGAGATCACATCAGCCGGTGCCAAATCGTGGGCGACGACGATGAGCATCTCCTCCTTGACCCCTTTCGCCGTTTTCATCACGGCGCGACCGGGGTGGCCGAGCAATTCCTTGATTACCCGCTCAACCACCTGCACCACGTCAAACTTGCGCTCGCGCAGGTAGGGATCGTCAAACTGTTCAAACTGATGAACCAGATGCTCCATCTGCTGCACCAGCGCCCATTCGGCATTACAGCGCCGTTCGCGGATGATCTCGCGCGGTTTTTCAACCAGCTCCGGGTCTTCGAGGAACATGGTGTGTATATCGATGAAGGCAGCCAGCTCCGCTGGCGCGTGCTCGGTGGTTTCCTTCATCAACAAGAGTTCACTCTTGACTGCATTGATTGCTGTATCAAGCCGGGCAAGTTCCTTGTCGACCATTTTCGGTGAAATAGTCAGGTGCGACACTTCCAGCGTCGCGTGCGACATGAGCAGGGCCCGCCCGATGGCGATGCCGCCTGAGACACCAAGACCATGCAGGGTAAAGCTCATGACGCCTTATTCTCCTTCGCCGAAGTAATCGGCGATCAGGGCGAGCAGGGCATCCATCGCCTCGGCCTCATCCGGACCATTGGTTTCGACCATGACTTTAGAGCCCTTGCCAGCCGCCAGCATCATCACCCCCATGATGCTCTTGGCGTTGATGCGGCGCGTGCCTTTGGCCATCCAGACCTCGCACTTGTACTTGCCGGCCAACTGGGTAAGTTTGGCTGAAGCCCGAGCATGCAGACCCAGCTTGTTGATAATTTCAGTTTCTTTAGTCAGCATGCCATGTCCATCAGTGATCCTGCATATTAATGACACCATCGCGACCACCAGCGATGGCCCGCGTGAGCAGAACTTCCATTCCTCGTTCACGGTAGGTCAGGGCGCGCAACAGCATAGGCAGATTGACCCCGGCGACGCCTTCAATACGGCCAGGTTCAAGCAGTTTCAACGCAAGGTTGGCCGGGCTGGCACCAAAAATATCTGTGAGCACCAGCACACCCTTACCGTTATCGACCAGCGCCATGGTCTGACGCGCCAGAGGCAGCAAATCAAGCGGATCGTCCTGCGCCGAAACACCGAGCTGGTTGAGCTGGAGCGGCCGTTTGTTCAGTACATGACAGGCGTTCTGAACGAGCGCTTCGCCGTAGCTACCGTGAGTAATCAGCAAGATTCCTATCATGCTTCAGATTCTAACCTGAAGCACTGACTATCATCGGCGACTGACGACGAGAATCCCGAGCAAAACCAACGCCGCCCCGATGATCTGTGCCAGCGAAATCGCCTCACCAAGCAACCACCAGCCAAAGCCAATCGTTAGCAATGGCCCGACCATGGTGAATAATGAGGAACGCCCGGCCCCCAGACGACGAATAGCTGCCGATTGGGCAAAGACCGGGATAACGGTGGAGAACAGCGCCATCGCCAAGCTCCAGCCATAAACTGGAAGTGGCTGAATGAATGCGTTAAACGGGTGGGATGCGACAAAATGCAACAACGTCACAGCAGAAGACATCAAAGTCGCCAAGGCAGCAAAGCGCATGGCACCGATCCGGGCGATCATCGGAGCACTACCTGAAAGATAGACCGCATAGGAAACACTGGAGCCGAAAACCAGTGCACCGCCCAACCAGACATTCCGCGCATCACCCAGATCAAGATCATGCACGAACGCAAAGCCGATGCCGCTGTAGCACAATGCAATTGCAACACCCTCGCGCCGGGAGAAAGCCTTGCCTTGAAACAGTACACCGATCAGGATGGTCAATGTCGGGTAAGTAAACAGAATCAGCCGCTCCAGCCCCGCCGAAATGTATTCCAGCCCCCAGAAGTCGAGAATGCTGGCACCGTAGTAACCAAAGCATCCCAACAGAAACAACCGCCCCCAGTCAGCACGCGAAAGGCTCGCCCCGGCACGCTGTTCGACCAGCCCAACCCACAGAAATATCGGGAGGGAAAAACCCATGCGCAGGGCAAGCAAGGTGATCGCATCAACACCATAAGGATAGGCTAGCTTGACGAAAATTGCCTTCATGGAAAATCCCAGCGCAGCCAACAGAGCCAGCGCGGCACCGGTCGCAGGACCACTCAGCCATGGATTCGATTTTTCCAACGTCATTCTCGTCAAATTGTTTGCAGGTAGTCATTGAATAGCGCATGCAAGTGCTTGGCAATTGGTAATATTGAAAGCCAGCGTTCGACTGAGACGAACTCATGTACTACGACCTCCCTGATTTGCGGCTCGTCGCGGCCATTGCCGAGAGTGGCAGTCTGACCCGTGCCGCCGCACGGATTCATCTCGCCCCTTCATCAGCCAGCCATCGGCTGACGCAATTTGAAGCAACGCTGGGCACCCCGCTTTTTATTCGCCACGCACGCGGACTGAAACCGACCGTTGCCGGTGAATCGCTACTACGTCATGCCCGTCAGGTTTTTGCCCAACTCGAGCAGATGCATGCCGATCTCGCCCCCTACGCCAAGGGCTTGCACAGTCAGGTTACGGTTTTTGCCAACACCAACGCAATCAATTGCTTCCTGCCGGAAGATCTCGGTGATTTTCTGCGTGAGCACCCGCGTATTCGTGTCAGTCTGGAAGAGCACCCGAGTCCGGCGATCATCCAGTCGGTGGCTAGCGGGCAAGTCGAAATCGGCGTTGTCGCCGCTGAAGGCAAGCTGAGTGGGCTGGAAACCCAGGCTTATCGCCGTGACCGACTGGTAGTTATCGTCCCTGCAGAACATCCGCTGGCAGATCGAAAAGCGCTCGATTTCAGCGAAGTACTTGATCAACCCTTCGTCTGCCTGCATGCCGGCAGCGCTATTCATACTTTCATGATGAATACTGCCGCTCAACTCGGCGGCAACCTCGACGTCCGGATTCAGGTTCGCAGCTTCAATGCCGTCTGCCGCATGGTGGCGGCCGGCGTGGGCATTGGCATGGTGCCGAATTCATCAATTGTTGCGGTCGACAGCCTGAAAACCCTGAAAATCAATGATCCTTGGGCACCACGCGACCTGCAGCTTTGCGTTCGGTCGCGCGCCGCGCTTAGTTCGGCAGCCGTTGCCCTCTTTGACCATCTGGCCGCCAAGGGCGACAAGCAAATTACAGCGGACGCTTGACCGTCAGCGCACCGCGAATCTGGCCTTTGGTGTAGCCCGTGGCCTGATCGTGCGGGTAACTCTCAGCCAGTTTGGCCTTCAAGCCGGCATCCAAGCCCTCGGCAGGACCGTGGCACTTGAGACAAACATCAGCAACCGGCAAGGCTTTCATGTAGCGGAAAACCTGCTTGCCTTCAAGCATGACAATTTCACTTTTTTCCATGGTTTCTGGCTTCTCGCCATTGGCCGCACGGATATTGAAATCAGCCAGCTGACGCACCTCCCACAAATCCGGCGTACCGCGCTCGGCATTACGCGCCTTGAGGCTGACACGACGAATATCCCATCCGGTTTCCTTGCGCTTTTCCTTGATCAGTTCGGGCGCCAACTCCTTGCAAACCGGGATCGCCCCGGCAATACCCTTTTCCGCGACGGCCTCTTGCATCGCACTGACCACCTTGGGAACAACAGGCAGCACAGTTTTCTTTGTGTCAGCAGTCAAGTTGCCAATATCCTGAGCCAGCGCAGGCAAGGCAGCGAGCAACATCGCGATTTGGACCAATGATTTCATGGTGCCTCCAATAAAATAAGCAAATACTTATCTTACTCCAATGAGTGGCCCATGTTCACTCACTGCGCTGTGATGGGCGTCCCGCCGGCACCGTTCGAATGCTGGGAGTGTCATCAAATAAACACTCCCAACGGTCTTTCAGCGTCTTCCACCAAGTATCGAGCCGAGTACTCCGCGCAGAATTTGCTTGCCAACCTCACGACCAACCGTACCAGCCATACCACGAGCAGCACTCTTCGCGGCACTCTCCAGAACCCCTTCGCGGCGCCCGCCACGGGGGCCGGTAGTGCCACCAAACATATCACCGAGGCTGCCAAAAAAACCACCGTCAGAGGACTCTTGCGCAGCAGAAGTACGCGGACGCGGTTGTGGCGCAGGGGCAGGCTGCCCAGCATGATTGCCCCAATCATTGGCATTCATGCCACCACCACCTGCCGGTGGCGCAGGAATGGCCCCCGGTGCCGCTTGGCTGGTGGCGGGCTTGCCACGCAGGATTTCATAGGCCGATTCGCGGTCTACGGTCTGGCCATAAGCGCCCAGCATCGGCGACGCCTGAATCATTGCCTTGCGTTCGTCAACAGTCAGCGGACCAAGGCGTGAAGCAGGCGGGAAAATCATGCTGCGGTCAACCACGTTGGGGCGCCCTTTTTCATCAAGGAAAGAAACCAGGGCTTCACCGACGCCAAGTTCGGTGATCGCCGTCGCCGCATCAAATTTCGGATTGGCGCGCATAGTTTGCGCAGCGGCCTGCACAGCCTTCTGGTCGCGCGGCGTAAACGCACGCAACGCATGCTGAACGCGGTTACCAAGTTGGCCAAGAATTTTTTCCGGGACATCGAGCGGGTTCTGGGTGACAAAAAATACGCCGACGCCTTTGGAACGAATCAGACGGACGACTTGTTCAACCTTGTCGGTTAGCGCCTGCGGTGCATCGGTAAATAGCAGGTGCGCTTCATCGAAGAAGAAGACCAGCTTGGGCTTATCGAGATCGCCCGCTTCCGGCAACTGCTCGAAAAGTTCGGCAAGCAGCCAGAGCAGAAAGGTAGAGTAGAGCGCCGGTGCCTGGACGAGCTTTTCAGCAGCAAGAATATTGATCACCCCCCGCCCGTTTTCGTCGACCTTCATCAGATCGTTGATGTTGAGCATGGGTTCACCAAAAAACTGATCCCCCCCTTGCTCATCCAGCGTCAAAAGACCGCGCTGAATGGCACCAATTGAGGCAGCCGAAACATTGCCGTATTCGGTAGTGAATTCCTTGGCATTGTCGCCCACGTGCTGGACCATGGCACGTAAATCCTTGAGATCAAGCAACAGCAAACCCTGGTCATCAGCAATCTTGAAAACCAGTTGCAACACGCCAGTCTGCGTGTCGTTCAAGTTGAGCAGACGAGCGAGCAGGAGCGGGCCCATATCGGAAATCGTAGCGCGTACCGGAATGCCGCCTTGGCCAAATACATCCCAAAAAGCGATGGGGTTGGCATAGGGTTGAAAACCTTCGAGACCAAGATCCTTCAGGCGAGCCTCCAGTTTCGGCGTCACAACCCCCGCAGCACCGGCGCCAGAAAGGTCTCCTTTCACGTCCGCCATGAATACCGGCACACCAGCAAAAGATAGACGCTCGGCCATCGACTGCAGGGTCACGGTCTTGCCGGTTCCCGTGGCACCGGTAATCAAACCATGGCGATTCGCCATTTGCGGCAACAGCGCCGGATATCCGTCTTCAGACTTGGCCAGGTACAGGGGTTCGCTCATGATATTCCGCTCTATAAAAATCGGCTGGGCGGGAAAATCCCGACCAGCCGCTATTTTTAACTGTTTTGGCCTTTACGGCCAAGTATCAGTTAATTACTTACCACCGATAACACCAGCTTCATTGGCAGCGGTGTTGTTCTTGCCGATAGCAACGGCAGCAGCATTGGTCTGCTTGGCCTTGATATTGGTGTTGCCTTGAATCTGGGTACCACCCTTGATAGCACCGGTGGTGTTCTTGGCGGTGTTACCTTCGCCAATAGCGACAGCAGCAACGTTCTTGTTTTCTGCCTTGATATCGGTATTGCCCTGGATCTGAACGCCTTGGGCATTCGGTGAGGACATCGAACCCTTAGGACCAGCTTGGGAAGCTTGACCAAAAGCAGCGGTAGAGATGACAGCAGAAGCCAGGGCGATGAGAGCGAATTGAGCGCGCATATGTATTACCTCCAGAGATTAAATATATGTTTTAACTACGGGTAAAACGACTTACTTGCCGCCGATAACACCAGCTTCATTGGCAGCGGTGTTGTTCTTGCCGATAGCAACGGCAGCAGCGTTAGTTTGCTTGGCCTTGATGTTGGTATTACCTTGAATCTGCGTACCGCCCTTAATGGCACCGGTGGTGTTCTTGGCTTCGTTACCTTCGCCGATAGCGACAGCAGCGACGTTCTTGTTTTCTGCCTTGATATCGGTGTTGCCCTGGATTTGAACGCCTTGCGGGTTGCTTGAACGCTGGGTCTGTTGAGCGAAAACCGGGGATGCAACAACGGCAGCAGCAATCATGAGAGAAATTAGACGCATGTGAGTCTCCTGTATCAATTAATAAAGTACTGCGGAAAAATCAACCTGTTACTACCTTGAAAACCACGCGACGATTCTTGGGATCGCGCGCGTCGAGGTTCTGCATCGTATCGGTTGAGCCCTTGCCTACCGGCACCAGGCGCTTACGATCGATTCCATTACGGGTGGAAATGAAATTCACCACCGAGGAAGCGCGGTCACGAGACAGCGCCATATTCTTGTCAAAATTACCGGAAGAGTCAGTGTGCCCCTCTACGATCACACAACGATCTGGAGAAAGCGCGAGCACTTTTGAAATCTGATCCAAAGTACCTTGGGAAGACTGTGAAACGGTTGCACTTCCCACATTGAACTGAATTGCGAAATCAACACCAATCGCTTTCACATCCGTTGGCAAATTTGCACAGTCACGCGGACCTGAAGAAGCCACAGCGGCGCTGGCAGATTCAGCAGCCTGCTGTCCGGATTGCGGTTGGTTATCGAAAACAATGGCCCGAGTCCGCATTTTCGGTTTTGGCATGCCAGTTTCGGATGGCGCATTCATGGCGCGCTCCAACTCCTTGAGCTTGTCATCATCCGATGCCTGAGCCAACCCCAAACCAACAACCGACAACAGCAAAGCGGCTGCGACACGGGAAAGCATCATTCCAGAATTTTTCTTCATTACACCCTCACTTACAAACGTTGATGACTTCTTTGGTAGTCACGACAATATCCTTGGGCGCCCGCTGGCCCGGTCTGGTTGGCTGCTGCGCTGTTCCGACATTGACATTACAGGTACCCTGTTTTTTGCTACCCACATTGACCATGCGCTTTTCATCGGTCGGCGTTTTCTGACCTTCACCCTTGGCTTGTTCAGACCAACGTTTGGCCAAGGCTCCATTGACCTTGGTTTGCCCTGATGCATCCAGCCCCTGAACAGCATTGGCACTAAACGAAACAAGTGCGACAGCAGATCCAATTAGCAGACCGGAAATCAATTTATTTACATTCATCACTGACAATCCCTCCAATGTTGGTACATGCTTTCTTGTTACGACCAATGGCGATCGTTGTTACGTTACCGGCAGCCACGTTAATTTTGGTATCACCACGCTTTTCGCCCTGCACCACACCAACCCGATTTTTTGCAACGTTGTTATCACCCGCTGCAATTGCCGTCATATTGTTGGTAGTTGCGTTGATCTCGGTATTACCCTGAATCTTTGTACGCTGACTTGTTTGAGCAAAGGCTGGGACTGTTACGATCGACCCGGCCAAAACCATAATTACAAATTTATTCATTACACGCCTCCAAGCGGGAAGAGCGGCAGGCGAGTCGGTGGTCTTCCACGACGGAAAGCATCACGCATTCCCTGCAACTCGGCGTCCGAAACACCCAGCTTTCGAGCGCTGAAAGATTTCGGATCATGAGTAAACATCAGATAGGCCTGCATTTCATTTATCAGCAACTCTTCGTTAGTTACTGCGTAATTGAATGCAGCCAAGAATCTCTTGAACGATTCACGCTGATTGTCGGTCAGGGTTTCGTACCAGAAACGCTGGCAGTATTTTGCGTAATGCGTATTTGAATAATACTCACCATGCGCCATCTCGTGCATCAGTATGGCATATCGCGCACCTTCAGTAATCATCGGCTCAGCTGGCTTGCGATCCTGAACCTGTGGCACGGCCAAAACTACAACCTCTGGCTTCATGGACTGGTAAAACCCACGCCAGAAACGTACCAAACCTTGCTCAATCAGAAAATCGCGCAGTGCGATTTCTTCCGGGTTCAATTCAACCTTGTCACGTGATGCGAAATTGAAGAACTGCACCAACTCCGAAATCAACACGTCATGGCCAAAAGCAAAATCAGCCTGCGTCCGGCGCGCCGCCTCGTAATAACGGTTCAAATCAAGATTGTTCAAAACCTTCGGATAAGGCTCACTACCTTGCTGCTCGGTAAATTGAGTAATACGGTTAAAACTGCGCCCCTGAAGACTAAGACCGGGAAAGTCAAAGACATAAACGTTAGGGTTGTCAGCTACCTGCCAAACAACCAGTGCGTCGGAACGTGCCTTCAGAATCTGCTGAAAATCGCCACTCGCCACCTCCAGCGCTAAGGCAGATTGGAGCAAAGCGACCATTAAACCGGCACCAGCCAGCAAACGGGAACGCCGAACCAGCGTGTTTAAACCTATCCCCACGTTTCTCTCCACTGCTTATCTTTTGAAGTAATCGAGGCGGTAAGCATGCGCCCGCGATACGTTGTTTCTTATTTCAACCTGGCGTATCGAGGTTGGCGCACCAATTGAACCTGCTCTCGCCGGATACACCAACATTGCCCCTGTCCGCGGATCAGTACGCTGATAACCGTGCCAGGCACGACTACGTTGAATCTGATATCCCGTTTCCGTCTGATACACAATCCCCGGCATCGTGCGCGGCCCAAAAGCGATGGATGGCGGACTCACTGCACCATACTCAACCACGATGACCGCCTGCGCACCTGACGCCAAGAGGCAAAGCATCAAAAATGCAAATAGCCTATTTTTCCTGGACCGCCACATTGCCGTCTTTCCCCCACTTGATCAAATAGGTCTTGCCGGATTTCTTTGCCTTATGCGAAGTTTTTCCCTTGGGGATTTTCTCCCCATCGATAAAAACCTCACCGTTGATCACGGCGACACCTTCCATCTGAACATCAGAATCGATCGTTCCAGCCGTGTTGACCGCAACAGATGATCCATTACCACTACCTGTTTGCACTTTGACACCCATTCCCGGTATATCAACAGAAACCTGAGCCTCTGCCAGACCGGTTAACAAGACGAGGGCGAGAGACAAGGTGCTTAATAGTTTCATTTTTCCCACTCGGTAGCGTTTACTATCTTCTGCATTTACATATAAAACGCACGTTTCGATATCCGGTTGACACCAGTTCGTCATCGGCAACGTGCTTTTACTTGCTGGCCATTTCGGATGATAAAAACCAGGCTGCCCGATGATGTGTCGTCACCAATACGTCCGGAAACATTGTCTACGTCACGACAGGGCACCAGCGGTATGCCATCGCGGCCGACGTTGCTAAGATCTATATCCTGCCCATTCCCTGTCCCGGTGTATGAACGTGCACGATTGCGCTGCTCTGTAGATCTGCTTAGGGTTCCCTCCGCACCTGGCATAACGCCCGGCACCGGCAAAGGTTGCGGCGCATACTCCCCACTTTGCTGATAAAGCTTGGACTTGACGCGATTTTCATAGGCTTTTTCTTCGGCGGGAGAGCCACCGCGCGGCGACATCAAGCCATACTCCTCCACCTCCGAATTAACTGGCGCATCACTCTGATACGAACCAGCTCGCTCACGCTGATTTTTAGCACCGGCAGAAGTTTTTGCCCCCCCTTTATCGGGAGCGACAATCAACTCAGCCAGATAAATAGTCTCCCCTGTGACAATATCGGATAGTACAGGCTGGCAAGCCAGCAGGCTTGCCGCTGCAAATAGTCCAAACCTCAGCGCGGGCGAATAAGCCAGCATGGCTTTTCAGCGCGTCACCGTCACGTCAACAAGGCTAACCACAGCCGCCGGATTGCTTTGGCGGAAGCGATTGATCACTTCATCCAAAGAACTTACCGGCAACGGACTCAGATCTTTGGCGCCTTTCAGATTGCCGGGGACGACAACATCGCGGTCAGCACCAATACATGCCACACGCTCCTTGCCTGCCTGATCAAAACGAATCTTGAAACCACCACTGGGCAAGCGAATCGTGCTTCCCCCGCGCAAGGTCGGGTTCCCAAAAAACTGATTCGGGAAAATCCGCGCTACCTGCCGCCCCGTGTCTTCGTAGTAACAATGGACAGCACCATCACCAGAGAGGGAAAGCGTCATATTTAGAAAATCCCCGACCTTGTAACTCGGCCGCCCGCCACGATCAGAATCCAGATTCACCCGGAAGGCTGAAGCAGATGGCGCCGCAACGGCTTGCGCCGGGGCAGCGGGAACCGATGGTGGCTGGTAAGCAGGTGCACTTGGTGATGCACTCTTTGCTGGTGGTGTACTTGGCACATATGCCAGAACATTCTGTACATCATCCAGAAGGGCGGCATAGAGGTCGAAATTCACCCGGCCGTCAGCAATCAGATTGTTCTGCGCCTGATACTCCAGGATGGCATCCTTAAGTCCGTCGTTCATCCGGCCGTCAAGTGGACCGGTGTAGCGTTTCATGCTGCCGCCGAGCTTACGTTGCACGAAAATAATTTTCTCGCTCTCTTTCAGCGTATCGAAAGTCTCCAATGCCTGCTCACGGATCACCGGGTTGGTAATGTCAGCATCCAGACAACGCCAGTAAGGAACCTGGGTAAATTTACCCAGCGTTTCAATCAACCCCAACTCAAGCATGGTGCGTGTAGTCGCGCCCAAACCCTCGGAACGACTGAAGTCGAGATTGAAGGAAAAGCCCACCTTGCCCACCTTGCCACCGGCTTCAGCCGACTTGCCGGTTTTCATGATGACCATCGTATTGGAGCCGCTGGTCTGCGGCAAAATCTTGCGCGTCGCCGCATCACCGATACTCATGTCCATACTGATGACGTCATAAGCCACGTCGGCAGAAGCCCCGAAATCGAAGAACGAGGCCGCAATACCGAAGCCACTGGTCTTGCGCACGGTATTGTCATCCATCTGTGTGATCGAACCACGAATGTAGTAGTCGGGCACCTTGCGGGCCTGATCACCCTTGGCATCAAACAGGCGTTGCAAGTCATCGCCGCCACCATGGAAGTCAATAAACTCGAAAGCGTTGCTCTTGACCGTCATTTTAGCAACCGCGGTAATCAGCATCTCCTTGGTACCGGTACGAACCTTGCCGGTTTCGTCAGGAATACCCGTCGAAGTCAGCACAATGCCGCTCTTGCCATACGCAAGAAACAATTCGTCCATACAGCGCAAGGCTTGGGAAAAGTTGGTTACCGTCTTGATCGCAGGTGTCTTTGGCCCCGCCGCAGTAGTCGCCATTGCTGCAGCATCATTCACACTACCGAACTCACTCTGCGCCCCCACCAGACCGGTATAGCCACAAAGCAAAATTGGAAGAACCGTTGAACCCCGAATCAACTTGGACATGGTCAAGCCTTTACTTTTAATAGTTGAATGCCCGACGCTGAGAAGCACGCGTCTAGATTTTGTTTTTACATTAATTTGATGTGCATTAAAACGCAAATATTTCACGCCGATTCAAATACCGTTGAGTCGCAAAATTACTTATTTAGGCTCTGTTGCGATCACCCGAACGTAAGCCTTGGTCAAAGATCGAATAGTTTCATCATTCGGGTAGTCTTTTCCCAAACGCGCCAATTCCTCCTGAAGACGGTCGATCATCCCCATATCGTGCAACCCGGCAAGCCAGAAAACTTCGGGGCTGCGGTCATTGGGTGCGGCTTCACTGCGCATTTTGGCGACCTGTTTTTCCAGACTGGCCAGATTCTCCGGGGTGGCAATTGCCCGCATCCGCACCATCCCGGCCTTGCCCGAAGTATCAGAAACCGGGGTACGAGCCATTTGCTGGGCGACTTTGGTCGGCAGCAACTTCACTTCAACGCTGGGTTTACCCGAGGCTGCCGCACTTTCGCTGTCACCGGTCAGAACAATTCCAACACCCGACCAGTTTTCCTGACGGCCGCTTCGTGGGTAAACCAAGCTGACTTTGGCGTCGCGACCAAGTCTGACACGGTCTCCTTCAAGCAAACGGCTGAACGGTTCAACCTTGACCGGTTTGCCCTGCAAATCCAGAGTCACCTCGCCACCGACGCTTAGCACCATGGCCACCGGACTCTGGGCTTGCACCGTCGCCCCAAGCAGGGCAAAGGCAAGGCCAAATAACAACTGCAACGTATTACGCATTTTTCCCTGGCTCCTCTAATCCCAAAATTTCCCAGACATCCACTGGCTGCGCCCGCCCCTTGACGGTTAAGGTAGACGTCCGTCCAAGAGAAAATCCCGCCCCTGCTGATTCCAACGTATCACGGCTCGCGAGGATGACACAGCCGACGGATTTCGTCATGCCTTCGAGCCGCGATGCCAAGTTAACGCTATCACCGATCGCGGTATATTCCATTCGTTGCGCCGTCCCAATATTGCCCACCACAGCATAGCCGGTATGTACGCCAATGCCGATTGCAAACTCGGGCAGATTGCGCTCCGGGAAGCGCTCGTGCATCCATTGCCGAAAATCCTCGGCGACCTGCTTGAGACGGATGGCTGCAGCCAGGGCGCGGCGGGCATGATCGACTGTTTTTAGCGGCACCCCAAACTCGGCCATGATCGCATCGCCAATGAACTTGTCGATACAGGCACCCTCTTCAGCCAAGACTGCGCAGGCACGACCAAAATAGCTATTGAGCATCTCGACGACCTCCTGCGGCGTTAGCTGCTCACTGATGGTGGTGAAATTGCGTATGTCTGTAAATAGCACGGTCATTTCAAGCTGCTCGCCACCCAACTGCGGTAATTGATCCGAACTAAGCAAAGCTTCGACCACTTTTGGCTCCAGATAGCGCGAGAAAATGCCGCGCAGACGGTCACGCTCGCGCTCGCCATGTGTAAAACGCCAGCCGTAGATGCCAGCATAGGCCAGACCGGCTGCTAATTGCAGGTGAGCCACTGGCACTTGCAGCCGGTAAGCAAAACCGATGTAGCCCGCGAGGGCGGCGAGCAACATCGGCAACAACAGAATAGCGAGGCCGGGCACCGGACGTTTTCGCCACCAAAAAATGGCTGCTGGCAACACCAGCAAGGCGGCGAGCAGGAGGCGCCAGACGGCGGGCAGCTTGTCGATAAAGCGGCCACTCAACAGGGCATCGACGGTTTGCGCCTGAACCTCCGCCCCCAGCATGAGCGGTGCGTCAAACAGGCCGCGCCCATAGGGCGTCAGATGGGCATCGTTCATGCCGCCGTAACTGGCCCCGATCACCACCACTTTGCCACGCAGCGCCTGAATTTTTGGATCGCTCAGCGCCTCCGGCTTGAGCAGTTCGCGCAACGACAAGGAGGGCACGCTGCCGGGCGGGCCGGCGTAGGCGAGGGTGAGGCGATCCTGCGCCTGCAGGCGGCGCCCGCCGAACTGCCATTGTTCTGCATCGATCGACTGTTGGCTGGCGTGAACCGCCATCAGGAAGGGCAGGGAAAGCAGGCGCAGATCGTCTTTGTTGCGGTCAACCGGTGGAATCGGCGAAAAATTTCGCAGGGTGCCGTCGCTATCGGGCTGCAAGTCGGCGGCGCCGACAAAACGCACCGCATCGAAATCGGGCAGCGCAACCAGATAATCCGGCGCCGGCAACAGGGTTTCCTCAGGCGTTTGCATACCGGCAAGCAGCACCTTGCCGCTCGCCAGTTCCTGACGGAAAGCCTGGTCAAAGTCACGGGCAGCACCAGCCTTTAAGCCGCCGAGCTTGGCCAGCCATTGCTCGGGGCTAGTGCTGAACAGCATGTCGAAGGCAATTACCGAGGCACCGGCCTCGCGTAGCACGGCGGATACTTTGGCAAAGCGCGGCCCCCAGAAGATCAGCGGCTCATCCGGGTATTCGGCAAGCGTCGCCTCATCCAGCTTGATCAGAACGACATGTTCGACGGCAGCGCGCTGACCAGCCAGGCGATACCAGAGATCACCATAAAACCGCTCGATGCTGAGCAGCATGCCGCCACGAGCAAGCGCCTCGGCGAGGACGATGGCCAGCAGGGCGATGATCAGCCCCCAGCCCCCCATCCTGCGCCACAATGGTTTTTGCTTACCCGATGTCGTCATTGGTTGTGTCATTGCCCCACCTGCTGCCGTGTCGAGTAAAATCCGGCGCTTCGAACTTATTTATATTTCGCGAAAGGTTACACGCTATGGCCGGCCACTCCAAATGGGCAAATATTCAGCACCGTAAGGGGCGTCAGGATGAAAAGCGCGGCGCGGCGTTCTCCAAAATCGCCAAGGAAATTACCGTGGCGGCCAAGATGGGCGGTGGCGACATCAACTTCAACCCGCGCCTGCGCGTCGCGGTCGACAAGGCCAAGGGCGTCAATATGCCCAAGGACAAGATCGACACCGCCATCAAGAAGGGCACCGGTGAACTCGAAGGCGTTGATTACGTCGAGATCCGCTACGAGGGTTATGGCATCGGCGGTGCAGCGATCATGGTTGATTGCCTAACCGACAACAAGGTACGCACGGTGGCTGAAGTGCGCCACGCCTTTGCCAAATTCGGCGGCAACATGGGCTCGGATGGCTGCGTCGCTTTCCAGTTCAAACATTGCGGCCAGATGGTGTTTGCCCCCGGCACCGATGAAGCGGCGCTGATGGATGCAGCGATTGAAGCCGGCGCCGATGATGTGACGACCAATGAGGACGGTTCGATCGAAGTGCTGACCCCAGCCAACGATTTCATGGCGGTCAAGGATGCACTGGAAGCCGCCGGTTTCAAGCCGGAATTCGGCGAAGTGACGATGAAACCGGAAGGCGAAAACGTTTTTGCCGGGGAAGAAGGCGTCAAGATGCAGAAGCTGCTCGACGCACTGGAAAACCTTGACGACGTGCAGGAAATCTACACGACAGCCGTCATTGATGATTAACCCCCTAACCGGAGCTTCCGTGCGCCTTCGCCAGATTTGCCTAACAATACTGCTCGCCAGCCTGGGTGGTGCCGCCACAGCCGGCACTCTATCCTGTCCCGATCTGGCCAAGGCTGTCCAGGTCAATGCCTGCCCGACCGATGATGAGTTGAGGACCACCTACTCCGGCTTCTGCAGCGACAGCGCCAAGGCCTATGCCAACCAGACCGATTCCTGCATTCGTTATGAAGACTATCGCGAGATGAAAAACGTCGCGATGTGGGAGTCGAAAGATGGCGTTTTCAGTAGCTACGTGTCCTGTAACCTGCCGCTCGACAAGGTCAAGGCGAGCAAGGCCATGGCAATGAGCGTGCTGCGTCAGGGCAAATTGACCAAGCTGGTGTGCAGCTACCCCAACGGTATAAATTTCACCTACCGCACCAAGAGCGACTGCAGCATCAGCAATGCCAACACCTGCGTCGACAATCCGGCGACGTGCCAGGCCACTTGCGATTGACGCCTGAAGCGTCTGCACGCCTCACCTAATGCAGCGCTTCTACCCTTTTCTCTTTGTTTTCCTGTGGAGCACCGGCTTCATCGGCGCCAAGTACGGCCTGCCGTATGCCGAGCCGCTGTCTTTCCTGCTGACGCGCTACGGGCTGGTGATCGGCCTGATGGCGGTTATTGCGCTGGTGACCCGGGCACCGTGGCCAAAAGAGCCAATGCAGTGGCTGCACATTGGCGTTTCCGGCCTGCTGGTACATGCCGTCTATCTCGGTGGCGTCTTTGTTGCGATCAAGCACGGCCTCCCTGCGGGGGTAACAGCGCTGGTGGTTGGCATGCAGCCCTTGCTGACCGCCTTTGGTGCCGGCTGGCTGCTCGGTGAAAAGGTGGATGGCCGGCAATGGGCTGGGCTGGGGCTGGGTTTTGTCGGCGTCGCCCTAGTCGTTTCCGGCAAGTTCGGCGAAGCGGCAGCGCTCGGGCCCATGCTGACTCCGGCCTTGGTCGCCTTGCTTGGCATCACCGTCGGTACGCTTTACCAGAAACGTTTTTGCGCCAAGTTCGATCTGCGCAGCGGCTCGGTCATCCAGTTTGTACCAACCGCCATCGTCACTGCCATCGCCGTCGCGCTGTTCGAGGATTACCGCATCGAATGGACAGGGGAATTCAGCTTCGCGCTCGGCTGGCTGGTGCTGGTTCTCTCGCTGGGGGCGATCAGCCTCCTCAATCTGCTGATTCGCAGCGGCAGCGCGGTCAATGTCGCCAGCCTGTTTTACCTGACGCCGCCGATGACGGCACTGATTGCCTGGGGATTTTTCGGCGAAATTCTGACGTTGACCGCAACACTTGGCATGTTGCTCGCCGTCAGCGGTGTTTATCTGGTGGCGCGCGCCAAATGATCGTCCCGCGCATCCTCGGCATCGACCCCGGCCTGCGCATCACCGGCTTTGGCGTCATCGAAATTCACGGCAAGCAACTGGTCTATGTTGCCAGCGGCTGCATCAAGTCAAACGACAAGGATACGCTGCCGGAGCGGATCAAGACCCTGTTCTCCGGCATCAGCGAAGTCGTCGCTACCTACGAACCGAATCAGGCGGCAGTCGAAAAAGTCTTCGTTAACGTCAATCCACAATCCACCCTGCTACTCGGTCAGGCACGCGGTGCGGCACTCAGTGCCTTGGTTCATGCCAACCTGTCGGTCGCCGAGTACACCGCCCTGCAAGTCAAGCAAGCCGTCGTCGGACATGGCAAGGCGGCCAAGGAGCAGGTTCAGGACATGGTCGTCAGGCTCTTGCAGCTGCCCGGCTCACCCACCGCCGATGCGGCTGATGCGCTGGCCTGTGCCATTTGCCACGCCCATGGCGGTCAGGGACTGGGGGCGATGGCAACCGCTGGTTTTCGCGTTCGCGGTGGGCGCCTGATCGGTTAGCATAGCGGAATGATAGGACGCCTCACTGGCCTGCTGGCCGAAAAAAATCCCCCGCAAATCATGCTCGACGTGAACGGCGTCGGCTATGACATCGATGTGCCGATGAGCACTTTCTACAACCTGCCGGCGAGCGGCGAGAAAACAACGCT
>CAXYZX010000038.1:0-18370 GCA_964293845.1 uncultured Dechloromonas sp.
AGTTCGAGCAGCGTGTAGTTGCGGAACTCGTGCGTGTCGCGGAAATAGGCCAGCTTGTCTTCGGTCACGTCGCCGCCCTTGAGCGTGGCAACCAGCTGATAAAGCATGCGGGCCTGCCCGATCAGGTCGAGGCTGACGTTGGACTGCGCGATGTCTTCTTCAAGAATCGGCCCGTGGCCGCACCATTCGGCATTGCGCTGGCCGAGCACCAGTGCGTTGTCGGCGAGGTGCAGGAGGTAATCGACGGCGGCGCTCATTACATGTGCCCCACAGCGTCCGGGATTTCGTAAAAGGTCGGGTGACGGTAGATCTTGTCGGCCGCCGGGTCGAACAGTTCGCCCTTTTCATCCGGGTTGCTGGCGGTAATCGCGCTCGAGGGCAGGACCCAGATGCTGACGCCTTCCTGGCGCCGGGTGTACACGTCACGCGCCATTTCCAGTGCCTGGCGGGCATCGGCAGCGTGCAGGCTGCCGCAGTGCTTGTGTTCAAGACCTTGCTTGCTGCGGATGAAAATTTCCCAGAGCGGCCATTCTTTCAATTCGGTAGTCATGCTGCCTCCTTCATGCTGCGTTCTTGTTGTTTGCGGGCGTGGGCCATCGCGGCATCGCGTATCCATGCGCCTTCGCTGTAGGCCTTGACGCGGGTCGCCAGGCGTTCCTTGTTGCACGGGCCGTTGCCGTTAACCGTGGCCCAGAATTCGTCCCAGTCGATCTGGCCATAGTCGTAATGCTGGCGCTCCTCGTTCCATTTCAGGTCGGGGTCGGGCAGCGTGACGCCGAGTACCTTGGCTTGCGGCACGGTGGCGTCGACAAACTTCTGGCGCAGGTCGTCATTGGAAATACGCTTGATACCCCAGCGCATGCCCTGCACGCTGTTCGGGCTGTCGGCATCGGGCGGACCAAACATGGCCAGGCACTTCCACCAGAAGCGGTTGACCGCATCCTGAACCATGGCTTTCTGCTCGGCAGCGCCGGTCATCATCACCAGCAGGGCTTCATAACCCTGGCGCTGATGGAAGGACTCTTCCTTGCAAACACGGACCATGGCGCGGGCGTAGGGGCCGTAGGAACAGCGGCAGAGCGGCACCTGATTCATGATCGCGGCGCCATCCACCAGCCAGCCGACCACACCGACGTCGGCCCAGGTCAAGGTCGGGTAATTGAAGATGGAACTGTATTTGGCGCGCCCACTGTGCAGGCCGTCGAGCATCTGGTCGCGGCTAGTGCCCAGAGTTTCGGCGGCGGAATAAAGGTAGAGGCCGTGGCCGCCTTCGTCCTGCACCTTGGCGATCAGGATCGCCTTGCGCTTGAGGCTGGGGGCGCGCGAAATCCAGTTGCCTTCAGGCAGCATGCCGACGATTTCGCTGTGCGCATGCTGGCTGATCTGGCGCACCAGGGTCTTGCGATAGGCTTCCGGCATCCAGTCCTGCGGCTCGATGCGGCCATCGGCATCGATACGGGTGTCGAAGGCAGCCTGCAGGGCTGCATCCTCTTTGGATGGAGCCAGTGCGACGGTCTTGGCGCCGGGGCTGTCCGGTACATTGAAAGACTGTGTGTACATGAAATTCTCCTTGGGGTTTGCCGGGTCAGTCAGCGGTTTGCAGCTGGCTGACCCGGTTCATCATTTTTGCTAAAGCGTATGCTGCACTGACGGATTACTGGGCCAGAGTCCAGTCACCGTTCTTGATTTCCAGCATGCGGAAAGCGGAGAGATCGAGGCCCATGTGGTCGGTCGCCGACATATTGACGATGCCGCCGGTGCCAACGTAACCCTTGGTCGCTTCGATGGCATCACGCACTGCTGCCTTGTCGGTAGTTTTGGCGCGTTTGATGGCGTCGACCGCAATCATCAGACCGTCATAGGCATGACCGCCGAAGCTGGAAACATCGCTCTTCCACTTCTCGTTGTAAGCCTTGCTGTAAGCGGTAACGACCGGCTTTTGCGGATCATTGGCGGCGAGTTTGTCAGCGACCAGCAGAGCGGCAGCCGGCAGACGAACGCCTTCAGCTGCCGGGCCGGCCAGCTTGATGAACTCTTCCGAACCAACGCCGTGCGCGTGGTAAAGCGGCAGGGTGATGCCCAGTTGCTTGTAGTTCTTGGTCGCAATCGCCGGGCCCTGGCCAAGACCGAAGATGAACACAGCCTGAACGCCGGCGGTGTTCTTGATCTTGGTCAGCTGCGGGCTCATGTCGGTATCTTTCGGACCGTAGGTTTCGTTGGCGACCAGGGTGATGCCGTACTTGGCGGCAACGCCTTCGGTTTCCTTCTTGCCGGATTGACCGAAGCCGCTGGTTTCAGCGAACAGCGCCACCTTGGTCAGGCCACGTTTCTTCATGTCCTCAAAAACCTTCTCGGCGGCCATGCGGTCAGTGTGCGGTGTCTTGAAGATGAACTTCTTGACCGGTTCGATAATGACCACGGCACCAGCCAGGGAGATGAAGGGAATACCCGCCTTCTCAACCAGCGGGGCCATCGACATGGTGGCGCCGGTGGTCGTGCCGCCAACCAGGATGTCTACCTTGTCGTCATCGATCAGGCGCTTGGCAAAACCGTTGGCCTTGTTGGCATCGCTACCATCGTCGTAATGCACGAGCTGGAGCTGACGACCGAGAACGCCACCCTTTTTGTTGATGTCTTCAACGTACATCTGCATCGTTTTCAATTCCGGGTCGCCGAGGAAGGCGGCAGGGCCGGTGACGGACAGGACTGAACCGATCTTGATCGGGTCGGCGGCAAAGGCGCCGCAGGCACCAAGCGCCAGAGCGGCGCCGGCAAACAGTTTTTTCATCGTTAGTTTCATGGATTGTCTCCTCCAGGGGTTGTGGTCAAACACGCTCGATCACCATGGCAATGCCTTGCCCGACACCAATACACATGGTGCACAGGGCGTAACGGCCGCCACGGCGTTTGAGTTCATAAGCAGCGGTGGTCACCAGCCGGGCACCGCTCATGCCGAGCGGGTGGCCGAGGGCAATCGCCCCGCCGTTGGGATTCACATGCGCCGCATCGTCGGCCAGGCCGAGGTCACGCAGCACGGCCAGGCCTTGTGCCGCAAAGGCTTCGTTCAATTCGATGACGTCCATCTGCTCAAGGCGCAGGCCGGTCTTGGCCAGTACCTTGCGCACTGCCGGCGCCGGGCCGAAACCCATGATGCGTGGCAGCAGGCCGGCAGTCGCCATGCCGACGACACGGGCCAGCGGCTTGAGTCCGTATTTGCCGGCAGCCGCTTCGGAAGCCAGCAGCAAAGCACAGGCACCGTCATTGACGCCGGAGGCATTGCCGGCGGTGACGCTGAGTTCTGGGCCATTGACGCCCTTCAGTTTGGCCAACATCTCCAGCGTAGTTTCCGGGCGTGGATGCTCGTCGACCGCAACAATCACCGGATCACCCTTCTTTTTCGGGATGACGACCGGCACCAGTTCATCGGCGAAGCGGCCGGCTTCATGAGCGGCCAACCAGCGCTGTTGCGAACGCACGGCGAAGGCATCCTGATCGGCACGGCCAATCGCAAAATCGGCGGCGACGTTGTCCGCCGTCTGCGGCATCGAGTGGGTCTCGTAGAGTTTCTTCATCAGCGGGTTGGCGAAGCGCCAGCCGATGGTCGTGTCGAAAATCGCTGCATTGCGCGAGAAAGCGGATTCCGCCTTGCCCATCACAAACGGGGCGCGCGACATGCTTTCGACGCCGCCGGCGATCATCAACTCGGTTTCGCCGGACTTGATCGAGCGCGCCGCCAAACCGACGGCATCCATGCCCGAACCGCACAGGCGGTTGACCGTGGTGCCCGGCACTTCCACCGGCAGGCCGGCGAGCAGGCCGGACATGCGGGCGACGTTGCGGTTGTCTTCGCCGGCCTGATTGGCGCAGCCGTAGATGATGTCTTCGACGGCAGCCCAGTCGACTTGCGGGTTGCGTTCCATCAGCGCCTTGAGCGGCACGGCACCAAGGTCGTCGGCACGCACGCTGCTCAGGGCGCCGCCGTAGCGGCCGATGGGGGTGCGGATGGCGTCACAGATAAAGGCTTGGGTCATATTCATTCTTTCAGTTGGCTAGCGTTCCTAAACCCCCCCAGCCCCCCTTGTCAGGGGGGAGCACTATCTCCCTCCCCTGACAAGGGGAGGGCCAGGGAGGTGTTGGGCTAGGCGTTAGTTCTGCTTCGGACGTTCATCCAGCACACGCTTGGCCTTGCCGGTCAGGGTGCGCGGGATTGAGTCGTGCTCCATGACGGTGACGCGGGTCGAGATGCCGATAATGGTCTTGATGTGCTGCTGCAGTTCCTTGCTGATCGCCTGGATGTCGCTGGTCGACAACTTGCCGGACAATTCGCGCTGCACTTCGCAGCGGATTTCGACGTTGTCCATGTGTCCATCGCGGCTCAGCATGATCTGGTAATTGCCCGACAGGCGCGGGTCGCGCATGATCTGTTCCTCGATCTGGGTCGGGAAGACATTGACGCCACGAACGATCAGCATGTCGTCGGAGCGCCCGGTAATCTTGCCAATGCGTCGGAAGGAGCGCGCAGTCGGCGGCAGCAGGCGGGTCAGGTCGCGGGTGCGATAACGGATAACCGGGAAGGCTTCCTTGGTCAGCGAGGTGAACACCAGTTCGCCTTCTTCGCCGTCAGGTAGCACTTCGCCGGTTTCCGGGTCGATGATCTCGGGGTAGAAATGGTCTTCCCAGATCACCGGGCCGTCCTTGGTTTCTATGCATTCGCAGGCGACGCCGGGGCCCATGACTTCAGTCAGGCCGTAGATATCGATGGCGTCGATACCGAGCTTGCGTTCGATCTCATGGCGCATGCCTTCGCCCCACGGCTCGGCGCCGAAGATGCCGATTTTCAGGGAAATTTCATCCGGCTTGATGCCCAGACGTTCGAATTCCTCGGCGATCACCAGCGAATAGGATGGCGTCACCATGATCGCTTCCGGCTTGAAGTCCATGATCTGCTGGACCTGCTTTTCGGTCTGTCCGCCGGACATCGGGACGGCGCAACAGCCAGCCGCTTCGATGCCGAAATGGGCGCCGAGGCCGCCGGTGAACATGCCGTAGCCGTAAGCGTTGTGCACCATGTCACCGGCGCGCACACCGGCGGCGCGCAGTGAGCGGGCAACGACACTGGCCCAGTTGTCGATGTCCTTTTTTGTGTAGCCGACGACCACCGATTTGCCGGTCGTACCACTGGAGGCATGCAGGCGAGCAACTTTGTTGCGTGGCACGGCGAAGAGGCCGAACGGATAGTTGTCGCGCAGATCCAGCTTGGTCATGAAGGGGAACTTGCCGAGATCGGACAGGTTCTTCAGATCGTCAGGGTGCACGCCTTTTTCCAGGCATTTTTTACGGTAAGGCTCGACGTTGTCGTAGGTGTGGCGCAGCGACCATTTCAGGCGCTCCAACTGCAGCGCCGAAATTTCGTCGCGGCTGGCGGTTTCAATTGCCTCGAGATCACCGGGCAGGGGTTTCTTTGAAGTCATGGTTGTCTCCTCTGTGGGTCTTGTTTATTTGGCTTGGTCGGCCTGCTGCAAGCCGGCGATGACTTCGCCGTTGATGCGATAACTTTTGCCGCGAAACAGGGCGATGGTCTTGCCGCTGGAGCTGCGCACGGTTACGTCATAAACACCGGTGCGCCCCGATTGCGACTGCTCGATGGCTTCCGCTTCGAGCATTTCGCCTTCCTTGCCGGGGGCGAGAAAGTCGATGTTGCAGGCCGAGGCGACGGTGTTCTTGTTATAGCTGTTGCAGGAATAGGCGAAAGCGGTGTCGGCCAGGCTGAAGATCATGCCGCCGTGACAAATGTGGTGGCCATTGACCATGTCGGCGCGCACCGCCATGGTCAACTTGGCGTAACCCGGCTTGACGCTGAGAATGCTCATGCCCAGTGCCTGCGCCGCCTGGTCGCGTGACCACATGGCTTTGGCGGTGGCTTCGGCGAGAGCCTGCGCTTCTTCCGGGGTCGGTTTGGGGTGGTGCTCAGTCATGGATTCTCTTTCCGGCGAAAACGCATTGCTGGATCAGCGGCGAGATGCGGTATCTATCTTCGCCATAGGTCCGGCTGAGATTGGCCAGTACGTCGCGGATGACCGGCAGGCCGACGGCATCGGCCCAGGCCAGCGGGCCGCAGGGGTAATTGACGCCGAGGCGCATCGCCGCATCGGCGGCTTTTGCGTCGCACACGCCCTGATTGACTGCATCGGCGGCTTCGTTGGCGAGCATGGCAACGGTGCGCATGACGGCCAGACCGGGGACGTCGGCAAAGCGGGAAACGGCAAAACCGGCGGCTTGCAACAGACCGATGGCCGCACTGGCGGCGAGATCCTCGCATTGCTGCGCCGTGCTCAGGGCCAGGCGGGTGGCTTTGTCGTAATCGAGGGCGAGATCGATCAGTACCGTATTGGCGACGCCGGATTCGCAAGCGCGCTGCGTTGCGCTGCGCCCATCGGTGACGTAGATCGTGGCACGGCCGATTTCGGCAATCCGGCCATCACTGTCCGCGGCGCGGCTGAACGACAGGCCGCAATGCTGCAGGCGGTCGGCGAGGGCTTCTGTTGCGGTCGACTCGCCAATCAGCACGATTTTTCCGACCGGCGTTTGTGCTGCTTCAGTTTGCGCCTCGGGTTTTACGGCGCCTTCACGGTAATCGTAAAAACCGCGCCGGGTTTTCTTGCCGAAGAATCCGGCATCAACCAGTTCCTGCTGCAGCAACGAGGGCAGAAAGCGCTGGTCGTTGTAGAAGGCGCGCCACACCGAATTGGTGACGGCGAAATTGACGTCGTGGCCGATCATGTCCATCAGCTCGAACGGCCCCATGCGGAATCCGCCGGCCTCGCGGCAGCAGGCGTCGATGGTTGCGTAATCGGCGGCGCCTTCGTGCGCCAGACGCAGCGCCTCGGCGTAGTAGGGGCGGGCGACACGATTGACGATGAAGCCGGGGGTGGATTTGGCATGCACCGGGGTTTTGCCCCAGGCGGCAGCCGTGGCGAACAGGGTTTCGGCAATCGCCTTGTCGGTGACCAGACCGGAAACGATTTCAACCAGCGCCATCAAGGGTGCCGGGTTGAAAAAATGCAGGCCGGCAAGGCGCTCGGGATGCTTGAGCGCAGCGCCAATCGCGGTGACGGAAATCGACGAAGTGTTGGTGCCGAAAATGCAGTCAGGGCCGACGATGGCTTCGAGATCGCGGTAGAGCGCCTGCTTGGCGTCCAAGTTTTCGACAATGGCTTCGGTGATCAGGCCAGCGTCGGCCAGATCGGCCAGTTGCTCGACCGGAATCAGGCGTTCGCCAGCGGCTTTGGCGTCTGTTGCGGTCAACTTGCCTTTGGCCGCCATTTTTTCGAATTGCGCACGGATGCCGGCGACTGCTTTTTCGGCGGCACCGGGGCGGTTGTCGAGCAATTTGACGGTGTGGCCGGCTGCTGCCGCAACCTGCGCGATACCGGCACCCATGGCGCCGGTGCCGACGACGGCGATAACGGTTTGTGTGGAAAGAGCGCTCACGGTTTATTCACCGGTGAACTTGGGCGCACGTTTTTCGCTGAAGGCTTTGACGCCCTCGGCGTAGTCCGGGCTCCAGCCCAGTTCGCGCATCATGCCGCCTTCGAAGGACAACTGCTGCTCCAGCGTATGGCCGGGGGCGGCGTGCATGGCCTGACGGGTACGGACCAAGGCCTTGGTTGGTGCGGTGGACAGCTGTTGGGCCAGCGTGTCGATGCGTGCCGCGAACTCCGCATCCTCGACACATTCCCAGATCAGGCCCCATTCGGCCGCTTTCTCCGCTGGCATTTTCTCGGCGAGCAGGGCGAGGCCCATGGCGCGGGCCATGCCGACGCGCTGCGGCAAAAACCAGGTGCCACCGGTATCCGGAATCAGGCCGATCTTGCTGAAAGCCTGCAGGAAGTAGGCGGATTTACTGGCAATGACCAGATCGCAGGCCAGCGCCACCGAGGCGCCGGCACCGGCAGCGATGCCATTTACCGCAGCAATGGTCGGCACGCGCAGATTCTGCAGGCGCAGCACGAGGGGCTTGTAGTTGCGTTCGACGGTGTTGCCGATATCCGGCATCTTGCCGGCCTGAATCTGCATGGCGCGGTCGCCAAGATCCTGCCCGGCCGAGAAGCCACGCCCGGCGCCGGTCAGTACCAGCACGCGGATGGAGGTGTCGGTTTGAACCTGATCGAGGGCCACGCGCAGTTCGGCGTGCATGTCGTCGGTAAAGCTGTTCAGCTTGTCCGGGCGGTTGAGGGTCAGGCGGGCGATGCCGTCGGCGACTTCAAACTTGATGTTTTCAAAATTCATGATCGGCTCTCAGGCGTGGTAACGGCGCTGAACGACGCGGAAACGGTTGGCGACAAAGGCGGAATCGGAATACGAGGCATTGGCCGACGGGTTGCCGCCGGTGCCGTGGTAGTCGGAGAAAGCCGCTGACTGATTGACGAAAACGCCACCGGTCAGGTTGATCGACAAGGCCACCTTGGAGCGCCAGGTGGCGGCGGTCATCGCTTCGATCACTTCCGGCCTGGTCGAGTAAACGCCTGCGGTCAACGCGCCGTGGGTGCTGATAATTCGTTCCGAAAGGGCGATGGCAGACGCCGTGTCGGCGACCTTGACGATGAAGCTGATCGGCCCGAAACGCTCTTCCATGTAGGCCGCTTCCTGGCCGGCATCGCAGGCGAGCAGCACCGGGGTGCGGACTTCGGCCTTGGGAAATTCCGGGTTTTCCAGCTTGCTTGGGGCGAGGATGACCGTGCCAAGCTTGCCGGAACCGGCTTCTTCAATGCGCTTCAGGGTATCGGCAGACTGGATGGCACCCAGTACAGCGTGGGCAACTTCCGGCTTGGACAGGAAGCTGGTGATGGCGCGCGCCAGATCGGCACAGACTTCGTCGTAGGACTTGTGGCCGTCTTCAGTTTCGATCCCGCCAGCCGGAACGAGAATGGCCTGCGAGGTGGTGCACATCTGGCCGGAGTAGAGCGACAAGGTGAACGCCAGATTGCGCAGCATCGGCTTGTAGGCGTCGGTCGAGTCGATGACGATGTTGTTCACGCCAGCCAGTTCGGCATAGACCTGGGCCTGACGGCAGTTGTCGATCAGCCACTGGCCGAAGACATTACCACCAGTGAAGTCGACTGACTTGATCGCCGGGTGGGTGACCAGAGCCTGCGTGGTCTCACGCTGGTCAGTAACGCACAGGGTGACCAGGTTGGGGTCAATGCCGTTTTCGGCGAGCACGGCACGCAGGGTGCGCACGGTGATGGCGGCGGGCAGGATGGCATTGCTGTGCGGCTTGACGATAACGGCGTTGCCGGTCGCCAGCGCCGCGAAGAGGCCGGGGTAGGTGTTCCAGGTCGGGAAGGTGCCACAGCCGACGACGACGGCGACGCCGCGCCCGACCACTTCAAAATGCTTCTTGAGCACTAGTGGCGGGTTCTTACCCTGCGGCTTTTCCCAGATCGCTTCGCCCGGTACGAACTTCATTTCACGGTAGGCGTAAGCGACGGTTTCGAGGCCGCGGTCCTGGGCGTGCGGTGCGCCGGCCTGAAAGGCCATCATCCAGCCCTGGCCGGTGGTCAGCATGACGGCGTGCGCCAGTTCAAAACTCTGCTTGTTAAGGCGGGCTAGCATTTCCAGGCAGATGCCGGCACGGCCATCGCTGCCGGCGGCCTGCCAGGCGGTCATGGCCTGTTGGCCGGCCCTGATCAGGGCTTCAATGTCGCAAACCGGATACTGCACATCAAGGGCAACGCCATAAGGGGATTGCTCGCTGCCGGTCCAGCCGCTCTCGCCCGGTTGGCCAAGTGCAAATTGCTTGCCGAGGTGGCTCTCGAAAGCCTTTTTGCCGTCATCCGGCGCTGTTTCGCCGTAGGCCCGCGGGCTGGGCATCTCATTGTAGGCAGCCCAGTAGCCGCGGGTATGGATGGCATTGAGCGCACCTTCAAGGGTGGCGCGGTGCTTTTCGAGTAGGGGATGAGACATGGGTTTCTCCAGATGGGACGCTGCTTTTTGTCGAATGCCGGCTATGAAATGCCGCGCTCTGGGTGATACGTTACGAAGTTAATGCAGTTGTGTCAATGCAATGTATCACGTTATTTGGGTGCCTGTGCAAATTATAAATGAAGGAATCGATTCCGTAGTAACAAAAATAATTAAATTAAAACAACAAAAGAATACTGATTTTAAAGAGGAAAATGAGGCGTTGTGATCGCACTTATGCCTTGATCCAGAAAATTGTTCTAACAAAGCGATACAAAAAACGTTGACACAACTTGTTATTGTGTAACATGATTCATCCACGGCAACCCGATGCGGGTTAGCCCTTAACCTGACGATATGAATTAGGAGAGAGACATGGCAAGTAAGGAAAAATTTGCAGACAAGATGGAATTTCCGCCGGAAATCCAGCAGCCCAACATCTACCCGCTGTCCTGGAATGTGAAGACCAAGAAGCTGCAGGAAGTCTGGGAAGCCTCGCTGCGCGAGAACTGGGATCCGGAAAAGCTGCCCTGGGATACGCTGGATGTAGACAGCTACACGTGGGAAGAGCGCGAATCCATCGCCTACTGGTGGAGCCTGCTCTCGGTGTTCGACGCCTCCGCGCCGCCGGTTTTTGCTGAAGCCCTGATCAAGACCTATGAAGTGCATGAGGAAGACCCGGTGCGCAAATGCTTCTTCTCGGTCACCCGTGACGAGCAGAACCACGAAATCATGTGCGGCCTGGCCATTACCAAGATGCTCGGCCATCCTGACCCGATCACCTACGAACCGAAGACCGATCTCGGTCGCCGCCTGCAAAAGAACGTCAAGTGGCTGTACTTCAACGGCTCACGTTACTGGACCGGTTACAAACAGGCAGTGCCCAAGTACGACCTCGCCGTGCTGTTCAGCTCCTTCCTGATGGGCGAAATCGCTGCGGCCACCATCTTCAAGCAGATGTTCGAGAACTCCCGTGAAGCTGTCTTCAAGGAAGGTTTCAAGAACATCGGTCGCGACGAAGGCCGTCACATGGCGATCTGCATGGCCGTCATGGAGCGTGACTATCCGGGCCTCAAGGACGAAACCAAGGCCATCGTCACCAAACAGATCCGTGCTGGCTACCTCTTTCTGTCAGCCGTGCTGTTCGAGCCGCCGATGGAATTTTGGGATCTGCCGGCCGACTTCATCGCTAACCAGCGTGAAGGCGAAGAAGTGGCGCGTGGTGCCGGTTTCGGTATTCCGAGTTACGAAGCCAAGCTGGAAAACTGGAAGAGCGCGATGCTCAACCTGAAGGGCGTGCTCGACCGTTACAACATTCCGTTCCCGGCGATTCCGGAAGTCGGTATCTCCGGACAGGAAGTCAGCGACGTTGATCTGGACGATATTATTCCGGTTTTTTAATGCGGTATTGAATCCAAACCCCTCCCCGGCCCTCCCCTTGTCAGGGGAGGGTGATAGAAGCTCCCCCCTGACAAGGGGGGCTGGGGGGGTTGAAGTTATAACAAAGGGGAAAAAATGGCTCGTATCATCATGCAACCGTCTGGCAAGTCCGTTGACTGCGCTTACGGCGATACCGTTCTGATGGCGCTCGAGAAGGCTGGCTACGCGCTGCCCAACAACTGTCGGGCGGGTGCCTGCGGTGAATGCAAGGTCAAGGTCACCACCGGTCAGTTCGATCAGGGCATGGTGCTCGACATGGCGCTGTCGCAGGATGAGCGCAAGCAGGGCTACGGCCTGATGTGCATGGCCAAGCCGATTTCGGAAGAGCTGGTGATCGAGTGGGGCACGCTGGATGCCAAGCCCAAACTATTCCCGCCGCGCGAAGATGCCTTGTTCGTTGTTACCGACAAGCGCCAGATCGCCGCCCGTGTTGTCGAATTGCGCATGCGCCCGGTTGGCCAGCCGGTTCGCTACTGGCCCGGTCAGTACGTCACCATAGGCAATCCGCGCGCCGAGGTGCCGGCTCGTGCTTACTCGATCTCCAATGCACCGCGTCCGGATGGCGAACTGGTGCTGCAAGTGGCCCGTGCCGAAGGCGGCGTCACCAGCAACTGGATACACGACGCGCTTAATATTGGTGAAAACGTCAAGGTCTCGGGGGCCTACGGTACTTTTATCGGCGATCCCTCGGTCGATACGCCGGTCCTCTGTCTCGCTGCCGGTACCGGCCTCGCGCCGGTGCTGGCGCTGGCCGAAGCTGCCCTGCGTCGCGGTTTCAAAAAGCCGGTCACCATGCTCTTCTCGGCACGCACCAGGGAAGATATTTACAGTCAGGGCATGATGGCCTGGTGGCGTACCAAGCACCGCAATTTTGATTACAAGGTCACGCTGACGCGCGAACAGGCGGAAGGCTATCTGGCTGGGCGCATCGATGTCGTGCTGCCACAGTTGTTCAAGGATCTTTCCAAACACACGATTTTCGTTGCCGGTAGCCCGGAGTTCGTTGAAACCTGTGTCGCTGCCGCCAAGGCACAGGGGGCGCAGGACGAGTTGATTCACACCGAAGGCTTCTTCGCCCAGCAAACACCGGTAGTGGCCGATGCTGACCACCTGCTTCCCGGCTGATTAACGGTCAGCCCTGTTCAGTGGGGGGCGGAATCGTTAACATGCGCAGACTTTCCGCCCCGCCTGATGCCGTGATCCAACCCATAAAAACCCGCCTTGACGATTTTCGGCAGCAACGCCGTGTGCAAGCCGGCTCGCTTATTATTTCCGTATTCGGCGACGCCATTCTGCCGCGTGGCGGCCGCATCTGGCTCGGTAGCCTGATCCGCCTGCTTGAGCCGCTGGAGCTTAACGAGCGTCTGGTACGGACCTCCGTTTTCCGGCTGGCCAAGGAAGAGTGGCTGCGCACCGAAACCGTTGGCAGGCGCGCCGATTACGTGTTGACCAACTCCGGGCGCCGACGTTTTGAAGAAGCCTCGCGCCACATTTATGCTTCCCATGCGCCGCTCTGGGATAGACGCTGGCGCTTGATACTGGCGGTTGGCGAACTGGAACCCAAGGAGCGTGAGCGGGTTCGCCAGGCCTTGTTCTGGCAGGGTTTTGGCGTGCTGGGCAGCGATTGCTTCGTGCACCCCAGCGCCGATTTGACTGCTGCCTTCGACGCGCTGGTTGCCGAAGGCCTGGGTGATCAGCTGGATAGGCTGATGCCGCTGCTCGCCGCTGATTCACGCTCCGGTCTCTCAGCCAATGATGCCGATCTGGTGCGTCGCGCCTGGAATCTGGAAGCGCTGGCCGAAGCCTACTCCGGTTTTGTCGCCGCCTACCTGCCGATACTTGCCGAACTGCGCCGTGATCGTCAGGCGGAAGTCGATGCCGAAAGCGCCTTCCTGCTGCGTACCCTGCTCATCCATGACTATCGCCGTCTGCTGCTGCGCGACCCGGAACTGCCTGAAGTCCTGCTACCGGCCGACTGGCCTGGTCAAAAGGCGCGTCTGCTGTGCAAAGAACTCTATCGCCGGCTGATCGTGCCCTCTGAACATCATCTCGATCAATTGCTGCAGCTTGCCGATGGCGCCGTGCCCGAGGCAGATCCTATGCTGGTCGAACGATTCCCGACCGATGACCCGTTGGCCAGCATGGCGCTATAAGTTGCGGTCAACCGCCTTTTGGGCCTGATTTTTTATGTCTCAAGATAGTCCGCTGGCCAGCATCCGCGTTGAAGCCCTTGATCCGCTGTATGCCGAGGCGGCCAGCGTTCTTGCCCAGCAGCTCGGCTTGCCGCTGGCAGGTAATACAGAGTTCGCCCTGCAACTGTGCAGCAATGGCCTGCAGTTTGTCGAGCTGGGTGACAACGCGCCCGGCCCGGTGCGCGTCGACTTTGTCGAAGGGGCAGTCGCCCATCGTCGACTTTTTGGCGGTGGCAGCGGGCAAATGATCGCCAAGGCGGTGGGCATTCAAGCCGGCGTGCGCCCAAACGTCCTCGATGCTACCGCCGGGCTTGGTCGCGATGCCTTCGTGCTGGCCGAACTGGGTTGCGTGGTGACGCTGATCGAGCGCCAGCCGCTGATTGCTGCCCTGCTCGCAGATGGCCTGCAGCGGGCGCAGGCTGATGCCGAGGTGGCCGCCATTGTGGCCCGGATGAATCTGCTCGGCGGCAATGCGATTGATCTGATGAAAGCCTGGCACGACGAGGCGCCACAGGTCATTTACCTGGATCCGATGTTCCCGCATCGCGACAAAACCGCGCTGGTCAAAAAGGAAATGCGCCTCTTCCGGCCGCTGGTCGGCGCCGATGACGATGCGCCGGATTTACTCGCTGCCGCGCTGGTGCTGGCGACGCACCGGGTGGTCGTCAAGCGTCCGCGCAAGGCACCGGCGGTGGCCGGCGAAAAGCCGGGCTACGTGCTGGAAGGAAAATCCAGTCGCTTCGATATCTATCCGAAGAAATCCTTGAAGCCGAAGAACGATTGAGCGCTACGGCGCTAGTGAATGGCAAAACTCTGTTTGATGCCGTCAAGCACCAAGGCAAGTTCTGTATCCACGTGCGCTAGCGCGCTATCGAGTTCAGGTTTGCGGTCCCGGATTGCCAGCTCAAGTTCGTAGGCCAGATCGGCTAGCCTGGTCGCACCTATGGTGCCGCTGATACCTTTCAGGCTGTGCGCACGACGCGTGGCTTCCTCGCTATCGTTGGCGGCGAGCGCGGCGATTATGCGTTCAGTTTCGCCGATGAGTCGGCTATGAAAGTCGCGCAGCACCTTTTCATAGAGAGCGGCGCGATTGAGCATGCGTCGCAAGCCGTCTGTCACATTAATGCCGGGCAGCTCGGGAAAGCTCGCTGCTGTTGAAATCAGAGTATCCGGAGCCGCCTCGTTGATCTTCTCCAGGTGTTTGGGACGCCAGTGCGCGACCAGTGCAATCAGCGCCAGCGGTTCAATCGGTTTGGTCAGGAAATCGTTCATCCCGGCATCCTTGCAGCGCTGGCGCTCTTCATCCATGGCGTGGGCAGTCAGGGCAATGATCGGAATGTCAGCCCGTATCTGCCCGGCACGTATACGCTGGCTGGCTTCGATGCCACCCATCTCCGGCATCTGGATGTCCATCAGTATCAGGTCAATGCTATCGCCTTGGCTGGCCAGGTGCTCCAGGGCCAGCCGGCCGTTTTCGGCAATGTGCACGCGGGCACCGAGCGATTCCAGGAGGTCGCGCATGATCAACTGATTGGTCGGCACATCTTCGGCGACCATGATGCGCATGCCGGCAAGGGATTGGGTCACCCGTACAGGCGTGTTTCTGATCGTCTTGCCAGAGCTTTCCTGAGTCACCAGTTGAGCCAGGGTGTCGGCGATTTTTGCTGCTGTGACAGGCTTCTCAAGGGTCGCGTCAAAATTGCCAAAGGCATCGCGATAGAGCTTGTCGTTTACATCTGAAGCAGTGACCAGAACGAGTTTTGGTGTTTGGCCATACGTTTCACGAATTTGTTGGGCAAGTTCCAAACCATTCATGCCGGGCATGTTCAGATCGAGCAAGACAAAATCAAATGGCTGGGAGGCGTTTTGCATCGCGAGGAGCGCTGCGTCGCCCGAGTTCCTTGACTCGACCAGGCAGCCGCTTTTTTGCAGGATGCGGACCAATACAGTTCGTGCCAGGTCGTTATCGTCCACCACCAGGATGTGATGTAGTAGCGGTGGTGTCGGGTTCTGCTCCGTACGATCTTTTTTCAGCGGAACGCTGAAGCTGAACAGCGAGCCGGCGTCGGGCTCGCTATCAACCCGTATCTGGCCGCCCATCAACTCCACCAGCCGTTTGCAGATCACCAGTCCGAGCCCGGTGCCACCGAATTTCCGGGTCACAGAGTGGTCGGCTTGTGAAAATGCCTGGAAGAGTTTTGCTGATTGCTCGGGCGACATACCGATCCCCGTATCCTGAATGCTGAATTCAAGTTGAATGTTTTCTTCGTCTTGGGCTGGCGCATTGATGAAGACGGTGACCGAGCCTTGCGCCGTGAATTTGACGGCGTTGCCGACCAGATTGATCAATATCTGTGAAAGGCGCAGCGGATCTCCGCGTAGCGCCTGAGGAACATTGGGTGCAACAACGTATTCCAGTAGTAGTTTCTTCTCGTGTATCCGGTCATGCACGATCATCGAGAGGTTTTCAAGAATGTCGTCAAGGTTAAATCCGGTTTCCTCAAGTTGCATTTCGCCGGCATCAATTTTCGAAAAATCGAGGATGTCATTGACGATGGCAAGCAGTAACTTGCCGGCGCCTTCGATGCGGCTTACATAATCACGCTCGCGTTTGCCGAGTTCACCTTGCTGGAGGAGGTAGGCGAGTCCAATGACCGCATTCATTGGCGTGCGAATCTCATGGCTCATGTTGGCCAGAAATTGCGCCCGGGTCTGCGACAAGGTCTCGGCCTCGCGTAGCGCCACTTCCCGAGCGCTAGCCAGAGCCTGGCTCTGCGCGCTATCGTAGGCGAGGCGATTCTGCAGCGACTCGAGGCCCTGCATCACTTGCGCAATCTCGTCGTTGCCGCCTATCCTCAATCGGGTAGTGAAATTGCCTGCCGATAACGCCTGGAATGCCGGCAATACCTGCATATTGAGTGGTTGGAGAATCAGCTGGCGCAGTAGCCACAGAATAATGAAAAAAATCGTCGCAGCCATCGCCAGCCCGCCACCCACCAAAAACCAGACAAGATGGGAGGACAGCGCAGTAAATTCATCCAGCGATGAACCACCAGCTACAACCCATTTCGGGTCATCCAAGGTTTCAAAGCGCACCAGCTTATCGCGCGCCGTGCTTTCGCCGGCCTCGACATTGAGCCAAGAATAAACCAGTTCGCCCTGTTCACGGATGATCATTTCTTCAAGTATGTTCTTCCCGTTGCTGGTGATGATCGCCGGAAGTTGCTGGCCTTCGCGGTAAGGGTGAAGAATCACATTGCCGAAACCGGGGCCGGGAGTCACATCGATGATGTAGTAATAGCCGGTCTTGCCAACTTTCAGCCCGCGTATCCTAGTCTTGAGGTCGGCCAGGCTTTCGGCCAGGTCGATGCCGACAAAAGTGGCGCCGATCACTTCGCCGCGCCTATCGATGATAGGCCGATAGTTCGTCATGTAGTCGCGCCCGAACAGGCGAACTGAGCCAGTGGATGTTTCACCAGCGAGCAATGAGGGCAGTGCGGGATGCCCGGGGTTAAGCAAGGTGCCGAGAACGGAGCTACCGGATTCGTCCTTGAGGCTGGACATGATCCGCTGAAAACCCTGCGGCGTACGTACAAAGACTGTGGCCACCGTCCGTAAGTCAGGCAGGAAGCGCTCGATCGGGTTAGGCGAACCACTGTGGATTTGCCGTGCCAGGTTTTCTAATGCGCTCCGATTAACCAGATTTTTTTCGCCAAGTGCCCAGTGCAGACGCTCAAAAAATGTACGCCCATGATCAGTGGCTTCAGTTCGTGAACTTTCGATGCGCGCCGAAAATGCAGTGTGTACCAGACCGACATCATGCTTGAGCCGCTCTCGGGCATCCTGGTCAAGTACCTGAGACACATTTCTGGCTAGAAAGAAGGCGAGGGCGCTGAGGACAAGCAGTGCGACAAGCAGGGACGACAGTGTCAGCTTGAGGGAAATAGGAGCGTTGGTAAATGAAGTACGGAGACGAGCGGTTAACCCAAGCGAAACCGACGCGCCATGTTGAAAGACAAACTGCTTTACCTGACGCTCACGAATTGCGGCATAGGTTGCCTCCGCCTGGGCAATTTGCTCCTTGCCTGGCTTGCGGCGAATGGAGAGGTAGCCGGTAATTGCACCTTTTTCCCGGATAGGTGAGACATGGGCCTCTACCCAGTAGGCATCACCATTTTTGCAGCGGTTTTTAATGATGCCGACCCATGGTCGACCACTGCTGATATCTGCCCAAAGGTCGGCAAAGGCGACGCCAGGCATCTCGGGGTGACGAATGATATTGTGTGGCTGGCCAATGAGTTCGGCCTCACAGTAGCCACTGATCTCGACGAAATCGGCATTGACGTAGACGATGCGCCCCGCAAGATCGGCGCGCGAGATGATGATTTGATCATCGCCCAGTTCGACTAGCCGATTGCTTGTTGCGCCGTTGTCCCGCATTTGCCTCCCAAAAATCCCCCCACCCGCGGCGGTCAGTTATTTTCGGAAATACTAGCCTTTATTTCAGATTATTACCAAAGTAATAAACGTGAGTTATTGAAACTCTCTGAAAGATACTTGTATTGAGTGCCAGCAAGGCTATTGAGTTCTCGGGTGACGCAAAAAATCGCGGAGTTTGTCGAGCATGGAGACGAGCTGATGGCTTTCTTCAGTCAATTGCGGCAGCAACAGGTCAGCCGTGCCACCCATGCCGTTATTGCTTAACTCGACTATCTCGTTAGCCAGCGCATGGAAGCGCTCATCGCTCTGCGTCAGTTGTCTGAGTTCAGGGAAAT
>CAXYZX010000039.1:0-18300 GCA_964293845.1 uncultured Dechloromonas sp.
GAAAAAGGCGATAAGCACTATCAGCCGCGTCAACCTGCTGCCGGGTTGGCTTGCGCCGAACAGACATATAACCAACAACCTGTCCGTTTTCCCGTATCGGCGTCGCTGTAGCCAGCACCCAGTAATAATCGCCATTCTTGCAGCGGTTCTTGACCATGCCGGTCCATGGGCGACCATCCTTCAGATCCTGCCAGAGGTCGGCAAAGGCTTCGACCGGCATATCAGGATGACGCACTATATTGTGTGGCTGACCAATCAACTCAACTTCGGTAAAGCCGCTGATGTCGAGGAAATCCTTGTTGATATAGGAAATTTGTCCCTTTAGATCGGTTTTTGAAACGATCAGGGTGTTCTCATCCAATTGGACTTCGACATTGGTCACAGGCAGGTTATTTCGCATGGGGTCAATCCGTCAGTGTGTGATCGTTATTAGAACTCTTCCCATTCGTCCTCGTCCGGCGCGCTAAGCGCCGGCAATTGGCCGGATGAGATTTTTTTCGGAGCTGCTGCGGTCAACTGCCTGGGCGGCATATTTTTCCCACCGGAGCGCATAATTTCCAGCAAGCCGATGACGCGCCTGGAACGATTACTGAATTCACCGGCAATCTGCTCACGTGCCCCAACGGCATTACCTGCAAGCTGCGTACGGATGACATCTGCCGCACAACGATGGAAGCCGGCATGTTCTGCCTTGAGGTCCGTATATTGGGCATTACCGCGTAACGCCCTGCCATCGCCATGAATCCAGCAACCCAAGGCACACTGGTCATCACGGCCAACAACGGCAGGGTCAAGCTGTTCACCACCGCCAGCGACGAAATCAAGCAAGCGCTGTTTCCATTTGCCGTGCGCCGCTATCGCGCCATCAAAATCGAGACCGGCCAGTTGTGACTGCCCGTGCACCACCAGGCCACCCGAAAGGCGGAAAACGGCAACTGACTGCGCCAGATTGCGCGCCTGCTCTTCCAGGCTTTCGGCGGCAGCTGCAGCCTGCTCGACAAGCGCCGCATTTTGCTGCGTCATCTCGTCCATCTGGGTCACAGCCAGACCTACCTGCTCTATACCGGCCGTCTGCTCACGCGTGGCATCCGAAATATCAGCCATGATCTTGGCCACACGCTGAATACTGGCCACCACTTCGCCCATCGTCTGGCCCGCCTGATCAACCAAACGACCACCGGTTTCAACCTTGTCTACCGAATCCGAGATCAAGCCTTTGATCTCCCGGGCAGCAGCGGCACTGCGCTGAGCCAGATTGCGCACCTCGGTGGCGACCACCGCAAAGCCACGTCCCTGTTCGCCGGCACGCGCTGCTTCAACGGCCGCATTGAGCGCCAGAATATTGGTCTGGAAGGCAATGCCATCGATCACGCTGATGATGTCTGAAATCTTGCTCGAGGACTGATAAATGGCGCCCATGGTGTCAACTACCTGGCCAACCACCTGCCCGCCCTTTTCTGCCACCTGTTGCGCCGTCGTTGCCAGTTCATTGGCCTGACGGGCATTTTCGGCGTTTTGCCGAACCGTGCTGGTTAGCTCCTCCATGCTGGAAGCCGTTTCCTCAAGACTGGAGGCCTGCTGCTCGGTACGGCTGGAGAGATCCTGATTGCCGCTGGCAATTTCCTGAGCCGCCGTATTGATTGCATCGGTGGCGCTCTTGATCGAAAAAATGATCTCCTGCAGGTTGTCGACCGTAACATTCGCATCGTCCTTGAGACGACCAAGCATGCCCTGGTAGTTGGTGTCGATTTTGTGGGTCAGATCACCCTGCGACAAGCGGGTCAACATCGCACCGACATCGCCCAGCGCACGACTATTCACTTCCAGCAGATCATTGATGCCCTGCGAAATCTGACGGAAGAAACCACTCATTTCCTCAGACGCAATACGCTTTGAAAAATCGCCCGCGGCAGCGGCCGAGATAATGCCGCTGACTTCTTCCTCGATGGCGACTTCAGCAGTACGGTCAGTCCATTCCACCACCGTGCCAAGGCGTTCGCCATGCTGGTTAACAATCGGGCTGGCGATCAAGCGGAAAGTACGGCTACCGACAAAAATCTGGGCACGGTGTATACCTTTGAGGCCCGCCAGCAGGTTGCGCTGGTGCGCTGTATTCTTGTGGTAAATGTCAAAGTTTGATCCAAGGATTGTATCGGCCCGGAAACTTGGCAGATCCTTGCGAATATCTGCTTCAGCAAGACGCATCATGTCGAGCACTGCGCTATTGCAATAGATGATTATCCCATTCGGGTCAGCCACCATCACGCTATTTGAGGAAACATCGAGAGCCACCTTGATGCGCAGCGCATCGCTTGCCACCTTGCGCTCCGCTTCGGTACGGCTTTTGAGATCTGATTGCATACGGCCCAGCGCACTCAACAGATGCGCCGCTTCATCATTGCCTGTTGCATCTATCGAGTTGTCCAGATCCCCGGCAGCAACCGCATCAGCGACCTGCACGGCCTGCCCCAAAGGCCCGGTAATCTGACGCGTCACCCACAATCCGGATGGAATCATGATGAGCACAGCCAGGCCGATGATCAACAACATGGTGGTCTGAACCTGTGACTTGATCTCGGCGATCTCGGCTAGGTCATGCGCATTGTTCTCTTTTTGCAGACTGACGACCTCGCCGATTGCATCAAACCAGGTCTGCATTTTCGGGTGAAAATCACCGAAGAAATGTGCCTCCAGCTCCGGTCGATTGCCCGCCTTGATCAGCACGAACACGCGACTGATCGACTCTTCGGCCCCTTTGCGCGCCGGCACAAGCCGGTCATGAATCGCCTGCCCCTTCGCCGAGCCGATCGAACTCCCAAGCGCGTTTTCAGCCTCCAGATAACTCTGCAGGTCGGCTTCAAGCTTTTTCTTTTCCTCCAGTTGCTTCTCGGTTTCCTCAACAATGAGGGCAGTACGCACATAGCTGCCGATCAGCAAATTGCGCATGCGCATACCGACCGCCAACTCGGTTTTCTTCATATTGTTGTTGGCAATGTGGTCCACCTTGTCGCTGATCGATTTCAGACTGAACAAGCCAATGGCGACAAAGATGATCATCAAAACCAGAGCGCCGATGGTGGTCATCAGCAGGCGGGTGCCAATTTTGTAATTCCGAAAGTTCAACATGTCACAGATCCTGGTAGAGGGCTGTCGGGTTATTCACTGGCTGAATCAATAAGTTCCATATCGGCACTGGTCATCAGACGTTCGATATCGGTGACGATCATCATCCGCGCATCGATGGTCGCCAAACCTAGAATGTACTTGGTATCGAAACTGCCTGAGAAATCTGGTGCCTGACGAATCTGGTTTGAATTCAGGGAAATCACGTCTGAAACGCTGTCAACCACGACACCAATGACTCGCCCGGCGACATTCAGGATGATGACGACGGTAAACGGGGTGTATTCGATAGTTCCCAACTGGAATTTGATACGCAGATCAACAATCGGCACAATAATGCCGCGCAGATTGATCACCCCTTTGATGAAGGGTGGCGCATTGGCAATCAGGGTCGGCTGTTCATAACCACGAATCTCCTGAACCTTCAGAATATCGATGGCGTATTCCTCACTACCCAGCGTAAAGGTCAGATATTCACTGGAGACCAGCTCTTCGTCGCCCACTGCGGCGCCGCCATGTGACTTCGCTTCCATATTCGTGCTCCCTTTTCGGCCTTAGCCGGCTTTCTGCAAAATCGAACGCGCCATGCCGGCGATTGCCGACACATCCAGAATCAGTGCAACATGGCCGTCGCCCATGATGGTCGCCCCTGAAACGCCGACCACACGACGGTAATTGGCCTCCAGGCTCTTGATCACCACCTGGTGCTGGCCGATCAGGGCGTCCACGCACAAGGCCGCCTTCATTCCATCAGCGTCGATAACAATCATGATGCCCTGCGTAAAGTTGCGCCACTTCGACTTGATACCGAACAGTTCCGGCAAGACCAGCACCGGCAGATACTCGCCGCGCACCTGAATCACTCGCCCCTGATTGGATAGTGTCTTGATATCGCCGGGCTCAGGCTGCAGCGACTCGATGACGTAAGACAGCGGAAGGATGTAGGTTTGATCACCGACCGCCACCGACATGCCATCAAGGATGGCCAGAGTCAGCGGCAAACGCACCGTAATTCGTGTACCGACACCGATCATGGAGTCGATCTCAACACGCCCACCCATTGCCTGAATATTGCGGCGTACCACATCCATGCCGACACCACGCCCGGAGACGTCTGTTACCTGCTCGGCGGTGGAGAAGCCAGCCTCAAAAATGAGGTGGAAGACTTCCTGATCAGTCATCTGATCAGAAACCGGCAATCCTTTTTCACGCGCCTTATCAAGAATTTTCTGACGTGGGAGACCGGCACCATCGTCACCAACTTCGATAACGATATTGCCGCCCTGATGGTAGGCCTTGAGTGTAATCGTGCCGACCGGACTCTTGCCGGCGGCAACCCGGGTTTCGGGCAATTCAATGCCGTGATCCAGACTGTTGCGGATAAGGTGGGTTAGCGGGTCAGTGATGCGCTCAATCAGGCTCTTGTCCAGCTCGGTAGTTTCACCAGAAGTTTTCAGTTCAACCTGCTTGCCCAACTTGCCTGAGAGATCTCGCACCACACGCGGGAAACGTGAGAAAACAAACGAAATCTGCATCATGCGGATCGACATCACCGATTCCTGCAGATCACGCGTATTACGCTCAAGTTGCGCGAGGCCGACGGTAAGGCGCTCCGGCGCAGCTCCCTGCATCTGCGTGGCAGTTTGCAGCAGCATGGCCTGAGTAATAACCAGTTCGCCCACCAGATTGATCAATTGATCAACTTTTTCAATGCTGACACGAATTGATGAGTCGCCAGCGGCAGCGGCAGCAGCCGTGGTTTGCTTGGCAGCCCGCGCTGGCAGTGCTTCTTTCGCCGCAGGTTTGGCGGCAATCGGCAACGCTGCGGGTGGTGCTACTGGCGCTGGCGGCGCTACCTGAATAGCCGGCTCAACCGGCGGCAACGGGGCAAAGAAGCCAAAACCATCGCCCTCCTCTGCCATTAGCACCGGCTCAGGTACAGAGCTGGGGGCCAAAACCGGCAGAGGATCAAAAAATCCGTAACCATCACCCTCTTCAGCCATCGCAATCGATTCTGGCGCGCTGGCAGCTTGCTCCGGAAGCGGTTCGAAAAAGCCGTAGCCATCCTCCTCTGCGGTGGGCGATACGACGGCAGTCGCTTCTTCCAACTTATTGAAAAAACCATAGCCGCGGACATTGTCCGGCACGCCCGGCGATTCGCCAAAAAAACCAAAGGCTTCAGTGCCGTCGACCGCAACAGACGTATCTTCATTGATACGCCAGGCGCCGTTATCGGAAATAAAGTCAATCTGGTCTGAGAAAACGTCTTGCGCCACATCGGTAATCAGGCGCAATTCCCAGAAACCCGAGCTATCGTCACTATCTGGATGGACCACGACCTCCAAATGTCCGATTGAACGCAATTCGTCCAAGAGATTGGCAACGCCTTCGCTCTTGGCGGAAGCCTGGGTCGGCACAAACTGAATGTCGTACACCCGCTTACCGTTATCAGGCAAAGGCGGGCGGACTGCTACTTCGTCATCGATGGCCGACTGAAGTGGAGCAACGGGTTGCAAGGCTGTCACAGCAGGTGCCACTACGACGGCAGCAGCAGCAACCGGCGCATCGTCGGATGAAAGCTGGCGCAAGCGGGCACAAATATTTTCGACCGCAGCCGGGTCTACCGCACCACGTCCCTGATGCCCTTCCAGCATTTCGCGCAGGCGGTCACCGCACTCAAGGAAGGCATCGACCATATCGGCACGCAGGGCAAGCTCCTGTTTGCGGATGCGATCGAGCAAGTTTTCAAGAATATGCGTTGTTTCTGCAAGATCGTTAAAGCCGAAGGTACCGGCACTACCCTTGATCGAGTGCGCTGCCCGAAAAATGGCATTGAGCTGCTCCGAGTCCGGATTCTCGATATCCAGCTCTAGTAAAAGCGTTTCCATTGCCGCCAGGTGTTCTGCCGATTCCTCGAAGAACACCTGATAGAACTGAGTCATGTCGATTGCCATGCAACCCCCTCACCACGGTGCCATCAGCAATGGCGACCGGAAATCGAATGCAAACTTCACCAGCCCGTGTGCTGGTTAGCGGGTATCGGTCTCAGCCAATTACCTTGCGGACGACTTCAATCAGCTTTTGCGGGTCGAAAGGCTTGACCAGCCAGCCCGTTGCGCCAGCAGCACGGCCTTGGGCCTTCATTGCATCGGAAGACTCAGTGGTCAGCATCAGTATCGGTGTCGCTTTGTACTGCGGTGTGGCACGCAGGCTCTTGATCAGGGTCAGCCCGTCCATGCGTGGCATGTTCTGATCAGTCAAGACCAGATTGATGCTGCGTGACTTGGCTTTTTCCAGGCCATCCATACCGTCAACTGCTTCGACAACGTCGTAACCAGCACTTTTCAGGGTGAATGAAACCATCTGACGGATCGAGGCGGAATCATCAACTGCAAGAATGGTCTTAGCCATGTTTTCCTCTTGGGTATATCAGAACAACTCGACATCACCGCTGGAATAGCCGGTTTGTCGAACAGGATTATGATCGACACCCTTTTTCAGGGTCATCAATTTTTGTGAGAGTGTATCAACGTGTTCGCGTAGTGTATCCAGAGTCCGCATGGTAGCTTCCGGATCGCCGGTATTGAGTAAGGCAACGGCCATCTGCTCCTCATCGCCCACGACCTCTTCCATAACATCCAGTCGGCGCATCACATGGCTTAGCAACTGGGTCACCATATCCTGAAACTGCAGCGACACAATGGCCTGATTGACAGATGACTCGACCTGCTCGGCAATCTGATTGAGTTCGGCAACCGAATCGCCAGTGCGCTGGTTCATGGCCTCGATACCACTCATTGCAACCTCAACATCACCCTTTGAAGTAATGGCAAAGGTCATGTCCTGTGCCGCCATGTGGTGAATCGCCTTTTCGGACGCTTCAATTTGCGCCTGCATCGCCGTAAGTGCCTCACGAATTTGCTGGCTGAAGTGATTGGTGCGACCAGAAAGATCACGCACCTCATCGGCCACGACGGCAAACCCACGCCCTGCCTCACCGGCCCGTGCCGCCTCAATTGCAGCATTCAGCGCCAGCAAGTTGGTTTGCTTGGCAATACCTTCTATCTCACTCAGGCGGCCACGTACTTCGCGCATCTGGGCCGCAATTCTTTCAGTCATTTCAACCAGACTCATCGCCACGCGGGAGTTTTCAATCACACTCTCCACGAACTGGCGCAAGGTATCGGAAGTCTTGCCCGCAAAGTGCTCAAACTCACCAACGCCGCTGCTTCCATCGACACCGGAAACAATCTGCAAACCTAATTTGTGCTGGCGCTGTACCTGTCCATTTATTCCGTGAAAGCTGGAAATCAGGCTACCAATCGCCTCATTGAAAATTGTCTGGGCCCGCGTAACTTCACCGCGGACCTCCTTGATCTGCTCGGAGAACTCAGTGGAAACACGAATGATGGCCTGACTGCTATGCTCGATAACGCCACGTTCGGCCTGGCTGGCGGCGATAAACCTCGATTCATCAACGCCCTTTCCAGATGCCATGGTAACGGCAATCAGCAGACCAGCAATCAGCAGTAGCAACGCAAAAATAATCGTACCTGACCTTGCAGCCGGCTCCGCCGCCATCAGCACGGCTAACACCAGCACAGACCATCCGGCACTGGCGAGAACCATATTTTTATTTTTCTTCATTCTTATCCGGCCTCCCCCGCAGTCCTTCTGAACTAACCCGCCGTACCTTTACCTGCGCTCGGCAATTGCAGGGCATCCTGCAGCCCTTCATCACCCTCAACCTCTGACTCTGGCCCCTCTTCCTGAAGGATGGCTTGCTCGGTTTTCTGGTTCAAAACCACAATGCTAATACGCCGGTTAACCGAATTCAACGGATCATTCTTGTCGAATAACACCGTCGAAGCAAGGCCAACCACACGCATTATCTTGGCGTCATTCAATCCACCAGCAACCAGTTCGCGGCGTGAGGCATTGGCACGACTGGCCGAAAGCTCCCAATTGGAAAATCCCTTGTCGCCGCCGGCAAATTGAGCCGCATCGGTATGACCAGCCAAGCTGATGCGATTAGTCACGCCATTCAATGACTTGCCGATCTGGCGCAGAATTTCTCGCGTGTAGGGCTTGAGGTCTGAGCTACTGGAATCAAACATAGGCCGGTTCTGCTCATCGACAATTTGTATGCGCAAACCTTCCGAAGTAATGTCGAGCAACATTTGCTTTTTGAACTGCGCCAGTTGCGGGCTTTGTTCTATCATTTTCTCGATATCTGCCTTCAGCGCCTCAAGTTTCTGCAGCTCCTTGCGGCGAAACTCTGCCTGAGCCTCCTTGGAAAACGAGGTAGATTTTTTCCCTTCCACATCGCCCCGCTTGACCTGCCCAGCCTGACGCGTCAAATCCTTGCCACCGCCTTGCAATACACTGGTCGCATCACCTGAACCACTACCGCCCGCCATCGAGACCTTGACCGGATTCTGGAAGTAGCTCGCAATACCCGCCAAGTCGCCCTTGGCTGTTGAGCCAAGCAGCCACATCAGCAAGAAGAAAGCCATCATCGCCGTCACAAAGTCGGCGTAAGCAATCTTCCAGGCACCACCATGCGCACCACCCGCAATCACCTTCTTGCGCTTGATAATTATGGGGCGTGTGGAGTCGTCGCTCATCGTAACGTGTCTTGGTCAGTATGCAATTACTTGCCCTTGCGCGCCTTGAGTTCTTCTTCCAGTTCGACAAAGGTAGGACGCACATGCGCGTCGAGCGTCTTGCGCCCGAACTCAATCGCCACCGCTGGCGCATAACCGGACATTGAAGCCAGCAGAACCATTTTGATCGTTTGGTAAATCTTTCCGTCTTCCTTGGCTTTCTGTTCCAACAGTTTTGCAACAGGCTCGACGAAACCATACGCAATAAGAATGCCGAGGAAGGTGCCGACCAGTGCCCCACCGATCATCTTGCCAAGAACGGCCGGCGGGCTACCCACCGACCCCATCACGTTAACCACGCCCATCACCGCCACCACGATACCGAAGGCAGGTACCGCACCAGCCACGTTGGCAACAACGTGCCCAGGCTCGGCTGCTTCGTGGTGATGACCCTCCAACTCGACGTCCATCAAGCTTTCAATTTCGACCGTATTCAAGTTGCCACCGACCATCATGCGCAGATAATCGGTAACAAACTCCATTACATGATGATCGTGCACCAGATTGGGATATTTACTGAAGATCGGACTCGCGTCGGGATTCTCGATATCCCCCTCAATCGACATCAAGCCTTCTTTTCGCACCTTGCCAAGGATCTCGAACAACATAGCGAGAGCATCAACGTAATATGCCTTGTTGAACTTTGAGCCCTTCAAGATGCCGGGCAAGGCACCTACCGTGGCTTTGATAATGCCAATGCTGTTCGATGCGACAAAATAACCGATCGTTAAACCAATAATTGCCACATATTCGAGAGGCACCCACAGCGCAAGGAGACTACCGTGAACAGCATAAGTCCCCAGCGCAGAAGCCAGAATAATGACATAACCGACGATCAAAAACATTCGGACCCCCTCCGCGCCGGCGTAAAGCCAACTCGCAACCCTTATAAGTGGGCTCTATTGTAAGCACAGGCCTTGGCATAACGCAAAGAAAGAACACCGCCTCTTGCAGGACTGGCATGGCTTTCTCCAAACCTGAGCAATGCTAAACTGACTGCAAACTACCTGACATTGACACCGTGACCATTCGATTCTGCCTGCATTGTGGTTCCAACGTTGACTTTCGGATTCCCGAAGGTGATGCCCTACCACGCCACATTTGTCCGCAATGCGGCCACATTCATTACGAAAATCCCCGTCTGGTAGTAGGTTGTGTCGCAGAATATGAGGGATTGATCCTACTTTGCCGGCGTGCTATAGAACCTCGTCACGGGTTCTGGACGCTACCAGCCGGGTTCATGGAAAACGGCGAGAGCACGGCACAGGGTGCGGCCCGCGAGACGCTGGAGGAGGCTGGGGCAGTGGTCTCGATAGATGCGGCCTTTGCAATGTTCAGCATCGCCCATATTCACCAGGTTCATCTGTTCTATCGCGGCCGACTTCCCGAGCCAATTTACGCTGCCGGTATCGAGAGCCTTGAAGTCAAACTTTTTCACCCGGATGCAATTCCATGGGGCGACCTGGCATTTCGCAGCGTACATCTTTGCTTAGAACGCTATCTTGAAGATAAGCAACGTGGCGCTTTCAACTTTCATGAAGACGAACTTACCCCCCAATGACCGCTTAGGCTTTCACTCTTCAAGGGAAAAGCGAATAGGCAGATCCAACGCGAAATCACGACCGTGTAGCGATTGCGGCAAATTGGCAAAACGCACGGCTAAAATTGCCATTTCCAGTGCCTGAGTATCAAGTACGCCATGACCACTAGTGCTACCCAGACTGACCTGCGGGATGGCCACACCGGCAGTCGTGCTAATTACAAGCACAACCACGCCTTCCAAACCACGTTCTCTTGCAAGGGCTGGGTAACGTTTATAACGGCGCGCCTCGCGCCCAAGGTTGAGTCGGTATTCACGCAAACCATCCTGACTCAATGCCGGAAAATCGAGAGGCGCCTGAGTTGAAATTGATATTTCCTGGCTAGCGCCTCGGAGTGGCGCAACTGAAAGTGTTGGTTCAACCGATTGCTCACTTGATGAAGCAGCAAAATATGGTGTTTTCGTCTGCCCCTCACCCTTATACGCCAAGAGCTGTTCCTGGACGCGAGGCTTTGGCGCCTTTTCTGGCACGTCAGGAACCTCTGTTACTTCAGCGAGCCTAGCTGATTTTCTCGTTTCAGAACGCAAGGTCGCATCAACTCTAGCGCTAGCTCCTTGCGGTGAAACTGTTGCGGTCCACGTCGAAAAATCGGCAAAAAATAGCAACATGCTCGCATGCCATATCAGGGAAAAGAGCAATCCATTGATTAGCGGTTGAGACCGGGCATTTTGATCAGACATAAAAAATCCCCCGTCAGCCCAAGCACACGAGGGAATTCACTGCCGACAAATGGTCCGGCAAAAGTAAAACCTTATTTACCGAGCTTGCGCGATTCAGCTTCCATATTCTTCGAGTACATCTTGCCCATTGCGTAGCCGATGACCAGAACGCCAACGATCACGCCCAGGCTCATCAAGCCTATGTCGCTACCAAACAAAAGTTCCCAAGCCATAAGTCACCTCCCAGTAACAAAACAACGTTAAAAATTACTTGCTTCTCCTCGCCACAAGGCGTAGCGCCTCGCCCGAATCGACCAGCCATTCACCCTGAAGTCGCCATTCACCAGACGGGTCTTCAATCGATACAATCCAGCGTCCGGCAACTTCACTTGCCATCTGACCGTTATAAAAGCCTTGGCCTTCTGTTGTCATCTTGATCATTTGATCCTGTCCCGCCTGCGTCGGATGCGCCAGCTTGACTGTCACCACGTCCGGCAATTTGACGTCAGTCCCTGCGCCAATCAACAGACGCAGACCTTGCCCCGAACGCATTACATCAGCATGCAAACCCAAGGCTTCGGCATGGTGATCACGCTGCAAACGCTGGTTAAGCGTCATCCCCTGCTTGTAATAATCGTCCGAAACCAGACCATCATTGCTAATCACGGCCAGCCAAGTCGTTATCACCCCGGCAATAATCACTATTACAGGCCCAGCCATCAAAATCCAAGGCCAAGGCTCCTTGTACCAGGGTTTTTTATCAGCGGATTTCAAAATCATCGTTGCGCTCATGTCATGGCATCAAAAAAGTGGCTTTTTCATGAACCGCGATCTTGTCGTGATTCTGGGCCTTGATATCAAAATAAATGGTGTTGGCGCCCTTTTTTCCAGAGTCCGGTGGAACACGCACAACGATTGTCACTTCATGGTTTTCGGCGCTACGCACTTCAACAATCCGCTCACCGACAATTTCAGCCCCTTCCATGCCTTCAACAGAAAGGGCGTAACGCTTGGGCTCTTCCGTTGTGTTCATGATCTTGAGGTTATAAACGTTTTCGATACGACCATCATCAGCCTCCCGCGCCAACAGAGAGCGGTCACGAATGACGTCAACTTTCAGCGGAACACGAGTCGCAAGTGACCAAGCAGAGGCAACCACGATGCCAACCAAAATAACGGTGTAAAGGATAATGCGAGGCCGCAGAATGTGGGCAACCACTTCCTTGTGGGACAAATGCTTGGAAAGTGCCGTTTCCGTGGTGTAGCGAATCAGGCCGCGTGGCTTGCCAACCTTGTCCATAACAGGATCACAAGCATCGATACAGGCACCGCACCCAATGCACTCATACTGCATGCCCTTGCGAATATCAATTCCGGTCGGGCAAACCACCACACACAAGCCGCAATCGACGCAATCGCCCAGGGCATTGGCATCAGCTCCTTTACGCTTGGCACCGCGAGGCTCGCCCCGCTCCGGGTCGTAGGTAATGACTAGCGTATCCGGGTCAAACATGACACCTTGAAAACGTGCATACGGACACATATGCTTGCAAACCTGCTCACGCAAAAAACCTGCTTGCATGTAGAAGAAAGCCGCATAAAAAAAGGTCCAGAACAACTCCCATCCGGACAAATTAAACGGCATCTCCTGCAGCAATTCACTGGTTGGCGTGAAGTAGGCAACCAGCGTAAAGCCAGACCACAACGCTATCAAAATCCAGGCCGCATGCTTGAGCAGTTTCAAGCGGATCTTACGTACACTCCAAGGTGCTTTGTCGAGCTTCATCCGCTTCGAACGATCACCCTCAATGCGATTTTCTATCCACATATATATTTCGGTGTAGACCGTTTGTGGGCAGGCGTAGCCACAGAAAAGCCGACCGGCAATTGCTGTAAACAGGAACAGCGCATAGGCTGCAATAATCAGCAACAGGGCAAGATAGAAGACATCCTGTGGCCAGAGAACCAGCCCGAACATATAGAACTTGCGTTCTGCCAAATGAAAAAGCACCGCCTGTCGGTCATTCCACTGCAACCAGGGCAAGCCGTAAAACAGCAGTTGAGTGAACAAAACCAGAACCCAGCGCCAAGAGTCCCACCACCCCTTGACTTCGCGGATGTATATCTTCTTGTGCTTTTCAATTAATGGAACAGCCTGCACGACTACGGCAGGCTGTTCGTTGGGGGAGGGATTCATGGGTTCCATAAGGTGCTATATCCGTATCAACATTGCGCTAAAGCACGATTGTTTAGCCTGAGACCAAACGCAATCTTGATACAGATCAGAATCTGCTAATTGTATAAAAATAAAAACGGGGCGGATAACCGCCCCGTTTTAACCAATTACTTGGCGCCTTGGTTCAGGCTGTAAACATAGCCAGTCAAGAGATGAATCTTGGCATCGCCCAAGAAGGCCTTCCATGCAGGCATCTTGTTTTGACGACCACCATTAATGGTTTCGGTGATGGTTGCTTCAGAAGAACCATACAACCAGACCTTGTCGGTCAGGTTCGGCGCACCTAGAGCATGCATGCCCTTGCCTTCCGCACCGTGACACCCAAGACAGCCAGCCGAAGCAAATGCTTCTTTACCCTTGGCTGAACGGACGGAGTCATTCGGCAGACCAGACAACGAGCGGACGAAGTTGGCCAGATCTTTGACGGTATCAGCACCCAATTGGGCATGCGGAGGCATAACACCCATGCGGCCATTGTTAAGTGTTTCCTTGATCTGATCCGGCTCGCCACCGTACAGCCAGTCGCCATCAGTCAGGTTCGGAAAACCCTTGGCACCGCGAGCATCCGCACCGTGGCACTGCATGCAGTACGTCAGATAAAGGCGCTTGCCCATTTCCATGGCCTGCTTGTCACCGGCAACTGCCTTGACATCCATCGCCAAGTACTTGTCGAACAACGGCTTGACCGTAGCATCCATTTTTTCGACTTCAATCTTGTGTGCACCTTGCGAGGTCCAGCCCAACACCCCTTTGAAGTTACCCATACCCGGGTAGAGAACAAAATAGACAATTGCAAAAACCACGGTCAGGACGAACAACCAACTCCACCAACTAGGCATTGGATTGTTGTATTCCTCAAGCGTCTCATCCCAAACATGACCCATGGTCTTGCCCGGGGTGAATGTGGCTTTGCTCTGCATGTAGAGGATCAGTGCGCAGGCCAGAACGCTGCCTGCTGTGATCACGATCACATATATGTTCCAAAATTCGCTAACGAAATCGCTCATTTGCTTTCCTTTTTATTTCAGCGCGGGTGCGACACCGGGGATGCCGCACCCTGATCATCATTTTCTGCAAACGGCAGGTTGGCAGCTTCCTCAAACCCCTTCTTGCTGCTCTTGCCGTAAGCCCAGGCAACAATACCAAGGAAGCAAAGCAACCCCAGCACTGTCGTCAAGGAACGCAGATCGTTGATGTCCATGGCTTATTGTTTCATGGTGCTCAATGCCGTACCCATACCTTGCAGGTAAGCAATGAGAACATCCATTTCCGTCTTGTCACCGATGGCGGCCTTGGCCCCCTTGATTTCCTCATCGGTGTAAGTCGGAATGCCACGAGCATTTGCATAACCACGCATCAACTCCATTTTGGCAACAACATCAGCACCAACCGTATCCTTGGCCTTGTTATTCGCCAGGAAGGCAAACGCCGGCATATTGGACTCTGGCACCACGTCACGCGGATTAATCAGGTGGGCACGTTGCCATTCATCTGAATAACGACCACCAACGCGATGCAGATCAGGACCGGTACGCTTGGAACCCCACTGGAACGGGTGATCATAAACAAACTCACCCGCCACGGAGTAGTGACCATAACGCTCGGTTTCCGCACGGAACGGACGAATCATCTGCGAGTGGCAGAGGAAACAGCCTTCCCGAACATAAACGTCACGACCAACCAAGCGTACCGCATCGTAAGGCTTGGTACCCTCAACTGGCGTCGTTGTAGATTTTTGATAAAAGAGCGGAACGATTTCCAGCAAGCCGCCAATACTGACCACCAACAAGGTCAGAACAATCAGCAGGCCTACGCTCTTCTCAATTTGCTCGTGTTTCAACATTATTATTTCCCCCTAATCAGGCGTGATGAGCAACCGGAAGAACCACCGGTACATCCTGAGTCTTGCCGCCAGCCATGGTCTTGAACATGTTGTAAGCCATGATCAACATACCCGACAGGAACAGGACGCCACCCAGCCAACGGATTGCCCAGAACGGGTAAGAGCCTTTGACGGATTCGACGAAGCTGTAAGCCAGCGTACCGTCAGCATTCACTGCACGCCACATCAGACCCTGCATCACACCGGCAATCCACATGGAGGCGATATAAAGCACGGTACCGATAGTCGCGATCCAGAAGTGGGTCGTAACCAGTTTGGTGCTATACATTTCGCTCTTGCCGAAAAGCTTGGGCAAAAGATAGTAGATGGAACCGATGGAAACCATGGCAACCCAGCCGAGAGCACCTGAGTGCACATGGCCGACAGTCCAGTCCGTGTAATGCGACAGGGCATTGACCGTCTTGATCGCCATCATCGGACCTTCGAACGTGGACATACCGTAGAAGGACAACGAGGTAATCAGGAACTTCAGGACAGGATCATCACGCAGCTTATGCCAGGCACCCGACAGGGTCATGATGCCGTTGATCATGCCACCCCAAGACGGAGCCAGCAGAATCAGGGAGAACACCATACCAACGGACTGGGTCCAGTCAGGCAGGGCCGTGTAATGCAGGTGGTGCGGACCAGCCCACATGTACGTAAAGATCAGAGCCCAGAAATGGACCACGGACAGACGGTAGGAATAGACCGGACGACCGGCCTGCTTCGGCACAAAGTAGTACATCATGCCCAAGAAACCTGCGGTCAAGAAGAAACCCACAGCGTTGTGACCATACCACCACTGAATCATCGCATCCTGAACACCGGAATAGACGGAATAGGACTTGGTCAGCGAAACCGGAACAGCAGCACTATTCACCAGATGCAACAGGGCAACCGCGAGGATGAAAGCACCGAAGAACCAGTTCGCTACATAAATATGGGAAACGGTACGTTTGGCAATGGTGCCGAAGAAGACCAGTGCATATGAAACCCAGACCAGCGTGATCAGGATGTCAATCGGCCATTCCAGTTCGGCATATTCCTTGCCTGACGTGATACCGAGCGGCAGCGTGATTGCGGCCAGCAGGATAACGACCTGCCAACCCCAGAACGTAAATGGAACCAGCGGACCACCCCAGAGCCGGGCATGACACGTGCGCTGAACGCACCAGTATGATGTTGCAAAAAGTGCGCAGCCACCAAATGCAAAAATAACTGCATTGGTATGCAACGGACGCAGACGACCAAAGTGCAAGAAGCCCAGATTGAGCTCCGGCCAAACCAATTGGGCTGCAATGATGACACCGACCAGCATGCCAACAATGCCCCATATGACGGTCATGACGGCGAACTGCCGTACAACCTTGTCGTTATATGTGGTTTTCGTTCCAGACATGAACCCACCTCTCGTTAATGAAAAAAACTGGATACCCCCCCAGAAGCCGAGGACGGCACTAGATTGCGAATGGTATTGTAGTTCAGCAAAGAAGTTTTGACCTAGATCAACCTACCGAATATCTAGGTCAAAATAATCAAAAAGATGTAGTTCGTAAAACAACAAAAAAACGTGGACAAAAAAAGGGTGCGTCTCAGCGCACCCCAACCCCAACAGAGAATTTCCGCAAAGCTCTCGCCTTGCCTGAAATGAATATTGCCCTAGAAGAGCGAGTCTGGTGTTGACTCAAGTCAAACTTTTTCGGGTTTCTCTGCCTCCTGCTGCTTTTCCTTCGGTTGCAACTGATCATCATCCATCAGGATGCGAAACCCTGGCCCTTCAAGATCATCGAACTGGCCACTGCGCACCGACCACCAAAAAGCCAGTGCAATACCAAAAACCAGCAGCACAGAGACGGGAATCAGCAGATAAATACTTTCCATCAGTCTTTCTCCACACGCTGTATGCGTAGCGAGTTCAGGACAACCAGCAATGAACTGGCTGACATCCCGATACCCGCCAGCCAAGGTGGCACAAGGCCGGCAATGGCGAGCGGCAAGGCAATAAAATTATAGGCAAACGACCACCAAAGGTTTTGCCGGATAATAACCAATGTACGTCTCGCACGACTCAATCCCCAGCGCAAATGGTCAAGGTTTTCCGAGAGCAACACAAAATCAGATTGCGTTCTGGCTAACTGCGCACCGCCGCCCATTGCCACCGAGACCTGAGCCTGGGCAAGCACAGGTGCGTCATTCACGCCATCACCAATCATTGCCACCACAGCCCCCTCCTTCTGCAGAGCCGAGACAAAATCATGCTTTCCTTGCGGCGCAACCCCCGCCCGCACATCCACAATACCTAATGCCGAAGCAACGCGGCGAGCAACTGCCTGCGCATCCCCACTGAGCAGAACAACATGTTTTCCTGCATCAATCAGAGAGCGGATCATAGGCTCTGCCTCCGGCCTCAATTCATCACCAACCCGGAACAGCGCAAGACAACCACTGGTATCAGCAAGCACAACCACCGTATCGCCACTCTCAAGCCATGTCGCCAGCGATACCGGAAGCTCTCCGGCACTTAAAGCCATGGTGTATGCCGGGCGACCCACACGATAAATCTGACCGTCTATCGTGGCCTCGATGCCTTGGCCGGGCTCAGTTTTTACCGAATGCGCCAGAGGCAGCTCATCGCCCACCGCTTTGCGCAAGGCAGAAGCTACCGGATGTTCGGATGACTGCTCAATTGCCGCAGCCAATTGCAAACACTCCACCTCCGAACGAGTGCCGACCACAACCGTTCCCAGCAGATGCATTTTCCCGGTAGTCAAGGTGCCGGTCTTGTCGAACACGAAGTGTGTCGCCCGAGCCAAGGTTTCAATGGCATGACCGCGGGTGACCAGCAAACCGTCCTTGGCCAAAGCGCCGGCAGCAACCGTCAAGGCAATTGGCGTTGCAAGAGAGAGCGCGCAAGGACAGGTTACAACCAGAACTGAAACAGTGATCCACAGTGCCTTTGAAGGATCGACCACATACCAGCCAACAGCCACCGCAACAGCCACAAACAGCAGCACGGCAACGAAATAGCTGGCGATACGGTCGGCCATTTCAACAATGCGCGGCTTTTCGGCGGCTGCCCGCTCCATCAAATTAATAATGGCCGACAAACGGGTGCCCTCACCGACCTGAT
>CAXYZX010000040.1:0-18117 GCA_964293845.1 uncultured Dechloromonas sp.
GGATAGATGAAGCCGTAGGCTGCATCGCGGGCGATGGCGATGCGCTTGCCGGCGAGCAGCGGCGCACAAGTTGGCGGTGGCACATCGTCAAAAGTGACCGGTTTGGGCAGGTCGACCGCAGCACTTGCTGCCAACGCATCTGCCAGGCGGTCGAGACGGCCTTCAAGGTCATCAATTTCAGCTGCTTGCAGCAGACCGAGGTGGCGTTCCGGCAAGGCAGCATCAGGATTACGTGGCAGGGCGCCGAACCAGCCCATGCCAGCCGGCAGGCTGTCACGGACCATTGTCGTGTGGCGTTCGCTGCCGACCCGATTAGCCAGCACGCCGGCAAACGGCAGTCCGGGACGGTAGGTAGCCAGACCGTGGGCGACGGCGCCGAAGGTCTGGGCCATGGCGCCGGCGTCGATCATGGCCATGACCGGGATATTGAAGCGGCAGGCGATGTCGGCCGCCGACGGTGTGCCATCGAACAGGCCCATGACACCTTCAAGCAGGATCAGGTCGGAATTCTGCGCTGCCCGGCTCAGGCGCCAGCGCGCATCTTCCTCGCCGCACATCCCGAGGTCAAGGTTCTGGCAGGGGCGACCGCTGGCTACGGCATGAATTTGCGGGTCGAGAAAATCCGGGCCGCACTTGAAGACAGTAACGCGCCGGCCTTGCCGGGTATGTAGCCGGGCGAGTGCGGCGGTGACGGTCGTTTTACCCTGACCCGAAGATGGGGCTGCAATGAGGAGGGCGGGACAGGAGGCCATTACCATTCCAGCCCGGGCATGGCCTTTATGCCGGCCTGGAAGGCGTGTTTTTCCATGCCCATCTCCGTGACCGTATCGGCGGCCGCGCGCAGGCCATCTGGTGCGGCGCGGCCGGTAATGATGACGTGCTGCATGCTGGGCCGTGCAAGCAGGACGGCAAGGATAGTATCGAGGTCGAGCCAGCCGTACTTGAAGGCGTAGGTCATTTCGTCGAGTACGACGAGGCCGATCTCCGGGTTGTTCAGATGGCCGCAGGCAACTTCCCAGGCAGCCTGCGCGGCTTTGGCATCGCGTTCCTTGTCCTGGGTTTCCCAGGTGAAGCCTGCGCCGCCAACGTGCCAGGTAATGTTAGGCAGGTTGCGGAAGAAAGCTTCTTCGCCAGTATCGGAGCGCCCTTTGACGAACTGCACGACGCCGACTTTCAGGCCGTGGCCTAGGGCGCGGGCAACAACACCGAATGCTGCGCTCGACTTACCTTTTCCATTGCCGGTATTGATGACGAGAACGCCTCGCTCATCTTGTGCTGCGTTGATCTTGCCGTCGATGACGGACTTTTTTTTCTGCATGCGTTCTTCGTGGGTAACCATGTATTTTTACTCCGGGATAAAGCAGCGCCGGCCGCCATCTTCGATCTGGCGCAGGCCGTAGCCGTAAAGTTCGGACAGCGTTTTTGCCGTCAAAATGGTGTCGACCGCACCCTGTTCGGTACGACCATCGCCGTGGATGAGCAGGGCGCGGTCGCAGAAGCGATGGGCCAGTGCCGGGTCGTGGAGGACCATGACAACGCCGGCGCCACATTCGCAAGCGGTACCGGTAAAAAGTTGAAGGACCGCCATCTGGTGGTTGAGGTCGAGGTGCGAGAGCGGCTCATCAAGCAAGTAAAGCTCAGCCGCCTGCGTCAGCAGGGTGGCGATACCCAGACGCTGGCGTTCGCCGCCCGAAAGCGTGTGAACCTGACGCGATTCAAAACCTTGCAGGCCAACTGCGGCCAGTGAACTGCGCGCCAGTTCAGCGTCGTGTGTTGACTCCCAGTCCCAGCGCCCAAGGTGCGGGTGGCGTCCGGTGAGTACTGTTTCCAGAACGCCCGAACCAAACGGGTCGCCCTGATGCTGTCCTAGCCAGGCGCGATGCAAGGCAGCGGCGCGCGGTGCCATCTGGCGATAGTCGGTTCCCGCCAGCAATACCGCGCCCGCAGCGGCGGGACGCAAGCCGGCGAGCGTAGATAACAGCGTCGATTTGCCCGCTCCATTGCAGCCAAGTATGGCCAGGCGCTCACCTTTGGCCAGTGTCAGGTCGAGCGAGCGAACAACGCAGCGGCCACCAATCTCCACCCGCAACTGGCGTGCTTCGAGCAGGCTGGTCATTTTGGTTGCCGCGATAGAAGGTAGAGAAAAACCGGCACACCGATCAGGGCGGTCAGGACCCCGACGGGTAACTGCTGCGGGGCGATGATTGTACGTGCCAGCGTATCGGCGAGCACCAGCAAGGAGCCGCCAGCCAGCACCGAGGCAGGCAAGAGCAGACGCTGATCATTGCCGGTTGCCAGGCGCACCAGATGGGGAACGACGAGGCCGATAAAGCCGATCGAGCCGGCAGTGGTTACTGATGCAGCGGTGGCCAGTGAAGCGAGCAAAAAAATGGCATAGCGCAGCCGGTTGACCGCAACTCCCAGTGCCTGAGCCTGCATCATGCCGCGCGCCAGCAAATTCAGCTCACGGGCGAAGGGCATGGTCAAGGCCAGGGCAACAAGCAGGGCCAACAAACTGGGCCACCAGTCGGTTGCCTGTGCCAGATCGCCCATCAGCCAGAACAGCATGCCGCGCAATCGATCATCCGGGGCAATCGCCAACATCAGTGCGACCAAGGCGCCACAACCGGCGGCGACAATGACGCCAGTGAGCAATAGCCGCGTTTGTGTCCAACTGCCATCACCGTGCGCCAAGCCGAAAACCAGCAGCATGGCGCCCAGTGCACCAACGAAAGCCAGCCCGTCAATGCCGATGATCGGCAGGCCAAGCAGGATGGCGAACAGCGCGCCGACACCGGCACCACCGGAAATGCCCAGCACGTAAGGATCTGCCAGCGGGTTGCGTAGCAGAACCTGCATCAATGCTCCCGCCAGCGCCAGTAAACCGCCGCAGGCAAAGCCGGCCAGGGCGCGTGGCAGGCGTAGCTGGAGCACAACATTAGCACCGTTCGCCTCTGGGTCAATCAGCGCAGAGAAGACCTCCGCGACGGGAACCGCAAGTGTGCCAACCATCAGCGCCATCACAATACTTGCCATTGCCAACAGGCTAAGGCTGGCAAGTATCAGGAAGGCACGACGGCGGCTGGGCATGACTTACTGGAAGGTGTAACGGATTCCGGCAAAGGCTGAGATGCCTGGCGTGCCGTAGATCACAGAGGTGGTGCGTGCAACCTCGTAGTTGCGGTCGAAAAGATTATCGATGCGGGCAAAGGCCTGCCAGTCTTTACTTATTGCATAGCTGGCAAACAGATTGGTTAGCGCGTAACCGCTCATCCGCACCTGATTGATCCCGGTTAGCCAGTTTGGATCGTCGTAGCGGGCACCGACTGCCTTGAACTCGACTCCGCCCTTGAATGGTCCGGCCTGATAGGTGGCAGACAACAGGCCATGTTTTTTCGCACGGCGGCGAAGTTGCTCGCCGGTATCCTGGTTACGGGGGTCCTGAAAGGTCAAGTTGGCATTCAGCAACCAGTTACCGAGAGTGGTTCCCGCGCTGACCTCGACACCTTTGATCTCAGCCTGGCCGACGTTGGCAGGCGTTGATTCGTAGGTGTTCGGATTGGTTGTCCAGGAAATCAGATTGGTGATCGTATTCTGAAAGTAGGTCAGGCGAGCGGTGGATACGCCTTGTTCAAAACGCAATGATATTTCGCCATTTTTCGACTCTTCCGGCTTCAGATTGGCGCTGCCGCCACCGACACCAGGAGTGAATGGGTAATACAGGTCGTTCATGGTCGGGGCTTTGAAGGCGGTACCGTAACTGCCCGCAAGGCGCCAGGATGGGGTCAGGCGGTAGCCATAACCGAGTAGCCAGGTTTCATGCTGGCCGAACTGGGTATTGTCGTCACTGCGCAGATTGGCTTGCAGCGCATGTGAACCGAGCTGTGCATTCCAACCAGCAACGGCCGAATTTATCGAACGTGAGGTCAAAGAATAAGTTTGGGTAGACTCGACGTCCTGCTCCAGACGCTCCAGTGCCAATAGGGCAGTACCGAGCGGTAGCTTGATATCGTTTTGCCAGATGTATTGGTTCTGCGTTGTCTTGAACAGGCTGACTGAGCCGCCGACTACCGATTCCGGACTCTCGGCGCGGTCGGTGCCTTGTGCAACTTTCAATGTCGATTTCCAGAAGGAGGCCAAGCTTGCACTGGCATAGATGTTGGCGCCTGTAACACGCTGCTTCATCTGATAGTCGAAGTTGGCGTTTACGTTTGCTCCGAAGGGTGGAGGATTAGGATTCCATTGGTAGGCATCGTAACGACTGGTGCTGTTTGTGTTGAAATAGCCTCCCCCGATTTCAAACAGCTTGCCGAATTTGTAGGCGGCATTGACGTTCAGGTTTGTATTACGGTAGCCATCCCGGTCATTGTTGTAGCCTGCGTAACTGGCTGACTCGATCGCGTTTATACCCTGGGTGCCACTGGTGCCGGCCTTGATGCTGTAGGCGAAATTGCCGATACGGTTAGCATGTGCGACGCTGGTCTCGTAACTGGATGCAGTTCCTGCGCCAGCCTGAATGCTCAAGCGGGGGCTGTCGCCGGACGCCTTGGTAAAGATCTGTATGACGCCACCGATGGCGTCGGAGCCGTAAAGTGCAGAGGCGGGTCCGCGCACGACTTCGATGCGCTCAATTTGGGACAATGGGATTAGTTGCAACGCCGTCGCGCCGGTGGTGGCGGAACCGATACGCATGCCATCGACAAGAATCAGGGCATGCCCGCTGTTCGTGCCACGAATAAATACACTTTCATCGGCACCTTTGCCGCCACCACGACCCATCTCCATCCCGGCTTGACGACTGAGTAATTCACCGAGGCTTGCCAAAGGGCCAGCTTGCTCGATTTCCTCTTTTTCAATTACGGTGATGTCGGCAATGGCCTCATTGGCTCGTTGGGACTGGCGGGTTGCCGTGACGAATACCGTATCGGCCAAAGCAATTTGCTCGGCGGCGACATTTAGTGAAAATGCCAACGTGGTGGCGATGAGCGAAGGTTTCAAACGTGGATACATGATTTCCCTTTCCCGGCGGGCGTCCCCGCATGCCGGAATGCATAGAAAAGGAAATGCGCTGGGGAGGGCTGGTTGCAAGAACCGGCACCACACCCCCGTGGCACTTCCGCATTTTGTCCTAGGCCGGTATCCGGGCTCGCAAGTCTTGACGTATCGCCTTCCCAGGTTTTCACCCAGTGGCCTTGTGATACGCCCGCACTTGCTTACCGTTGCGGGGGCAGCAGCGGATTGGTCTCTTCGAGAGACGCACCGCTTTCCCGTTTAACTGCGCTTGGAGAAACCTTGCGCAGCACCTAACACGGCGCCTATTCTACCTTGACTGGTGTTGCGCTGCACCAGAAAAGTGCTGGCTGAATTCCATAAAGCACTTTTAGAATAGAGGCTTAGTCCTTGACCAAGCGACGTTTTTCCCACTATAGTTCGCGCCATGCAAACTGAACTTGAAGCGCTCGAAGCCAAGATTGAACAGGTAGTCGCCCTGGTGCACCAGTTGCGTGCCGAGAACGAAGTGCTGAAGAATCAGATCGCAGCAGCCGAATCCGAGCGTCTGCACCTGCGTCAGACGATGACCGCCGCCCGCGAGCGTCTCGAAGGTCTGATGGACAAATTGCCCGAGGATGCCTGAGATGAGCGACGAGCCTAACTTTCTCGACGTCAAGATCATGGGCCGCGAATACCGGGTGGCCTGTTCGCCGGAAGAGCGCGATAGCCTCGTGGCGGCGGTGGATCTGGTCGACAATAAAATGCGCGAAATTGCCCAGCGCACCAAGAGCACAATTGCCGAACGCGTTGCGGTAATGGCTGCTCTTCATATCGCTCATGAACACCTTTCAGGTGCCTCTGCCGATACGCAAAAAGATCTCTCTGAAGTGGTTGATACTTCCGAAGCGAAGCGTATGATCAGTCACATGGGAGCACGGATTGATTCCGTGCTGGCGCCCCAGCAGCAACTGGATATTTGACCCGCTGTTGTTGTAGCGCTATCCGCCGATCGTCCCCTGCGGTGTTTGTTTAGACCATATATTCCTTGAACCAATGCTAATTGGCATCGGTTGCTGACCAGATAAACCGCTGTTGTGCGCAACCTTCGTCGGTTGTGCCTGATGCGGAAGGAAAGCAGCCACTCTGGACCCAGGTTCAGGATGCCGGTCTGACGGCACTCGCGGGGGCTTTTTTTGCCCTGGAAGATGATGAAATTTCTCTTCGCACTGGCCTTTTTCCTCGGCCTCGCTGCCTGTACCCACATGGATGCTGATTCTGACGAACCTTTGCTGGATCGTTATTGGCGCGTCGTCGAAATTGATGGAAAGGCGATCAAGGTAGTCAGCAACCATGCCGAGCCACACCTGATTCTGGCTGCTGGCAGCAGGGCGTACGGTTCGGATGGCTGCAATCGCTTTAACGGTAGCTACGACACCACTCAGGGGCTACGTTTCGGTCGTATGGCCAGTACCATGATGGCCTGCATGCCGCCGGTTGATCTCTTGGCACGCGAATTTATGGCTGCGCTCAACACTACCGCCAGTTACCGGATTAAAGGCCAGCGAATGGATTTGCTCGATACCGAAGGGCGTGTTCGCGTGCGTCTCGAAGCGACCTTCCTCAAGTAGATTCTGGCGATGCAATTCTGGTTGATGAAGTCGGAGCCGGAAGAAGTTTCGATTGATGATCTTGTTGCTCGTCCGGGGCAAACGATTCCGTGGTTCGGGGTGCGAAATTACCAGGCTAGAAACTTCCTGCGTGAGGCGATGCAAATCGGCGATCAGGCCTTCTTCTATCATTCCGGATGTGCCGAACCGGGCATTGCAGGGATTTGCGAGGTCTGTTCCGAGCCCTACCCGGATACAACCCAGTTTGTTGCGGTCAACCCATATTTCGACCCGAAATCTTCAGCGGATAAGCCGCGCTGGTGGCTGCGTGACGTCCGACTGGTACGCAAAACAAAATTTGTCACGTTGGCTGAAATGCGAGCCAAGCCAGAACTTGCTAACATGCGCCTCCTCGCTCGTGGCAACCGGCTGTCGATCACACCGGTATCTGATGCCGAATGGGCTTTCATTACCCAAGAATTGATGGGGCAGTAATGACAATCTGGTGGCTGGCTTACCCATTGTTGGGGATTTTTGGCGGTTTTGTCGCCGGTCTGTTCGGGGTGGGCGGCGGTTTGACGCTGGTCCCCTTCATGTTCATGGTGTTCACTGCGCAGCACTTTCCGCTTGAACATGTCATGCATCTATCGCTCGGTACCTCGATGGCGACCATCGTTTTTACCTCGCTGTCCAGCATGCGGGCGCATCATGCCCATGGCGCGGTGCGTTGGGATATCGTCCGCAATCTGGCGCCGGGGCTGGTGCTGGGTACCTTTGGCGGTTCGCTGGTGGCAGGGCAGGTGCCGACCGGGCCAATGACGGCAATTTTCGTCGTGATCGTTTATTACGCTGCGCTGCAGATGATGCTCGACTTCAAGCCCAAGGCGCACCGGCAATTGCCCGGCCCGGTCGGGCTGTTCGCGGCGGGTGGGGCTATCGGCGTGGTCTCCAGTCTGGTCGCTGCGGGTGGGGGTTTTCTGTCGATTCCCTTCATGTTGTTTTGCAATGTCGCTATTCACGCAGCAGTCGGCACTTCGTCGGCGCTCGGCTTTCCGATTGCCGTGGCCGGTGCCATCGGCTACATCGTCGCCGGCTGGAGCGATGCCGGGCTGCCGGCCTATTCGCTCGGTTACATCTACCTGCCGGCCTTCATCGGCATCGTCACGATGAGTGTGCTGGTTGCGCCGTTCGGCGCCAAGCTGGCGCACAAGTTGCCGGTCAAGAAGTTAAAGCGGGCGTTTGGTGCCTTTCTCGCCCTGCTTGCCAGCAAGATGCTTTACAGTCTGATCGGCTGAGCGTTTTAAGTCACCGGCGTTGAAATCACGCAAGGTGGCGACCAGGTCGGCGAAACGCTCGCCTTGCACGGTAACATGAGCGCGTAATTGCGCTGAAGCCAGGTCGCTATCGCCCTTGATGATGGCTTCGACAATCGCCTGATGTTCGTTGAACGAAGTTGCCATCCGGTTGCGGACACGCAGTTGCAGGCGGCGATAGGGGCGCAGTCGGCGATGCAGGGCGTTGGCCTGTTCGACTAGGAAGCCGTTATGACTGGCTTCGTAGATGCGCTGGTGAAAAACCTCATTTAGTTGATAGTACACGTCCGGCATATTGGCATCACGCGCCGCTTCACAGGCCCGGTGGGCTTCCTGTAAGGCGAGCTGCTCGTTGGCAGTAATTCGCCGGGCCGCGAGACGGCCGCACATGGCTTCCAGTTCAGCCATTACCTCAAACATTTCGCAGATCCGGTCGGCACCGATTTCGGGCACGGTGGCGCCGCGCCGCGGGCGAATTTCGATCAAGCCGATTGAAGCCAATTGAATCAGCGCTTCGCGGACCGGAGTACGGGAAACGCCGAAGGTCGAGGCCAGTTCCTGCTCATCGAGTCGTGTGCCGGGCGGATAGGCACCGGTGACGATGCGTTCTTCGATCAGTTCCCCCAGTCGTTCGGACTGGCGTGCAATAACGGGAATTTCAGCAGGGCTGTTCATGATCAGGTATCCGGCAAGTGACAACAATTACATTATACGAAATTAGTTGACTGGTATTCAATGTCTGCCTATCTTGTATACACAACGGCGATAAATGAATACATAAGAGTAGGTTTGCAGTCTGGATTCCCGGGTAAGCAGATCAGTGAGGTTCGCCGTCAGTAATTTTCAGTTTCTTAATTTTGGAGGAGACATCCATGATCAGCAAAACCAAACGTAGCCTGACTTTTGCCCTGGCCACTGCCGCATTCACTTTCGCCATCCCCTCGGCTCACGCCCAGGCACCGCGTGTCATCAAGATTTCCCACCAGTTTCCGGCGGCCAGTTCGGAAGATGGCGACTTCCGCGATCGTCTGGTTCGTCGTTTTGCGGCTGAAGTGGAAAAGCAGAGCAAAGGCTCGCTCAAGTTCGAAATCTACCCGGGCAGTTCGCTGATGAAGACCAACAGCCAGATCGGCGCCCTGCGCAAGAGTGCGCTGGACATGAGTCTGGTACCGCTGGCCTATGGTGGCGGCGAAATTCCGGCGGTCAACATCACGCTTATGCCAACCGTGGTCAACAGCTACGAACAAGGCATGCGCTGGAAAACCGCCCCAATCGGCAAGGAACTTGACCGCATTCTGGCCGACAAGAACATCAAGATCATCACCTGGGTCTGGCAGGCTGGCGGCATTGCCTCGACCAAGAAAACGGTGGTCGTTCCCGACGACGCCAAGGGCTTGAAATTCCGCGGTGGCAGCAAGGAAATGGACCAGATGTTGAAGGGCGCCGGCGCCGCAGTGACCGGCATGCCGTCCTCGGAAATCTACAGTGCGATGCAATCCGGAGTGCTCGATGCAGCGCTGACTTCCAGTACGTCGCTGATCAGTTTCCGTCTGCAGGAATTCAGCAAGTACGTCACCACGGCCCGCAACAAGAGCTTCTGGTTCATGTTCGAGCCGCTGCTGATTTCCAAAGGCCTCTATGACTCGCTGACCCCGGAGCAACAGAAGATCATCAGTGAAGTCGGCGCCAGCCTGGAGAAGTTTGGCGTTGAGGAAGCCAAGAAGGACGACCTGCGCATGGCCGAAGTGTTCACCAAAGCCGGTGCCAAGGTGGTCGACATGGACGACAAAGCCTTCATGGCCTGGCGTGGCGTCGCCGAACAGACCGCTTTCAAGGATTTCGCCGAAAACATCAAGGATGGCCGCGCCCTGCTCGACATGGCGCTGTCGGTCAAGTAATCCCCCGGCCGGGCATGACCCGGCCCATCCCTCTTAAAAGGTGAATCATGAGCCCCGGATATTTCATTAGCCGAGCGGTTAAGGCCTTCAGCATCGCGACAGGTTACCTGTCGGCCTTTCTGATCGTTATCGCTACCTGCGTCCTCGTTTTTGAAGTCGCGGTCCGTTATTTCTTTGCCTGGCCGACCGACTGGGAAATCGAGTTTTGCGTCTATTTGCTGATCGCCTCCAGCTTTCTGGCCGCTGCCCATACCCAGCTCAATCGTGGCCACGTCACGATCGAAATTCTCGACGAAATCACGCCGCCGAGCTGGACGCAGTGGCGCATGGCTTTTTCCGATCTGCTGTCCTTCCTGTTCTGCGCCTTCATCGCCTGGAACTGCTGGCATCTGTTCTACGAAGCGTGGGACGAAGGCCGGATGAGCGACACCTCGTGGGCGCCGAAAATGTGGCCGGTCTTTGCCACCATGGCGGTCGGCATGACCTCGCTCGCCCTGCAGGTTTTTGTCCAGTTCATCGAAGACTCGCTGCCGGAAGCCATGCGCTCGCACCAGCCACCGCCGCAGCACAACGCGGCCATTCAGGTCGCCATCGAACGCATCCAGCGTGACGAGCAAGGAGAACGCAAATGAGCGTTGGAACCTTGGGCCTGCTCTACGCGGCCGCCACATTTATCTTCCTGTTCTCGGGGATGCCGATCGCCTTTGCCGTCGGGTCGGTCGCCCTGATTTTCATGTACTTCTTCATGCCGGTGGCGCAGCTGTCGATCATCGCTGAAACCATCTTTTCCGAGTTGAACAGCTTCACGCTGCTGACTATCCCGCTCTTCATCATGATGGGCGCCGCCATCGGCAAATCACGCGCTGGTGCCGATCTCTACAACTCGCTGAACCGCTGGCTGTACAAGGTTCCGGGTGGTCTTGGTCTGGCCAATACGCTGGCCTGTTCGGTGTTTGCCGCAATGTGCGGTTCCTCGCCGGCAACCTGCTCGGCCATCGGTTCTTCGGGCATCCCGGAAATGCGCAAACGCGGCTATTCCGAGCGTCTGGCGACCGGCCTGATCGCAGCCGGCGGTACGCTGGGCATCCTGATTCCGCCGTCGCTGACGCTGATTCTCTATGGTCTGGCCACCGAACAGTCGATCGGCAAGCTGTTCATGGCTGGCGTCGGCCCTGGCTTGATGCTGACCGCGATGTTCTCAATCTGGGTGGTGTACAAATCCTGGGCGGAAAAGAACGAAAAGATTTCGGCCAATCGGTCGACCGGCATCACCATGCCGGCGGAAGAGTCCTTTAGCTGGAAACAACGCCTTGAAACGCTGCCCCGCCTGGCGCCGTTCATTGGCCTGATCATCATCGTCATGGTCGCCCTTTACGGCGGCTGGGCGACGCCCTCGGAAGTTGCCGGCATCGGCGCCTTCGGTGCGCTGCTCATGGTCATGGCGATCTACGGCTGCTGGCGCTGGAGCGACCTCAAGGTCATCCTCTCCGGGACGGCCCGCGAGTCGTCGATGATCATGCTGATCATCGCGATGTCCTTCCTCTACACCTACGTCATGAGCTACCTGCATATCACCCAGTCGGCCGCCGCCTGGATGATTTCGCTGGAACTGAGCAAATGGGCCTTCTTCTTCTGGGTCAATATCCTGCTCATCGTGCTCGGCTTCTTCCTGCCGCCGGTCGCCATCATCCTGATGGTCACGCCGATCATCCTGCCGGCGCTGAACGCCCTGGGTATCGACCTGATCTGGTTCGGCGTGATCATGACCATCCTGATGGAAATGGGCCTGATTCACCCGCCGGTTGGCCTCAACCTGTTCGTGATCAGCGGCATCGCTCCGGATATCAAGCTCAAGGAAATCATGTGGGGCACCGTGCCCTTCCTGCTGCTGATGGCGCTCGGCATCGTGCTGCTCTGCATCTTCCCGGAAATCGCCACCTGGCTGCCGTCGCAGTACAGCGGTTCCTGAGTTGGCGGAAAGACGATCATGAACGCACCCCTCCCGCGTGACTGGGACACTCTGCGCCAGAGCCGTGGTCGCCGCCTTGAGCGAGCAGCGAGCCTCGGCTTGGTTGGCAAAAACGGCAAGGAAATCCCGGTCGACCGTATCATCGACCTGCTCGAAGCCGTCATCCAGCCGGGCGACCGTGTCTGCCTGGAAGGCAACAACCAGAAGCAGGCCGATTTCCTCTCCGAGTCGCTGGCCGACTGCGACCCGGCGCGTCTCCATCACCTCAGTATGGTCCAGTCAGTCCTGGCGCTTCCCAGCCATGTGGACCTTTTCGAGCGCGGCCTGGCCAACCGCCTCGACTTTTCTTTCAGCGGCCCGCAAGGCGCCCGGCTGGCCAAGCTGGTTCAGGAACAGCGCATCGAGATCGGGGCGATTCACACCTATCTCGAACTGTTCGGCCGCTACTTCATGGATCTGACGCCGAATGTGGCGCTGATCGCGGCGCAGGCGGCGGATGCCGACGGCAATCTCTACCTCGGGCCGAATACCGAAGACACGCCGGCCATCGTCGAGGCGACCGCGTTCAAGGGCGGTATCGTCATCGCCCAGGTCAATGAGCGGCTGGAAAAACTGCCGCGTGTCGACGTGCCGGCCGACTGGGTCGATTTCACCGTGCTGGCGCCGAAGCCCAACTACATCGAGCCGCTCTTTACCCGCGACCCGGCGCAGATCACTGAGGTCCAGGTGCTGATGGCGATGATGGCTATCAAGGGCATCTACGCCGAATATGGCGTGACGCGCCTGAACCACGGCATCGGCTTCGACACCGCAGCCATCGAGCTGCTGCTGCCGACCTATGCCGCCGATCTCGGCCTCAAGGGCAAGATCTGCACGCACTGGGCGCTCAACCCACATCCGACGCTGATCCCGGCCATCGAATCCGGCTTCGTCGAATCGGTGCACTGCTTCGGTTCGGAAGTCGGCATGGATGCCTATATTTCGGCGCGCTCCGACGTTTTCTTTACCGGCGCCGATGGCAGCATGCGTTCCAACCGCGCCTTTTCCCAGACGGCCGGACTCTACGCCTGCGACATGTTCATAGGCTCGACGCTGCAACTGGACCTGGCCGGCAATAGCTCGACAGCAACGCTGGGCCGGATCACCGGTTTCGGCGGTGCGCCGAACATGGGTTCCGACCCGCATGGTCGCCGCCACGCCAGTCCGGCCTGGCTCAAGGCCGGGCGCGAAGCCTACGGCCCCAAGGCCATCCGCGGCCGCAAGCTGGTCGTGCAGATGGTCGAAACCTTCCGCGAACACATGGCGCCCGTCTTCGTTGAAGAGCTTGATGCCTGGAAGCTGCAGAAAATCATGGGGGCCGATCTGCCGCCGATCATGATTTACGGCGACGACGTCAGCCACATCGTTACCGAGGAAGGCATCGCCAATCTGCTGCTTTGCCGTTCGCCGGAAGAGCGCGAACAGGCGATCCGCGGCGTCGCCGGCTTTACGCCGGTCGGTATGGCGCGCGACAAGGTGATGGTCGAGAACCTGCGCGACCGCGGCATCGTTCGTCGCCCCGAAGATCTCGGCATCGACCCGCGACTGGCCACCCGCGACCTGCTCGCTGCCCGTTCCGTCAAGGATCTGGTGCGCTGGTCAGGTGGCCTGTACGCACCGCCTTCACGCTTCCGCAATTGGTGACCACCATGGAAACTCTCAACTTTCAATTCGAATCGGCACCCGCTTCACCGGCGGCCGACCCGGCGCTGTGCGGCGTCGTCGGCTCCGGCAATCTGGAAATTCTGCTCAATGCCGGCGATCTGCCGAATCAGTGTGTCGTCGAGATCAAAACCGCGGCCCGTGGTTTTGCCGACACCTGGCAGGCGGTGATCGGCGCTTTTGCCGCGGCCCACTCGGCTGGCGGTACGCGCATTGCCATCAACGACATGGGCGCCACGCCTGCCGTGGTCAGTCTACGCCTGGCCCAGGCGCTGGCCGAATATCAGGGAGGTGCCCAATGATTCCGTCACTTGCCGCGCGCCATAGCTGGTTTGAAGCCACGGCGCGCAAACGTGTTGCCGGTTTGCTCGATGCCGGCAGTTTTGTAGAGATTTTGCCGCCGGTTGAGTCCTCGCCCAGCCCGCATCTGGCCAAACTCGACCTGCCGGGTGCCTTTGACGATGGAATTGTCATTGGCTGCGGTCAACTGGAAAAAAAGCCGATTTTTATTGCCGCTCAGGAAGGTCAGTTCATGGGCGGGGCGGTTGGTGAAATCCACGGTGCCAAGCTGGTTGGGCTGCTTAAACGGGCGGCTCGCGAAAAGCCGGCGGCGGTGCTGCTGTTGATCGACTCCGGCGGCGTGCGCCTGCACGAAGCCAATGCCGGGCTGATCGCCATTTCGGAAATCATGCGTGCCGTGCTGGTGACGCGGGCTGCCGGTGTGCCGGTATTGGCGCTGATCGGCGGCAGTTGCGGCGCCTTCGGCGGCATGGGCATCGTCGCCAAGCTGTGCTCGGCCATCCTGATTTCCGAGGAGGGTAGGCTGGCTTTGTCCGGTCCGGAAGTCATCGAAACCGTGGCCGGCGTCGAGGAATTCGACTCGAAGGACCGGGCGCTGGTCTGGCGCGTCACCGGCGGCAAGCACCGCTACCTGATGGGCGATTGCGCCATGCTGGTCGAGGACGATGTCAGCGCCTTCCGGGCGGCGGCGACGGCGTTTCTTGCGGATTGGCAGGAGCCGGCACCTTCAGTGGCCCTGTTACGTGCCACGCAGCGGCAACTGGAAAACCGTCTGGCCGCCTATGGCGCTTACCGTGATGGCCTGCAAATCTGGGCCGCGCTCGGCGTCAAAAATCCGGAAAGCGTGCCCTTGCTCGACCGGGACAGTCTGGTCGCCCTCAAGGAAGGATTGCCGATATGAAACTGAACGCTATCCTCGATGCGCTGTTCCCGGCCGGTCATACGGTCAAGGTGGCCAATCAGGTGATCACCGGCGTCGCGCAAACGGCGCAGGGGGCGGTGGCGGTGCTCGGCACCACCGATGCGGCGGCGATCGATCACGCCATGGCGCTGGCCTTGTCCGGATACATTCTCGATACCCTCGAACAGCATCCCGGCCGGCCGCTGGTCTTTTTGGTCGACACCAGCGGTCAGGCCCTGTCGCGCAGTCAGGAACTCCTTTGCCTGAACGGCTCGCTGGCCCATCTCGCCAGTTGCGTCGATCTGGCCCGCCGTCAGGGCCATGCCTCGCTCAGTCTGGTCACCGCCAACGCCGTCAGTGGCGGCTTCCTGTCATTCGGCCTGATGGCCGACCGGGCCTATGCGCTGGCCGATGCCCAGGTACGGGTGATGGACCTGAAAGCGATGGCGCGGGTGACCAAAATTGCCCACGAACGCCTGCTCGAACTGGCGGTCAGTTCGCCGATTTTTGCGCCAGGTGCCGAGAATTACCGGCGCATGGGCGGGATTGAAGCGATCTGGGAACGACCGACTGCCGAGTTGCTTGAGGCGGCGCTGGGGCAGGGCACCCGAGTCGACGACCAGCGGATTGCGCTGGGAGCGGAACGCGGTGGCCGAAATCTAGCTGCCGGGATTCTGCAGAGCGTCGATAGCGCTTTAGTGGCCGCCTAGCCATGCGCCGCCACGACCTGGTTTATCTGCGTGCTTCGGCGGCATTTGAAACGCCCTGCGCCGAGGCCGGCAGCCCGTTCTGGCTGGCGGCATGCGACTGGATCGCCCACGGCCGGCCGCTGGTCATGGCTCGCCAGCCGGCGACGGCGCCGGGCGCGCTGCTCGGCCTGACGCTGCCTTTGCACAGCGAGCGAAAACGCCTGACGATCAAGGTCGACCGCAGCAGCATCGTTGCGGTGCAGCCGGCGCTGACGCTAGCGCGCTGTTTGGCGTTATTGCCAGCAGATGCGGCCGCGGTGCTGGGTGAACTGGAAAGCCGGATCAACGGCAGCAAGGCCCGGATCGGCATTTTCGGCTCGCTGGCCTGGGAAGCATTGAGCGGCGAAACCTACCGTCACGCCGCTTCCGATATCGACATCATTTGCGATGTGGCGACCCTGGCGCAATTCGAGGTAGCGCTGGCCGCCCTGCAACAAGCCGCTGCCGAACTGCCCTGCGCGCTCGACGGTGAAATCCGTTTTCCCGATGGCAACGCCGTGGCCTGGCGGGAAATCCTCGCCAATCTGGAGCGACCGAATGCGGCTGTGCTCGTCAAGGGCAATGAAAAAGTTCGCCTGCTGCCGCTGCGGGCGCTGATGACCAGCCTGTCACCGGAGCGTTGCTATGCCTGAGTTACAACGCCGTGTCCTGTCCGCGCGATCGGTCCTGCCGAGCACTGTGCCGCTGGCCACCCGGATTGGCCGGCTGGCGATTCGCAGCCTGTATCGCGAAGTCGCGCTGGCGCCCAAGCCCGGCTTGGTGACGCCTTGGGGTAACGGCAGTCATGACGACATGGATTACGCCACCTTCATGCGCAGCCTGCACGCCTTGCGACCGTATTTTCCGGCGATTGCCGCCTGCGGTGGCGCGCGCCCGGACTTTGCGCCGTTGCAGCAATTCGGCATCGATGCCGAAGCAGCCATGCTGCACGCGACCGGTGGCGTGAACACGCACCGCGGGGCGATTTTCAATCTTGGCCTGCTCAGTGCGGCAGCCGGCTGGTTGCTCGCCGAGGGACGTGAAGCGAGCGCGACGGCAAGCTGCCAACTGGTGCGCGACCAATGGGGCGAGGAAATATTGAGCGGCCTGAGCAGCGCGACCGATGATGCCGGACTCAGCCACGGTCTGGCCGTGGCCCAACGCTATGGCGCCGGCGGTGCCCGGCGTGAAGCGGCGGCGGGCTTTCCGGCGGCCATCGACATTGGTTTACCGGCCTATCGCGCTGCTTTGATGGTGACCGGCGATGCCGAGTTGGCGGCGACGCAAACGTTGTTCGCGCTGATCGCCGAACTGGAAGACACCAATCTGTTGTGGCGCGCCGGACCGGCCGGACTGGAGCATGCGCGGCGCAGCGCCGGTGATTTTCTGGCGGCCGGCGGTGTGCTGGCGACTGGCTGGCAGCAACAGGCCGCAGCCATCGACAGCGACTTCAGCGCCCGTCGCCTCAGCCCCGGCGGCAGCGCCGACCTGCTCGGCGTGACCTTGTTTCTCGCCGAACTCGACGGATTGCTTTAGCCATGCGCCTCGCCCTTCTGTTCAGCGGCCAGGGCGGGCAGCGCCCGGAACACGGGTTGCAAATCGGCGCCGACTTTCGGCAAGTCCTGGCCGATGCCGCTATCGACATTGCTGCGGTCGACCCGGAAAAACTGGCAAAAAACAGCATTGCCCAACCGTTTATCTTCGCCCAGCAAATGACGCTGTGGAGTTGGCTGCAAGCCGACTTGCCGCGCCCGATCTGCGCTGCCGGCTATTCGCTCGGTGAGATGGCCGCCTGTTCAGCCGCCGGCGCCTTTTCCGCCGTCGAGGGCTTGCACCTGTGCGTCGAGCGCGCCCGGCTGATGGACCAGGCCGCCGCGGGCGACAGCGGCATGCTTGCCGTGCTCGGGCTGGATGAGGCGCTGGTCGCAACTTTAGCCGCCGAATACGGTCTGGCCATCGCCATCCGCAATGCGCCCCGGCATTACGTCATCGCTGGCCCGCGCTCCGGCATCGACGCCACTGCGCCACGCCTTGAAGCAGCCGGCGCCGCCCGTCTGGTTCATCTGGCGGTGCACACCCCATCACACACCGCCTTGCTGGCCTCTGCTGCGGTCAACTTCGAAAAACAGCTAAATTTACTGCCGGACAGCCGGCTGGCCTTTCCGGTACTCAGTGCCATCGACGCCACGCCGGCACGCAGCGGCCGCGTCGCCCTCAATGCCCTGGCCCGGCAGATCTGCACGCCGCTCGACTGGGCGGCTTGCATGCAAACCGTGCTTGAAATGCAGCCCGATGCCGTCCTTGAAATCGGCCCCGGCAATGCCCTGGCCCGGCTCTTTGCCGAACTGGCGCCGAACGTGCCGGTCCGCGCCTGCGACGATTTCCGCAGTCGCGAAGGGATTTTGAGTTGGGTTCGCAACTGCGCCTGATCCGGTGAGGCCAGCCTGCAATGTTTCAAGGTAACGGCTGCTTGTGATTGCCTTCGATGTCATTCTGGCTTACCTGCTGACCGGGGCTTTCGCCGGCTTCTTCGCCGGCCTGCTCGGGGTGGGCGGCGGCGTGGTGGTCGTCCCGGTGCTGACCATCATTTTCACCGCGCAGGGCTTTCCGGCCCGCGAGGTGCTGCATCTGGCGCTCGGGACGTCGATGGCGACCATCCTGTTCACCTCGCTCTCCAGCCTGCGCGCCCATCACGCGCATCAGGCCGT
>CAXYZX010000041.1:0-17518 GCA_964293845.1 uncultured Dechloromonas sp.
TGTGGTGCGCGGGCAGGCCGGAGTGCGCATCAAGGATCTGGCTGACGCGTATGCCTGCGGGCAAGCTTTCGCCTGATTTGCGCAGAACTTCTACTTCGCCATTCCAGCTGCCGTGCTGCGTGATCTCCTGCTGAACCTGTTCAAGTGTCAGTGCCGAATCGAGATCGAGCAGGCCGAAGATGGTGTGCCCGATAAGCTCGAAAGGTTCGTAACCGGTCATCGTGATGGTTGCAGGATTCGCCGAAACAATGCGTTGCGCCTCGTCGGTAACGATGATGCCGGCTGGCGTGTGGTCGAAAACCTTTTGCGCCAGTTGTTCACGTTCTTCACTGGCGCGGCGTTCGCTAATGTCGGTATAGGTGGTCACGAAGCCACCGTTGGCCAGTGGCGCGCCACGAATATCCAGTGTCCTGCCGTTGGGCCTTGTGCGTTCAAAGTGATGTGGCTGGGCCAGTTTCGCTCGCGTCAGCAGGGCGTGAACGATGCTGTCAGGTTCGCCAGGGCCATACTCGCCGCGCTCGGCGTTGAAACGGAAAAGTTTTTCCAGCGTCACCGGCTGATCAGCCATCAGTGACTCAGGCAGATCAAGCAGTCGCAGAAATTCCTGATTGTGTAGTTCAACAACCTTGTCCCGATTCACAAAACTGACGGCACTCGGGATGCTTTCGATCACGGTTTCCAGCATGTCATGCTGTTGCTGCAGGATTTCTTCTGCCCGTTTACGTTCTGTGATGTCGGTGTACGTTGTAATGAAACCAGCGAGTTGCCCATCCATGAAGAGCGGCTCACCTTGGACCAGATGGGTACGGCCACTGGGCCGAGTGCGCTCAAAGCGGTGCGCTTCAAACTTGATGGCCAGGGCCGTGATGCGTTTGACATGGTCCTCGGGGTCGCCCGGGCCATATTCGCCGCGCAGCGCCGGAATGCGGATCAGGTCACTGAAATGAACACCATCATAGACGGCTTCAGCGGGCAGGTTCAGGACGTCAAGCATCCCGGCATTCCACACTCTCAGCCGCAGGTTTTCATCAAAAACGCTGATGCCCTGCGGCATGCTTGCCAGAATCTCCAGCAAATACGCATGTCTCCGCCGAAACTCTGCAGATTCGAGGGATGGCTTGGTGTCGGCTGTCACTTGGCGATTTCAAGGATCATTGTTTTGCCATGATAGCCCAAGGCGCACAGTGCTTCCAGATTACCAATGGCGTGGCATTCCGATTAGTCAGCTTTCCATTTGATTGAGCAGCCAATCGATGCAAATTGTGCTGCCGGTCCCTTGCCGCTAAGTGCGACCTCGGTCATCGCTTCGAACAGTTCTCGTCTGGCGTCCGTCGCTGCCGGGTGACGCCCTGAGCCATCGAGACGCCCACGATATTGCAACTGCAGTGCATGGTTGTAGCCAAAATAGTCCGGTGTGCAGACCGCGTCGTAGGCTTGTGCTACTGCCTGCGACTCATCGAAAAGATAAGGGAAGGGAAAGTTGAGTTCGGCAGCCCAGCGCTGCATGTTTTCCAGTGAATCTTCCGGGTACACCGCAACATCATTGCTCATGACCGCTACGCTGCCAATGCCGTGCCCGGCGAGTTCCTGCGTGTCGCGCACGATGCGGTCAATGACGGCCTTGACGTATGGGCAATGGTTGCACATGAAAATGACCAGCAGGCCATTGGGTCCACGGCAACTTTGCAGCGAATGGCGCCGACCGTCCACCCCCGGCAATTCAAAGTCAGGCGCTGGTAGACCGAATTCACAGACTGGCGGATTAAGTGCTGCCATGATTTTCCCTTGACGGCTATTTCGCCCATAATAGCACCGATGAATTTACCCCGTTTTTATTGCCGGGAGGCCCTCGCGCCCGGTGCACACATTGATCTGCCGGAGCCGGTGGCGCGCCATGCCGTGCGTGTTTTGCGCCTACCGCCGGGGGCGGCCATCGTCCTGTTTGATGGTCGTGGCGGCGAGTATGAAGCGCGCATTCAGCGTATCGAGCGCGAGCGGGTGGTCGTCGAGTTGGGCGCCTGGCGCGATGTCGAGTGCGAATCGCGTCTCTCGGTCACGCTGGTGCAGGCGCTTCAGGCTGGTGACAAGATGGATTTCACAATCCAGAAGGCGGTTGAGCTGGGGGTCAGGGCTGTTATCCCGGTTGACAGTCGGCGCAGTGTGATTCGCCTCGCCGGTGAGCGTGCCGCCAAGCGCGTAGCGCATTGGCAAGGCGTTGCTGCGGCTGCCTGCGAGCAATGCGGGCGCAACCAGGTGCCCAATGTGGCACCGCTGGAAAAGCTGGAGCAGTGGCTGGCTCGTCCGCCGCACGACGGCTTGCGTTTGATGCTACTGCCCGACGCCGAGGAAACCTTGGCTGATCTGCCGCCTTTTCAGCAGGTCGAGTTACTGATCGGTGCCGAAGGTGGCCTTGATCCACAGGAAATAACAGCCGCAAGGCAGGCCGGTTTCCGGGCGGTCCGTCTGGGGCCGCGTATCTTGCGTACGGAGACCGCCGGATTGGCGGCACTGGCTGCCATGCAGGCTTTATGGGGTGATTTCAGGGAGGAGTGAAAAATGTTTGAGTCAGCAGAACTCGGTCACAAAATTGACAAAGAAACCTTCAAGAAGGAAGTGCCGAAGTTGCGTGCGGCCTTGCTTGATGTGCAGGATGACTTGCTGCAAAAGAAGGAATTCCCGGTCGTTATCCTGATCAGCGGCGTCGACGGCAGCGGCAAGGGCGAAACGATCAATTTGCTCTATTCGTGGATGGACCCGCGGCACATCTCAACGCTGGCGTTCTCAGCGGCGACCGATGAAGAGCGGGCTCGCCCCTACATGTGGCGCTATTGGCGCGCCTTGCCGCCGAAGGGCAAGGTCGGCATTTTTGCCGGTTCCTGGTATTCGCAGCCGATTGCCGACCGTATTGCCGGCACCATGCGCCGGCCGGACATGGATCAACAACTCGATGACATCAACCGTTTCGAGGCCATGCTGGTTAACGAGGGTGCCCTGGTCCTCAAGTTTTGGTTCCATTTGTCCAAGGAAGGCCAGAAAACCCGACTGAAGGCGCTGGAAAAAGATCCGCGTACCGCGTGGCGCGTCACCAAGCAAAGTTACGAGCGCCTGAAAACCTACGACAAACTGCAGGAAGTGGCTGGTCATGTGCTGCGCGTTTCAAATACTGCCCATGCACCGTGGATCATTGTCGAGGGCACAGATGACGAATATCGCTCATTGACCGTTGGCCGTATCGTCCTTGATGCCATGCGAAAGCGCGTTGCCCAGGAAAAACGCCAGTTCGTACCGGTTGCGCCGCCGCTGATCCACGCGATTGACGAGAAAAACGTACTGACCGAACTAGATCTGACACAAATGCTGGCCAAGAAGGATTACGAGCGCGATCTGGCCAAGTACCAGGGACGCCTTTCGGAACTGGTCCGTGATTCGCGCTTTGTCGACAAGCACTCGCTGGTGCTGGTTTTTGAGGGCTCGGATGCGGCCGGCAAGGGCGGTAGTATTCGCCGGATTGGCGCGGCTATGGATGCCAGGCAGTATCAGGTTGTGCCGATTGCGGCGCCCACCGAAGAGGAACGTGCCCAGCCCTATCTCTGGCGCTTCTGGCGTCATCTGCCAAGAACCGGTCGGGTCGGAATTTTCGACCGTTCCTGGTACGGCCGCGTGCTGGTCGAGCGGGTTGAAGGTTTCTGTGCCGAGGCCGACTGGCTGCGCGCCTATGCCGAGATCAACGATTTCGAGCATCAACTGGTCAACGCCGGGGCAGTGGTCATCAAGTTCTGGCTGCAGATCAGCGCCGACGAGCAGTTACGGCGTTTCAAGGAGCGCGAGGCCACCGAGTTCAAGCGTTTCAAGATTACCGATGAGGACTGGCGCAATCGTGAAAAGTGGGACGAATACGTTTCTGCCGTCTGCGATATGGTTGACCGTACCTCGACCGGCTTGGCGCCGTGGACGCTGGTTGAAGCCAACGACAAGAACTTCGCCCGCGTCAAAATATTGAAAACGGTTTGCGAGCGGCTCGAGGCTGCACTCAAAATTGATTCCAACGGGAAATAAACGCCGCATATGAGCGACACCCCTTACGACGAGCATTTCGTCTCCTGGTTCAGGGCGGTAACGCCCTATATCAATGCCTTTCGTGGCAAAACTTTTGTCATTGCCTTTGGTGGCAAGGCGGTCGCCAGCGAGTTTGCCAAGACGCTGGCTTACGACGTCAATCTGCTGGTCAGCCTCGGCATTCGTCTGGTGTTGGTGCATGGTGCGCGACCGCAGATTGAGGAAGAGTTGCGCGAGAAGAATCTGGAGTCTATCTATCACCGGGGTTATCGGGTCACCGATGCCCTGGCGCTGGATTGCGTGCTCGATGCCGTAGGGAGTGTCTATCTCGAAATCGAGGCCATGTTGTCACAGGGCTTGCCCAATACGCCAATGGCCAACAGTCGCATCCGCGTGATTGGCGGCAATTTCATTACCGGTCAGCCGATTGGTGTGCTCGATGGTATCGACATGCAGTACGCCGGTAAGGTGCGCAAGGTCGATGCCGAGGGGATCAATGCGCAACTGGGGCTGGGCAATATTGTTCTGCTCAACTGTGAAGGGCCATCGCCGACTGGGGAGATTTTCAATCTGCAGATGGAAGAGGCGGCCGAAGCAGTTGCGGTGGCTATCAGGGCCGACAAGCTGGTTTATTTAACCGACAGCCAGGGGGTTTTTGACAAAGAGGGTGAGTTGCTTGATGAGATGACTGCGGAGCAAGTGGCCGAGTTGTTGAATGGCGGCGAATGGCTGTCACCGGATATCCGGCGCTATTTGCCGTGTGCTGTGCGCTCGACCAATGCCGGTGTCGGCCGGGTGCACCTGATCAGTTACGAACAGGACGGCGCTCTGTTGCGCGAGTTATTTACCCACGATGGTGTAGGTACGGTCATTACACGCGAATCGCTGGAAAATATTCGTGAGGCCAAACCAGACGACATTGCTGCCTTGATCGCGCTGATCGAGCCGATGGAGGCCGAAGGTATTCTGGTGCATAGGCCGCGCGAGTTGCTGGAACGCGAAATCGACCATTTTTCCATCATGCTGCACGATGGCATTATCGTCGGCTGTGCTGCGCTCTATACCCATTCCGATGAAGAGGCGGAACTGGCCTGTCTCGCCGTCAGCAATGAACATCGCGAATGGGGCTACGGTGAGCAACTGATGAAGCGCATCGAGCGGCGCGCCCGCAAGAGCGGGATCAAACGCCTGGTCGTCCTTACTACCCGTACCGAACACTGGTTTGTCGAGCGCGGCTTCAAGGTTGGTACGGTCGACGACCTGCCCGCCCAAAAACGCGATATGTACAATTATCAGCGGCGGTCCAAGGTCTTGTTCAAGACCTTATAATCCGCCCATCAACACCCCCACACGGAGTTTCAAATGGCACGTATTGTCAACTGCATCAAACTGGGCCGCGAGGCTGATGGACTGGATTTTCCGCCGTACCCGGGCCCGCTGGGTCAGCGTATTTTTGAGAGTGTCTCGAAAGAGGCATGGCAGCAATGGATCAAGATGCAGACCATGCTGATCAACGAAAACCGACTGAATCTGGTTGATGCCAAACATCGCAAATACCTCGCCGAGCAGGTCGAAAAGCACTTTTTCGGCGATGGTGCCGACAGCATTCAGGGTTACGTGCCGCCAGCGGCCTGATCGACCCGACAGAAGTTCTCAACCCCGCTACGGCGGGGTTTTTATTTGGGGAGTTGCAGCAGTGCCTCGCCCATCGCGATGCATTGTCCTTGAGCGATACCCGGACTCAAACTGAAGCCTTTGGGTGCGAAAACGATAATCGTTGAGCCGTGCTGAAACCAGCCCATTTCTTCGCCCTTTTTGAAACTGGCCGAGCAAGGAATTCGGTTTGGCCCGCGATAGCGGATGTGCAGCAGCACATCAATGAAATGCAGGCGAATGCTGGCGACGAGAATGGCGGCAACCGGTACCAGCAGCAGGCGCTGGCCGCTGCTGAGTGTGGTTTCGATCAGTGCCCGTTCGTTTTTGCAGAATAGTTTCTCGACGCGCTTGAGAGCGATCGGGTTCACATTCCATGTATCGCCAGAGATGTAATTAACCTCGCTGACTGAGCAATCCGCCGGGGCATGAAAACGGTGATACATGCTGGAGGTCAGACGCAAGGTGACGTAACTGCCATCGCGATAATGCTCAACCAGGGCTGGGTCACCAAACAGGTCGAGCAAGGTGTAGGGGAAACCTTTGGCCTGAAATACTTCGATGCCGGCGATTGAACCGCAGGCGCCGACGATGCCATCACAAGGGCTGCTCACCACCTTGGGGTCGCTGTTGATCGGTCGTGCGCCCTCCTTGAGTTGGCGGGTGAAGCAGTCGTGCAGGCTGCGGAATTCGGTTTTGCGCGCGTCCGACAGATCAAGGTCGGCAAACATTTTCCAGGTGGCAATCGACAGATCGCGAATCAGCGGCTGTTCGATCTGACTGAACCAGCCCACGAAACGGGTCAGCAATTGGCGCGGCACGCGGTTGGTGAGCAGGAAATTGAGGTCTTCCTGGAGGACTATTCGCGAAATGAGGTTTCGTATCGTCATGGCTTTGTAATAAGGCTTGGGTAGAAGGGGAGGTAAGGAGAAATCAATGAACGAAACCTTGCCTTTTTATATTGCTGGCCTCGGTGCGCTGGCGGCAGTTTTGCCGCGCATCAAGCGTCGTCTCGAACTTTCGCGCGCCAAACACCCATCGTTGGCCGGCCATTCCCGGATGGCTAAGCGTGTCGCGCGGCTGATACCGTTTTATGAATACGATGAAGCGCGTTTCTATAGTGCCGACCAAGCGCCGCCGGAGATCGCCCTGCGCCGCAAGGCCGGCTTCATGGCCTTGGCTGCGCTCTATTCGGAACGTTTTGCCCGTTCGGCAGCGTTGACCAGTGAAGCGGCGGAAAGCATTTCCGATCTCCAATTTACCGGCAGCTACCGCGTGCCTTTCCAGTTCAGCCGCCATGTTCGCCAGCATTTGAAGGGCGGCAGTTTTTTGCAGGCGAGCAGCGGTGTCAAAGTGACCGATCTTGATGGCAATGAACTGTATGACCTGACCGGTTCCTATGGCGTCAATGTCTTTGGCTACGACTTCTACAAGGAATGCATGGCTGAAGGCAGTGCCCGCGTGCAGGCGCTGGGGCCGGTGTTGGGTGCCTATCATCCGCTGGTGGCGGATAACGCCAAGCGCTTGCGCGCCCTTTCCGGGCTGGACGAGGTTTCCTTCCACATGTCCGGCACCGAGGCGGTCATGCAGGCGGTGCGGCTGGCGCGTTACCACACGGGAAAACGCAATCTGGTGCGCTTCAACGGTGCCTATCACGGCTGGTGGGAAGACGTGCAGCCCGGTATCGGCAACCCTTTGCCGCCGCGCGAAACCTATACCCTCAAGGACATGGATAGCGACAGCCTGCATGTGCTGGCGACGCGCAAGGACATTGCCTGTGTGCTGGTCAATCCCCTGCAGGCGCTGCATCCGAATGCCGGCGCGCCGGGCGATTCCTCGCTGGTCGATAGCACGCGCCGGGCCTCTTTCGACCGGCTGGCCTACACCGAGTGGCTGCACCAGTTGCGCGAGGTGTGCACGCGCAGCGGCATTGTGCTGATCTTCGATGAAGTGTTTGTCGGTTTCCGTCTGGCGCCGGGTGGCGCTCAGGAATACTTTGGTGTGCAGGCTGATATGGTCACTTACGGCAAAACGCTGGGTGGCGGCTTGCCGGTCGGTGTTGTCTGCGGTCGACGCGATTTGATGAAGCGTTTTCGTGATCAGCGGCCGGCAGACATCTGCTTTGCGCGCGGCACCTTCAATGCCCACCCCTATGTGATGGGGGCGATGCAGGTTTTTCTTGAGAAGTTGGAAACGCCAGCCGTGCGAGATATTTATGTTGGTCTCGATGAAACCTGGGATCGCCGCGCGGCGCAGCTCAATCAGCAACTGGAGGCCGCCGGCCTGCCGTTGCGGGTCGCCAATATGTCGAGCATCTGGACCGTCTATTACACCCGGCCCAGCCGCTATAACTGGATGCTGCAGTATTACCTGAGGGCGCAAGGCTTGGCTCTTTCCTGGGTGGGCACCGGTCGTTTCATCTTCAGCCTGAATTACAGCGCGGCGGATTTTGCGGCAGTGGCCGAACGTTTCATGGCAGCGGCTCAGGCGATGGAAGCTGACGGCTGGTGGTGGGAAGCCCCCGGCCAGAGCAACAAGACGATCCGGCGCGGGATATTGCGCGAGATGCTGGCGCAAAGGCTAGGTTCCGGGAAATAATCAAACTGTTACGGTCAACGCCGTAAAAGCCGCAAAAAATCTGATTTCCCGGAACCCGCCGGGAAATCAGGCGCCTTGCTTGTTGTGCTGCATGGCGTGATGCATCGGGTCGATCAATTCGCCGCGCAGCAGGTGCAGCGGGGCGGAGCGATAGAGCCACAGATCGTGGAAAGGATCGGTCAGAATCTTTGTCATCCAGACCAGGCCAGTCTGCACGTCACGAATGAAAAATAGGTGCACAGTGCGGAAGAGCAGTCCGGCGACGCCAAGTGACAACCAGATCAAACCCACCTGATTGATCAGCGAGGATTTGTCAGCGGCCGGCTCAAAAATGCCCAGCATTGTCGGATCAACGAACAGGCTCAGCGGAGCCAGCGCCCAGACCGAAATCAGGATGATCTTGCGGTTCAGGTTGTAGCCAACCTTGATTGCTTCCTTGTGTTCGTTGGTTGCCTGATTGACATTGTCGTAACCGAGCGGTTCAAAGAAAAAATGGCCGGACTGACGGGTCGCCATTGAAATCAGCCAGCCGATTATTGCGGCATACGACGGGTTGATGAAGAGCATGACATAGGCAACCAGAAAGCTGATTGCACTGATGAAATGCAGAGTCTGATTAATGCGGCTCTGGTGGTAATAGCGGTGATCATCCCAGCGTTGCACTTTGAGTGCGTGCAGAAATTCCTTCATGGTTTCTCCTGATTGGTGATTTGGCAGATTGGCTAGCCTTGTCAAAGGTATAGAGGCATTGCTACCAATTTGTTAAAGCCAGAAGAAAATGCGGTTAAAGCGACCGGGTGACGCAAAAACGTCATCTGCCTGTCGCAGCCTTGTTATGAAGACTGGCGATCATCGGGCAACTCAACTCTTTGTGCCGGTTATGGAGTCCATCCTTGTCGAGCAGTTACCCGCCAGTCGCCGCAGCCTGCGTCTGGCCGTGGTCACCGAAACCTATCCACCGGAAATCAATGGCGTGGCGCTCAGCCTGTCGCGCTTTGTCGAGGGGCTGCGTGAGCGCAACCACGACATTCAACTGATCCGGCCGCGTCAGGCCTTGCTTGACCAACCGGCACGGCGCGAACGCTTTGATGAATTGCTGACTTTGGGAATGCCGATCCCGCGCTATCCCGATCTCAAAATGGGCTTGCCGGCCAAACGGGCACTGATCAAACAATGGACTTTGAAGCGCCCGGACCTGGTCCATATCGTCACCGAAGGCCCGCTCGGCTGGTCGGCGCTGCAGGCGGCGCTGAAACTGAAAATCCCGGTCTGCTCGGATTTTCGGACCAACTTCCACGCCTATAGCCTGCATTACGGCATCGGCTGGCTGAAGAAACCCATCGTTGCCTATTTGCGCAAATTTCATAACCGCACCCTGCTGACCATGGTGCCCACCGAGCAACTGCGCGCCGAGCTTGCCGCCGGGGGCTTTAAAAACCTGCGCGTAGTGGCGCGCGGGGTCGATACGCAGTTGTTCAACCCGGCACGGCGCAGCGATGCCTTGCGCCGCGAGTGGGGCGTCAAGGCCGAGACGCCGGTGGTCATTCACGTCGGGCGACTGGCCGCAGAAAAGAATCTGGCGGCCCTGACTGCTGCCTTCATGCGCATCCGACAGCAGCAGCCACAGGCACGCCTGGTGCTGGTTGGTGACGGGCCGGAGCGCAAAGCCATGCAAAGCCTGCTGCCCGATGCGGTTTTTGCCGGCACCCGGCGCGGGGAGGATCTCGCCGCACATTACGCCTCCGGGGATATTTTTCTCTTCCCCAGCGTCACCGAAACCTTTGGCAACGTCACGCTGGAGGCGATGGCCAGCGGCTTGTCAGTCGTCGCCTACGATTACGCTGCTGCCGCCCAGCATTTGCATCATGATAAAAGTGGCCTGCTGGCGGCCTATGGGCAGACCGACAAATTTACCGCCATGGCCGGTGAGCTGGCCATCATCCATGCCAGCAATCCGCAACGCTTTGCGCAACTTGGCAAGAACGCCCGCCTGAAAGCGGAATCGCTGGACTGGAAGTGCGTGGTGCAGGAGATGGAAACGTTGTTGCTGTCGGTTGCCTGACCCTGCTCTCTATTCTGAGATTGGTAATTGCATTATTCAGGCAGGAAGGGACATGAAGCCAAGCCTGTTCAGATTACTATTTGTATAGGCAAAATTCGCTATCTGGCATGCCGGATTTCATCGAGTGAAGCGCGGCATCCGTTGGCATGATGGGTTGGGCCTCGTCACCAGAACTTCCACCACGGAGAACGGGAGCGTTTGTAGCGAACCAACGGAATCGACTCGGGTTCAAGCAGTGAGGCATCAATATAGCCCTCAAGCTGGTAGCCGAATTGATCCTTAAAGGCCGCCTCTTTAGCCCCCCATCAATCACGGAACGTTTGGTCCGGATGTTGAATAGATTGATGCTTTGCCCATTCTCAGAGAATAGCTTTAGGTAAAAGCGGGGAACGTAATGATGCTTTTTGTGCTCTGCCACGATAAAGAGCTAACGCGGAAGCTCACCCGCCTGCGCCACAGGAAAGCTTGAAAAACCAAAGAACCTTGCGGGCGCGGGTCGGGTGCAGCGCAATTTTAGGCGGGGTGCGTTAATGCAATACCTGACCCCATTCTTTTGGGGATTTCCAAGTTAGGCTCTAAGGAAAATAGCTGTAGCTGTCGCCATGATGATCCTTGCCCGAGACATACATGAAGCCCGCGCCATCGCCGCCGACGGTCGTGTTGTTCGTGAAGTGTTTGGTAGTATAACTCCACGGTCCCCCGTGATTTCCACTGGAGCGGGCGCGCATCAGTAGCGCCAGATTGAATAGGGCTGGGCCTCCTTCATAACCGCAGTTCCAGTAGGCATCGACCCAGTAGCGTCCGGGCAGCACGGGACCGAGCTGTTGCAGTCCGAGTACGTCCTGATAGTGCAGTTCTCGGCCATTGATGAAGACGTTCGTATTTCCGCCGGAAGAGTTGGCGCGCAATGGGCCGCCTACCGAAATTCCTGGCATAACGAATCCCAAAGTCGGGCCGCCTTCGATTCCCCAAGCGCCGCAGTTACGGTCATACCAGTATTGGCCTTCCGCCAGTTGCACACCGTATTGCTGTTCGATCGCTTGGATTTCGGTGGTCGTCAGCACAGTTCTGTTGATTGAGATTGATCCGTGCATGTCTAACTCCTTCGGTAGATGGAATGTATGCCTAGGCCTAACTAGTAGTAGACGACAAAACTGTCGCCTAATTCGGAAACTTGTCTAATAAGCTGGAATTCAGGACAAGCCAAAGTCATTGTCAAATGAGCATCTCCAGACGAAATGTGTTTACGCGGTATTTGAGTGACGAATCAAAACCGGACAGCTTGAAATTGTACTTATTATGCCGCGGAATTTGCAATTGTCATCTAGGTGGGCGCCTGTTTGGGGCGGATTTAAAGTCATGGCTCGACTGATGGCTAACCAGCTATTTAGCCCCGCCGCACGCTTCAAGATGGACGACCAGATTGGCTTCATAGCCATGCCAGCGCAGTGGGATGGCGTAGGGCAGGCTGTGGGCTTGCACTTCAAAAATCGTGTTCGGATAATCGAGCAGGCGTGGCGGGCTGATTCCCAGCCCTTCGCCAAAATGTCGGCGGGCGCGTCCGGATAGAGTGTTGGCGATTTCGCCAACAATATCGCCGTGGCGCTCATCGGTAAAAACCGATTCGCCCATTTTTAACAGGACATGCGAGAGCAGGGCGCGTGGTGCAGAAAAGCAGACGCTCCCCTGGTAGTCGCCACTGATTTCGATCAGGCCGTTGAAATCGTTCCAGATCACCGGTCCGCCCCGTTCAAGCAGGTAGGCCGAACGCACGCTGGCGAGCTCGCCGGTGCTGGCGCTGAAATAATGCGTGATGGCTTCGGTGAAAACTTCAATGTCTTGCGGGCGGAGCGGGGTGTGCATTATTCAGGCAACCAGTTCGATGAGGGAATCCAGCAGTTCTTCGTCGGTAAAGGGTTTGTGCAGAAAGCCATGGGCACCCTTGAGAATGGCGCGTAGCGCAGTTGCCTTGTCGGACAGCGCCGAAACGACCAGGATCTGGGTATCCGGCAGGAAGCTGGCGATAGCCTCGATGCAGGCTTCGCCATCCATGTTGGGCATGGTCAGATCCATGGTGATCAGGTCGGGCCGGGTTTCGCGCGCCATGTGCAGCGCCACTTCACCGTTGGCGGCGAGGCCGGCAATCTGGATGAGCGGCAATTGCGGGCTGGAAACCAGGCGGGCGATGCGGTTGCGGATGACGGTCGAGTCATCGACGATCATCAAGCTCAGGGGCCGGGTGCGTGGCATCATGATCATGAGGGTTTGAGCTGCATGATGAAACGGGTGTGCGAATTGACGCGCGAACTGATGCGCAGGCGGCCATCCAGCTTGCGCAAGGCTTCCTTGACGACGCCCAGCCCATCACCCCGCCCGGCGTGCAGATGCGCCTGGTCAAGAGAGCTGAAGCCGGGTTCAAAGAGCATGGCGATGACTTGGTCGTCACTCATGGCGCTCACCGCTTCCGGGGTGAACAGATTTCGTGCGACCAGCACGGTGCGCAGATGAACGGCTGAAATGCCGCGCCCATCATCATGGATTGCCATGGTCAGTGTGCCATCGGCCTCGGTTGTGATTTCGACGCGGATCAAGCCGGCTTCGGGCTTGCCCAGTTGCTCGCGCTCCTCTGGTGACTCGATGCCATGGGCAATGGCATTGCGAATCAACTGGGGAACCGCCTGGTGCAGAATGCTGGCAACGTTTGGCGGTACTTTGTCGAGGCGCGGTACGGCAACTTCAAAGCGCACTTTTTTGTTGAGATCCTCGGCTATCTGCAGGGCAAATTTTTCGATGCTTTGCAATGTTTCCCAAAGCGGGTCAGGCCGCGCCGGCTCGCCGCTACGGCCCGCAATATGATGCTGGATGCGATTGACCACGACTTCGACCTTGGCGATTTCCGCCAGCAAGTGGCTCAGCGCCACAGCGAGCGGAATCAGGTCATCACCCTGAATGCTGGGCCGACCGCGCAAGGGCGTCAGCAATTCCTCGAAGCCATGAATTTCCTGGCTGATGCTGTTACAGCCCAGAGTGGCCGCCTCAACTTTCAGTCCATGCAATGTCCGCGCAATCCGATTGACCAGTTGCGGGTAGGACTGGCGGCTAGGCTGAACATCCTTCAGCTCATGGTTGATCTGTTGCAAGCTGTTGCGGGCGGCCTGAAGGAAATCGGCTACGGTGTCAGGATGGTGGTCGAGTATGCCAAGCAGCAGGTCAATTTCACTCTTGGCGCGCGATTCGGCAGTGGCCAGTTCGCGCTCCAGGCGCACCTCGTCGGAAACGTCGAAGACACTGACCAGCAAAGCGACGACCTCATTGTTTTCACGAATCTGGTCGAACTCAAAGCTGACAAAAGTGGCTCCCTTGCGCTTTCCGGAGCTCTCAAGTAATTCGATTTCTTTCAGCGGATTCAGCTGTTCGAGCAGGGCTTGCTTGATTTTTCGGTTGAACAGCACGTCGATATAGTTCTCGGCCGCTTCGGCGCTTTCCAGGGTGCAGATGCGCGACAAAACCTGGTGGAAGTTATCGCCGGTTTTCAGTCGGTCACCGAAAAGCTTGTCCAGTGAATTGGAGCGCTGGCTGCCAACGGTACGTTCCTGGGTTAGCAAAAACAGGCCTTCGCGGACGCTGCCAAGGATGCGTTCGCTTTCCTGGCGGGCCAGGGCGGCGGCGTGATCGCTGGCCGAGAGACGCGCAATAAACTTGAAGACGATGAAACAGAAGTTGAGGAAAGCCAGGCCGATGGCGAGCATCTGTATCCAGCGCATGGTGGCCGTCTTTTGCTGTGCCAGCTCTTCCAGACTTTTGCCCAGATCGTCTGCCTGCCGGGTCAGCCGGTTGTTGCGTGTGACCGCCTTGCTGACGGCGCTGGCCACGGCCTCGCTGTCCAGTTGATCGGTGAGTAGTAGCGGCCCTACCTCGCGGTCGATGGGCGCCCAGGTTTGTGAAATATGGGCGAGCTGCGTCTGGATCTTTTGGGTTTGTGATTCAGCTTCAAGCAAGCCGCTGCTGCCTTGCCCAGGTTTTCCCTGGAGAAGGCTTTGGGCGTCGAGAAAGCCAAGGCGAGCTTCGGAGATTTCTGCCTGGCTACTCTGGGTCGGCGCGCCGCTACGGATTTCCATGTCCAGCGTCAGCAACGCCTTGGTCAATTGCTGGGCTGATGCCCGCATCTGGCCGGCCGCATTGATCCGGCTGGCGTCCGCTTCGATTTGGTGCGAGGTGTAAATGTTGATGACCGAAACGCCGGCATCAATCAGCAGAAACAAGGCGATCAGAAGTACCAGATCGCGGTATTTGCCAAACGAAGAGGGTAGCGAGGACTTCATGGCGAACCGGCGGCAAAAGGGATTTTATGTTGCGCCTGCTGCGTTACAGCGAGATGACTTGGCAGATTGTTGCGGTCAACCGCTAAAAGCGCCTGATTTTTCCTCCACTAGAACGCAGCATGATCAGCCTGGTGCGCGACTTCGACCGCCTGTGTGCGTAGCCAGTTTCTCCGAAGGTAAAGCGGTCACGCACGAGCTTTGGTTTTTGGGCCGCAGGTCAGTTAAATATCGTCGATGGCGGGCAGCAATTTGTTGGTATTACGTAAACGCTCGGCCATGACACGCATGACCTGAGTAGCAAAATATGGGGCTTGCTGCACCAGATAGAGAAAGCGCTTTTCGTCGATGGCGACGAACTGACAATCTGTCGTGGCGATGACGCTGGCCGAGCGCGGGCCGGGGGAAATCATGCCCATTTCTCCGACAATATTGCCGTGTTGCAGGGTGTCAACCACACGATTGTTGACAATGACTTCAGCTTCCCCGGTGGTCAGCACAAACATCAGATGTCCCTCTTCACCTTCGGTAAAAAGTGGGTGCCCGGCTTCAACGCTAACGAAGTCAGGATTATTTGAGAAGAGTTCAAAGAAAACCATGGTCGCAGTATCCAGAAAGATAGTCCGTAAGTAATACCATGGACGAATGCCCGGTGTCTTGTTCGGAAATGTGACAAAGGGCTGGACGTGCCCCAAAAATTATCTGCCTGAAATATTGGTGCAATACCGGGCCGCAATAATTGGCGGAATCAACAGAAAACAGATTTTTGCTGGTTGACGGGGATGGTTCTGGTGCCCCCAGAGAAGGTCATCGCACCGCGTGGTGCTTTGATGATGGCGCAAAAAGCGCGATTGACGGAAGGAATGAAAATGCTTGAACAACTAAGAGACAAGGCAATGCAGCTGTGTGCCGAGCATGGCATTACAGTGCGCCCCTATGCGGGCGGCTGGTGGCTGGTTGGCAAAGAGATCAACCGTGTGGTCGGTGAGTTGGCGGGCCTCTGTGCTTCCGACCTCAATCGGCTGCCGGTCATGCCGCGCTAAGCGCGCTGGCAGTGAGCAGGATGCGAGCCGGGGGAACCCGGCTTTTTTTGTCGCAAGGCGTTTTTAGAGCAATATTTCTGGAGGTGAGCCATGTCTAAGCTCCGAATGATTTTTGGCGCTGCGTTGATCGGCGTTCTGCCGCTGCTTTCGGCTTGCGTGCCAGCAGTCCTGGTCACCGGGGCGGCGGTTGGCGTGATGAGTGCGCATGACCGGCGCTCCACCGGCGTGCAGGCCGACGACGAGGTCGCTGAGTGGAAGGGTAGCAACCGTATGCCGGCGCACTTCGCGGAGTCGGCGCACGCCAATTTCACCGCCTACAATCGCATCCTGCTGATCACCGGCGAGGTGCGCGATGCGGAAACGCAGCGCGCCATCGGTGAGATGGCGGCTGGTATCGAGGGCATTAAAAAGCTGCACAACGAATTGGTAGTGGCGCCGATCTCCTCCTACGCTTCGCGCAGTAACGATGCCTTTATCAGCTCCAAATTCAAGACCCGGTTGATCGAATCCAATCAGTTGTCAGCCAACCACATCAAGCCGGTTAGCGAGAATGGCACGCTCTTCCTGCTCGGCATCGTCAATGAGCGCGAAGCCAAAGTGGCAGTTGCCATTGCCCGGACCACCGATGGCGTGCGCAAGGTGGTCAATCTGCTGGAACTGGTCCCGGAAGCGGATACTCGCCGCCTAGATAACGCCGTGCTTGGCGCCAGCCGACCGCCGCCCAACTTGGCGGCACCGGTTGAGGCACGCTAAACGCGTTTAGCGCAAGCTCGGCAGCCAAGTCGCCAGAAAAGGCAGGGCCGAGATGATCAGCGCGCCGCAAAACATCGCGGCGAGCGCCGGCAGCACCGATACGGCGACATAACGAATCGACTTGCCGAACATCGCCGAGGCGAAGTAAATGTTCATCCCGGCCGGTGGGCAGAGAAAGCCCATCTCGATATTGGCGAGGAAGATGACGCCAAAATGTATCGGGTCGATGCCGTAACTCAGCGCCACCGGCAGCAGCAGCGGAACCAGTACGATAATCGCCGCATAGATTTCCATCAGCGCTCCGGCGAGCAGCAGGAAGATGTTCAGCGCGACAAGGAAGGCCAGCTTGTTGGGCAGGATGGATTGCACCCATTCAATCGCCGCATCGGGAATGCCGGCATCGATCAGGAAGTTGGTCAGCCCGAGCGCCATGCCCAGGATGACCATGATGCCGCCAATCACTTCGGCGCATTCAGCCAGCGAGCGGCGCAGCAGGGGCCAATTCAGTTCGCGGTGGGCAATGCTCTGCGTGAGGAGTGCATACAAGGCAGTCAGTGCGGCGCTTTCAGTCGGTGTGGCGACACCGCCAACCAGTGAACCAATGGCGACAAAAGGCGCCAGGATTTCCCATTTGGCGTTCCATGCCGCCGTGCGCGCGGCTGAAAAATTCGGGCCTTTGGCGGCGTTGACCGCGACAGTCTTTAAATTCAGGTAGCCACCGAACAGCAGCAGGCAGGCGACCATGACCAGTGCCGGCAGAAGGCCGGCAAGGAACATGGTATCGATAGGCACGCGGGCGATGATGGCGTACATGATCAGTGGCACGGAGGGGGCGATCAGCACGCCGAGTGCGCTGGCGCTGGTCACCAGACTGATGCCGCGTTTTTCCGGGAAGCCGGCCTTGGTCAGGAGCGGCAACAGCAGCCCGCCGAGTGCCAGGATGGTGACACCGCTACCGCCGGTGAAGGCAGTGAAGAACGAACAGAGGACAGCGGCGGCAATTGCGGTTCCAGTGACGCCGCTGCCAAAGAGCG
>CAXYZX010000042.1:0-17471 GCA_964293845.1 uncultured Dechloromonas sp.
AGTGTGCTGGATGTCTCGCTGAACGGCTTTTTCAATGTCACTCAGCCGCTGACCATGCCGATGATCCGTACCCGCTGGGGGCGCATCATCACCATTTCCTCGATCGCCGGGATTACCGGCAATCGCGGCCAGGTCAATTACTCGGCAGCCAAAGGCGCCTTGCACGCGGCCAGCAAATCGCTGGCGCTGGAGCTGGCCAGCCGGAATGTTACGGTCAACGCCGTAGCGCCGGGAATTATTGCCACCGGGATGATAGAAGGTGCATTCGATGCCGAGACGATCAAGAACCTGGTGCCTATGAGGCGCGCCGGCAAGCCGGAGGAAGTCGCCGATCTGGTGGCCTTCCTGGCTTCGGATAAAGCCGCCTACATCTCCGGGCAGATCATTTCCATCAATGGCGGAATGATCTGATCAAGCCGTCTTGAGCAGCTCCTGCGCGGCGCGCAATTCTGCCTCGCCAGCGGGGCGGACAACACGGGCGAGTTCCTGTCCGTTACGCATGAAAATCAGCGTTGGCCACAATTTGACGCGAAAGCTGCGTCCCAAAGGGCGCCCGGGGCCATCTTCGATTTTCAGGTGAGTCAGGTCGTTCTGGTTTTCCAGCACGGACTTGATCGCCGATTGGGCGCCCTGGCAATGCCCGCACCAGTCAGCACCAAACTCGAGTACGGTCGTGCCACTGAGGCCATCAACCCACGCTCTCTCAGGCGCCTCAGACGAATAAGTTGCGACATAGGCCATACTTTTCTCCTCAGGCAGAGCGCTGGATCAAGGATTTGAGGCGCGCCAGTTGCGGGGCAACGATCGGTACCGTCAGCATGGTGCTGGCGACGGCCATCAACAATAGCGCGGTAAACGCCTCGCTGGTGATGATTTGTTTGTCGAGCAGGATATTGGCAAAAATGATCATGATCAGTGCCTTGGTCTGCAGCAGCCAGCCAATGATGCTGGCTTCGCCCGGTGCCCATTTAAGGATTTTGCCGGCGATCTGGACGCCGATCAGCTTGCCGACCACCGAGGCAACGAGCAATACGGCAGCAGCAATGAAGACCGCCTCGCCGCCGACTGTCCAGTTGGTGCGCAGGCCGGTACTGAGAAAAAAGACCGGCATGACAACGAGCAGCACATGATGGCGCAACAGATCCATCTGTTCCTGATTGAACCACTCGGATTCCATGATGGCGCCGGCCAGGAAGGCGCCGACCATGAAATGCAGCCCGGCCCAGTCTGCACCAAAGGCACAGACGGCCAGCCAGATCAGTGCCACATACCAGCGGTCGCGCTCGGCCAGCCAGGCCATCAGTTTGCGGAAGGCGTAGCCGAAGAGCGTAAAGGCAATCAAAAATGCGGCTTGTTTGCCGACCCGTTCCCAGTCCATCAGGATCAGCGCCAGCACACCCCAGATGGCGATATCGTCGAGGCTGGCATAACGCAGAATGCGCTGGCCGATCGGCTGGCGCAGAACTTCCAGCTTTTCCATGAGCAGGATCAGGATAGGCAGCGCGGTGACGGCACAAGCCATACCGACGCCCAGGACGAATTGCCAGGTCATCGCCTTCGGCCCCATCCAGCCGTCGTAAAGCAGCAGGCCGGCAGCAGCAAGGCAGCCAAAAATCAGTGGCGTACCGAGCGCCAAGCCTGCGGTAATACTGCTTTCGCGGCGATGGGCCCAGGCTTTTTTTAGATCTAGTTCAATGCCGGCAATCATTACGAACAGCATCACTGCCCACCAGGCAATGCCATTCAGGGACTGAACAACCGCGGGGTTGAAAACGAAACTGTAGTAATCGGGAAAGGCGCGGCCGAGGATGCCCGGGCCAAGCAAAATGCCGGTGATGATCTGGACCACAACCAATGGCGCGTAATAGTCCGTTTTGCCGACGCGCCAGATCAGGTAAGGCACGGTGAAGATGATCGTCATGGCGATCAGGAAGATTTCAGTGGTGTTCATGCAGCAATCCGGGAGGACGGGTTGGGGGCCTTTGGTGAGGGCTGATTTTAGCTCTTGCGCCGTGTTGGTTGCGGTCCACCGCCGGGAAGGGCTGTTTTATTGCTGGTGAGTTCCACATAACGGGAAATGAAATTTTCTTGCCAATGAGGCTGAATTCAATATACTGTATTTATGAACAGTATTTAACGGTTCGCTTCCCGATCAGCACAAAACGCCAGAAGCATAAGCACCGAGCTTGGCAAATAATCGGGCTGCAAATCAGCTAACTCACTCGCGCAGCAATTTCTGTTCCATCCCTGGCCCATGTGCCATAATCACATCAAAATTCTGAGGTATCCCATGGACGACAACAAGGCAAAGGCGCTCGCCGCAGCGCTGCAGCAGATTGAAAAGCAGTTCGGCAAAGGCTCCATCATGAAGATGGGCGATGCCGAAATCGACGAAGGCATACAGGTGGTCTCCACCGGTTCGCTCGGGCTTGACATTGCTTTGGGTATCGGCGGCTTGCCGCGCGGTCGCGTCGTTGAAATCTACGGCCCGGAATCTTCCGGCAAGACTACCTTGTGTTTGCAGGTGATTGCCGAAATGCAAAAACTGGGTGGCGTTGCCGCCTTTATCGATGCAGAACACGCCCTTGACCCGCAGTATGCGCAAAAGCTGGGCGTCAACGTCAATGAGCTGCTGATCTCACAACCGGATACCGGCGAACAGGCACTTGAAATCGCCGATATGCTGGTGCGCTCCGCTTCGGTCGACATCATTGTCATCGACTCGGTGGCCGCCCTGACCCCGCGCGCTGAAATCGAAGGCGAAATGGGCGATCAGATGGTCGGCCTGCACGCCCGCCTGATGAGCCAGGCACTGCGCAAACTGACGGCCAACATCAAAAAGACCAATACATTGGTGGTGTTCATCAACCAGATCCGGATGAAGATCGGCGTCATGTTCGGTTCGCCGGAAACCACCACCGGCGGTAACGCACTCAAGTTCTACGCCTCGGTGCGCCTCGATATTCGCCGTATTGGTTCGATCAAGAAGGGCGACGAAGTGGTGGGCAGTGAAACTCGCGTTAAGGTCGTCAAAAACAAGGTTTCACCGCCGTTCCGCGAAGCAATTTTCGATATTCTCTATGGCGAAGGCATTTCCCGCCATGGCGAAATTGTCGAACTCGGGGTGGCCCACAAGCTGGTCGATAAATCCGGTGCCTGGTATTCCTACAAGGGCGAAAAAATTGGTCAGGGCAAGGACAATTCACGCGAATTCCTGCGCTCGCATCCTGAAATCGCCCAGGAAATCGAGGCCCGGATTCGCGAAGCAGCGAGCACCGCTGTCATCAAGCCAAGCAAGTCAGCACCCGCTGATGCCTGATCTGCGAGTCCTGGCCCTTAAACTGCTGACCCGGCGCGACTTCAGTCGGGTTGAGTTGAGGGCCAAGCTTGCAGTTGAGGCCGAGTCGGAGGAGCAATTGGATACCGTACTGGATATTCTGCAAAGTGAACGATTGCTCTCTGACCAGCGTTATGCGACTCAGCGTGTGTTGGCACGTGCGCGGCGTTTCGGAAATGCCCGCTTAAAACAGGATTTGCGGCAGCATGGTGTTGGGGATGAGGATATCGCGGCTGCTCTGCCTGAAGGTGGCGATGAAACCGAACGCTGTCAGTCCGTTTGGTCGAGAAAATTTGGCAGTCCGCCGCAAACAGCGGAAGAGCGAGCGAAACAAATGCGATTTTTGCAATATCGGGGCTTCTCGGGCGAAGCCATCAAGCAAACAATGCGTCGTGGATCGCGCGGAGCGGATGAATGAACACTCCCGCATCCATGCTTTCGGCCCACAACCTCAAAAAACGCTACAAGACACGAACCGTCGTCGAGGATGTTTCATTTGAGGTTAAATCGGGCGAAGTTGTCGGTCTGCTTGGCCCCAACGGTGCGGGCAAGACGACCTGTTTCTACATGATCGTTGGTCTGGTGGCTTCGGATGGTGGCGATGTCTTCATCGACGACAATAAGCTGAGCCATCTCCCGATGCACAGCCGGGCGCGCCAAGGCTTGTCTTACCTGCCGCAGGAAGCTTCTGTTTTTCGCAAACTGAATGTCGAGGAAAACATCCGTGCCGTCCTGGAACTGCTCAATCTGCCTGAGGCGGAAATCAATGATCGTCTGGAAGGGTTGCTTGGTGAGCTCCATATCGCTCATGTCCGCCATGTAAATGCAGCGGCACTGTCCGGCGGCGAACGGCGGCGGGTTGAAATTGCCCGTGCGCTGGCGACCAATCCGCGATTTATTCTGCTTGATGAACCCTTTGCCGGGGTTGACCCGATTGCCGTGCTGGAAATTCAGAAGATTATCCGCTTCCTCAAGGAGCGCGGGATTGGCGTTCTGATTACCGATCACAATGTGCGCGAAACTCTGGGTATCTGTGATCATGCCTACATTATTAACGCAGGAAATGTACTGGCTGCTGGACGGCCGGAGGAAATCGTTGATAATCCAAGTGTGCGCAAAGTTTATCTGGGCGAGCACTTCAAGCTCTGACCACTTTCCAGCGCCTTAACCGATGAAGCCCACTCTACAGCTAAGACTATCGCAGCATCTGGCGCTAACGCCCCAGCTCCAGCAGTCGATCAAGCTTCTTCAGCTCTCGACGGTTGAGATGCAGCAGGAGCTTGAGCGATATCTGCTCGAGAATCCCATGCTCGAGCGGGATGACGATCATGGTGAGACCTTCTCTGCAGCACAGCAGTTTGATTCGCCCGGCAATCAGGAAACCCGCAGTGAGCCAGCCGAGCCGCGTGAAGCCAGTGCCGAACGCGAGCAGGAGGTGCCTAATGCGCCCTCTGAAGTCGATGATGATCGTTGGTCGTCTGACGCTGGTACTTTTACGGGTGCCGGCCGTGATGAGGATGATGATAGCGATCCGCAGGACATCCACTCGGGTTCCACCAGCCTGCGCGATCATCTCGGTTGGCAACTGGGCATGACCCAGCTCTCCGAGCGGGACCGGGAGTTGGTACGGTTCCTTATCGATGCCCTGGATGATGATGGCTATCTCTCAACGCCGATGGCCGAGCTCTGGGAAACGCTGCCACCAGAATACGAAATCGAGATTGAGGAACTGGATATTGCCCTCCGTCTGATCCAGAATTTTGATCCGATAGGAATTGGCGCGCGTAACCCGCAAGAGTGTCTGGCGCTACAGCTGCGCGCCCTGCCGGCCGACGAAATCCGTAATCTGGCGTTAATTGTTGTCGATAAATATCTGGAATTGCTGGCTGCGCGGGACTACGTCAAGTTGCGGCGCCTTACGGGGGCCGATGATGAGGCACTCAAGGCCGCGCACGCCCTGATCACCCGGCTTAATCCACGTCCTGGTGCACGTTTTGCGCAGTCCGAAGCGCGTTACATTACCCCGGATGTGATGGTCAAGAAGCTCAAGGGCAAGTGGACGGCCTACATCAATCCCGATGCCTATCCGCGTCTGAGGATCAATCGTCTTTATGCCGAAATTTTGTCCCGGCAACGCCGTGGCAATGCCAATCTGACTGGCCAGTTACAGGAGGCGCGCTGGTTAATCAAAAATGTGCAGCAGCGTTTTGACACCATACATCGCGTGACGCAGGCCATTGTTGACCGTCAGCGCCAGTTTTTCGAGCACGGTGAGGTCGCTATGCGGCCTCTGGTGTTACGCGAAATTGCCGATATTCTTGGCTTGCACGAGTCGACTGTTTCACGTGTAACAAGCCAGAAATATATGGCGACACCGCGCGGGATCTTTGAATTGAAATACTTTTTTGGTAGTCACGTTGCCACCGATACTGGTGGTGCTTGCTCTGCCACTGCCATCCGGGCCTTGATCAAGCAATTGGTCGGATCCGAAGATGGCAAAAAGCCCTTGTCGGATAGCCAATTATCCGAAATACTAGGCCAGCAGGGAATCGTTGTAGCGAGGCGAACGGTGGCAAAATACCGTGAGCTGCTCAATATCCCGCCGGTCAATTTACGCAAGACCCTGTAGTGAGAGGAGAAAAAATGAATCTGCAGATCAGTGGCCACCATATCGAAGTTACACCAGCGCTGCGCCAGTATGTGGAAAACAAGCTGGACCCGGTGGTTCGCCATTTCGACCAGGTGACGGGTGTTACCGTCGTTCTTTCCGTTGAAAAACTGAAACAGACTGCCGAAGTTACCCTGCACGTGCCGGGCAAAGACATGCATGTTGAGGAGTCGGCCGAGGATCTTTATGCCGCGATTGATGTGATGTTTGACAAGTTGGACCGCCAGGTTCAAAAGTACAAGCAAAAAGTGCAGGATCATCACCGGGGCGAAAAGGCCTCGCAGCAGATGACCAGTTAATACCCGAGGGCCGCGACCAGGTGGTTGCGGCCTTTGCTTTTGCAGAAATCCCTATGAATCCTCTGACCAACATTCTGTCGGTTTCCCAGGTGCTACTTGATCTGGATGCCAGCAGCAAAAAGCGGGTCTTTGAACAAGCCGGCATCCTTTTCGAGAGCCATCTCGGACTCGCCCGCTCTGTCGTTTTTGACAGCCTGTTTGCCCGCGAAAAACTCGGCTCCACTGGCCTCGGCCAAGGTATTGCCATCCCGCACGGTCGTATCAAGGGCCTTAAGCAGGCGGCCGGTGCCTTCCTTCGTCTGAGTAACCCGGTACCCTTTGATTCGCCCGATGGTCGTCCGGTCAGTTTGCTTTTTGTTTTATTGGTGCCGGAACAGGCGACCGAAGAGCATCTGCAGATCCTTTCCGAGTTGGCCCAGCGATTCGCTGAACGCCCGTTCCGTGATGCCCTTCTTGCCGCGCCGGATTCAGCGGCTGTGGTTACGCTTTTCCAGGCCTGAGTACCGCAGTGCGCCACATCAGTCTGGCTCAGCTTTATGAAGACAACCGCGAAAAGTTGTTGTTGAGCTGGGTGACTGGCCATAGCGCAGACTCCCTCATTGAACTCAAGATTTCGAACAACTACGGAGCGGATGTTGTTGGTCACATCAACATCATCCATCCCGAGCGCCTGCAAGTCATGGGGCAGGCAGAATATGACTGGGCGGTACGGATTGGCGAGCGGCGTTTTGGGCAGCAGTGTGCCGATCTGTTAATTGCACATCCGCCGGCAGTAATCATCGCTGATAGCATCGTCGCTCCTCAGTCGCTGCTTGATGCCTGTGCCGCCAACAAGACGCCGGTCATTCAGTCGCCAAAACATTGCTCGGCGGTCATCGACCAGTTGCGCATCTATCTTTCGGCACGTCTCGCGGATACAGTGAATTTGCACGGTGTCTTCATGGATGTTCTGGGTATGGGGGTGCTGATTACCGGGGATTCCGGTGTCGGTAAATCAGAGTTGGCACTCGAGTTGATTTCCCGCGGTCATGGCCTGGTTGCCGATGATGTGGTCGAAATGGCACGAATCGCCCCGACCACGATTGAAGGTCGTTGTCCCGGTATGCTGCGGGATTTTCTTGAGGTGCGCGGTCTTGGTCTGCTGAATATTCGCACGATTTTTGGTGAGACCGCTTCGCGCCGAAAAATGAAGTTGAAAATCATTGTGCATCTGCACAAGACTGTACCTGGCGTCGAAGCCCCGCGTCTCCCGCTCGATGCGCAGACACAGGAGGTACTCGGTGTTCCGGTGCGCAAAATCGTCATTCCGGTGGCTGCCGGGCGCAATTTGGCCGTTCTGCTCGAAGCTGCAGTACGCAATACGATTCTGCAGTTACACGGCATCGATAGCATGCAGGATTTCATGGATCGGCAGCAGCGCATGATGCTTGACGATGACGCCTGAATCCCCGATAGTTAGCTCGCCGTTTGGCCTATTGATCTAGGGGACACTTCATGAAAAAACTGCTTCTCGTGCTCGTTACCACCTTTGCCGTAACCTCTGTTTATGCTGCAGATGACTGTGCTGCTAAAGCTACTGAGAAGAAACTTGCTGGTGCTGCCAAAACCAGCTTTATGAAAAAATGTACAGCTGACGCCATGACGCCGGCTCAGGCTGCTTGCGATGCGACGGCCAAGGAAAAGAAACTGGCGGGTGCCGCCAAGAACAGTTTCGTCAAAAAGTGTGTTGCTGACGCAGGCGCTGCCAAATAGGCAGCCAAACATCAAATAAAAAGGCGCGAAAATTTTCGCGCCTTTTTTGTTGTTGACCGCAACAGATCGTGGTCAGACGTATTCGAAATCTGCAAAATCCGCCAGTGAGTCATTGCGTGAACTGCCAAAGCAGATACGTCCCGAGCCACGGAGTTGAATTTCGTCCTTGCGCAGCATGATTTCATTTTGCCCGGGAAAGCTGATGAAGCTGCCATTGGTGCTGGAGTCGACGTAGAAATAGCTGGAAGCACGCTTTTCAATGCGGCCATGCGCGCGGGAGGCCTTGCGATCCTCAATCAAGAGCTTGCTGCTGGGGTCGCGACCCAGGCTTAACGCCGGGGTCTTGTCGTCCAGCAAAAATGCCTTGCCGCGATAACGCAGGCAAAGCCGGTCGGTTGTCTTGTCACTGGCGGTCGGTTCGACGGCAACAGTGCGTGTGCGCTGGTACTCTTCGTGCCGCTGCCAGTCAATCTGCACCAGTTCAACCACTGCCTGACCTTCGCGAATAGCACCCATCTCACGAATCGGTGCGACGTAGCTCTGACAATGCGTCGGTAGCAGGTCGGCGAGCTGCTTGCTGGCAAGAATTTGATCGACGCGTGCCATGCCGGTAATACGTGCTGTTGTGTTGACTGCTTCACCTAGCGCCGTCTCAAACTGTTCAACGATATCACCGCAATGCAGCCCAATGCGTATCGTCAGTTTCAGGCCAGAAATTGGTGGCAGGTCAGCCACTCGCAGTTGCATGTCAATGGCCGCCAGGCAGGCATCCTCCGGAGACTCGAAGAGTGCTTGCAGTTCATCGCCGGCAACCTGTAGGGTGCGGCCACGATAACCGGTGATTGAACGTTCCATGCGTTTGATACAACGTTCAACTGCGTGCGCGGCTTCAGTATCTTGCAGACGCTCAAAAAGACGAGCGCTACCGGATACGTCGGCAAACATAATGGTCATCTTGCGCGGCAGACTCATGCGGTCGGTGTCTCGATGCAAATTATTGAATTGACTATTATAAACGTTGAATCGACAACTGTCGTTATGCCAAAAGGCTTATGGATAGACCGCCGGCAATCGGCATTTCTGGCGCGTCAAAGACAATATCGCCTTCTTCGACAGGTGTGTCCAGTGTCAGGTTTCGGAAATCGAAAAGATTATTGTCAGCTAGGTGCGACGGGACAATATTCTGGATCGCGGTGAATGCTGCTTCGCTGCGGCCAGGGAAGCGTCTGTCCCAGTCCTGCATCATTTCACGGATTTTCTGGCGTTGCATGTTCTCTTGCGAGCCGCACAGGTTGCAGGGAATGATCGGAAATTCCATGCCGCGCGCGAAGCGGGCAATGTCATTCTCGGCACAGTAGGCCAGCGGACGGATCACGATATGTGCTTTGTCATCAGTCACCAGTTTGGGTGGCATGGCCTTCAGTTTGCCGCCAAACAGGATATTGAGCATTAGTGTATGCACCATGTCGTCACGATGGTGGCCGAGCGCTATCTTGTTGGCACCTAGCTCTTTGGCGGTGCGGTAAATGATGCCCCGGCGCAGGCGGGAGCATAGCGAGCAGGTGGTTTTGCCTTCGGGAATTTTTTCTTTGACGATGGAGTAGGTGTCGGCCTCGATGATACGAAAATCGACCCCAATAGATTCGAAATAGCCAGGCAGGATGTCAGCCGGGAAGCCTGGCTGCTTTTGATCGAGATTCATCGCGATCAGTTTGAATCTGATGGGTGCACGCTGCTGCAGAGCCATCAGGATGTGCAACAGGGTGTAGGAATCTTTGCCGCCGGAGACACAAACAAGGACGGTATCGCCGTCTTCGATCATGTTGTAGTCACCGATGGCCTTGCCAACGCGGCTTTCCAGGGATTTTTTGAGCTTCTGCAGGGTGTTTGATTGAGTCATCGCAAGTTTCCGGATTGCCACGGTCAACCGTGGAAAATTGCGAGTTTACCCCGATACTCTCGCTGCCACGGCGCGGATGTGGGGTGCGAGAAGCTCGATTTCCCGATGCAGGGAGTCAATATCGGGCGTCATCCCTTCCAGATTCTGATTGCGTGCCCGCATTTCCAGATCGCCAGCGACGCGCATCGCCGGATCGGCACAGAATGTGGCCAGGGTTCCTTTAAGACTGTGGGCTGCGCGTTCGGCGCAGGCTGCTTCCTGGCTGCTGACCGCGTGGCGCAGGAGTTGAATATCGCGTTCCCAGGTTTCGAGGAATATATTGGCGATGATTTCTACGGTTTCCAGATCAGCTTGGCGCAAAGCATCGCCATAGTCAAAGGCTGTCTTCTCGCTTGCTTCAGGGTGGCCGCCGTAGGCCAGCAGTTTTTCCAGCAGGTCTTTGGCCCGTATCGGTTTGGACAGGTAATCATCCATACCGGCGGCGATGCAGGCCTCTTTGTCCGATTGCATTGCGGCTGCCGTCATGGCGATGATGGGGGCGCGTGGTCGATTGTCGTCGGCTTCCCGGGCACGAATTTTCTGGGTGGCTTCGATGCCGCCCATGACCGGCATGTGCATGTCCATCAGAATGACGTCAAAATCGCACTTGGCGAGGAGATCGATGGCTTCTTGGCCATTTTTTGCCAGCGTTGCGCGATGCCCCCATTTTTCGAGTAGACCAAGCGCCAGTTTCTGATTTACCGGGTGATCTTCAACCAGCAGGATGTCCAGTGTGCGCTGCAACTCACGCAAGGCGTGGCGTGTAATCAGCTGCTTGGCGGGAATCAGCTGCTCATTGGGCGCGATGCCGAAGACCCGGCAGAGCGCAGCCAGTAACTCCTCAGATGAAATTGGCTTCGAGAAATAGCCGGATATCCCGACCTCCTGGCAACGCTGCGCATCCCCGCGCATCGCGCCAGAGGAGAGCATGATCATCGGGGTGGCAATCGCCAGTTCGCTGCGGATGTGTTGCGCCAGCTCATAACCATCCATCTCTGGCATATGGGCGTCGAGCAGGATGCAGTCGAAGGCCGAGGGGGTTTGGCGCAATACGGCAAGTGCTTGCGGCCCCGAGTGGGTGAGTGTGGTCGTGACATCCCAATGGGCCAGCATGCTGCTCAGGATGCGGCAATTGGTGCTGTTGTCGTCTACCACCAGGATTTGGCGGCCACGTAGGTCAATGTGGCTGGTGCCGGGTTCCGGCGGTTGAGTATCCAGTGTCAGCTTGAGTGCGAAGTAGAAGGTGCTGCCTTGGCCGAGTTGGCTTTCCAGCCACATTCGGCCATCCATCAGTTCAACGAGACGCCGCGAAATCGAGAGACCGAGGCCGGTGCCCCCATATTTGCGCGTTGTTGAGGTGTCTTCCTGGGTAAAGGCTTCAAAAATGGCTTGCTGTTTGTCCGGGGCAATACCGACGCCGGTATCACGAACGGAAAACTGCACTGTGGGCTGATCGCCATTGCTTGGGCTCAACTCGGCGCGGACGGCGATTTCTCCGGCAGCAGTGAACTTGATGGCGTTGCCGATCAAGTTGACCAGTACCTGGCGCAGGCGGCTTGGGTCACCAATGACATGGCGCGGTACGCTCGGGATGATCTCAAAAACCAGTTCTATATTTTTTTCATGTGCGCGCAGCGCCAGCGTTTTAAGGGTTTCGGCCACTACCCGGTGCAGGTCGAAGGAAATTTGCTCAACCAGTAACTTGCCGGCTTCAATTTTTGAGAAGTCGAGGATGTCATTGATGATGGTAAGCAGGGATTCGGCAGAAGATTTGACGATCCCGAGAAACTCGCGTTGCTCCTCGGTCAGCGCGGTATCGAGTGCCAGATCGGTCATGCCAATGATGCCATTCATTGGCGTGCGTATCTCATGACTCATATTGGCAAGGAACTCGCTCTTTGCCTGGCTGGCTGCTTCGGCCGCTTCCTTGGCCAGACGCATGTCAACTTCGGCCTTCTTGCGATCGGTGATGTCGATGATCGTACCGAGCAGACCATAAATGCTGCCGTCACGGCGGGACAACGAAGCCTTACGGTAAATGGTATCGTGGCTCGTGCCGTCACGCCCGTGAATGATGGCTTCATAGACTTGGCTGCCGCCACGAACAAGTAGTTCTGTGTCCTTCTCAATATGGATCTGCGTATCCCCGGGGGCCAGCAGATCACGCAAGGTCTTGCCGATGAGACTTTTACGGTCGACCGTAAAAAACAGCTCAAAAGCGCGATTGATGCGCATGTAGCGGCCTTCGGCATCCTTCATATAGACCGGTAGGGGGATTGCTTCGATTAGCCCCTCAACCAGATCTAGCTGCTCGGAAAGCTGGGATTCCATTCGCTTGCGGTCGCTGATGTCGGTACGGATCGCAATGTACTGCTCCGGTTGCCCATCCGGGCCGAGTAGCGGAACAATCGTTGCATTGACCCAGTACAACTGCCCACTTTTGGCGCGGTTACAAATTTCGCCACGCCAGACGTGGCCAAGCGTGATCGTCCCCCACATATCGCGGTAAATACTGCTGGGATGTATGGCTGATTTGACGATGCGGTGGTTTTTGCCGATCAGTTCGCCCCGAGCATAGCCGCTGATCTCGCAGAAGCGGTCATTGGCGTAAATGATGGTGCCATTGGTGTCGGTAATGCTGACGATGGCATGCTGGTCAAGGGCGAATTTCTGGTTGGCCAGCGCCAACCGTCCCTTTTCATCATCAGCAACCAACTCGGCAATGCGTCGCGAGAGACTTTCAATACTGTCTTCAAGCAGCGTCTCGGTTCTGCCTTCGTTGGCGGGGAGTAGTCCGTAGATGGCATCGCGCAGGGAGCCCAGAGCATTTTCGCGACTGACCAGTTCGCTACGTAGTTTTTCATTTGAACTGGAGAGTTCCAGTGTGGAGAGCGCGAGTGATCGAGAGCCTAGCTCAAGATCTCGATCATATTGCTCATAGGATGCGTCAACCCGTTGCAGCAAATCGCCCAAACCTGTGAGCAGGCCCTGCAGGGCCGGGTCGCTGCTTGCTGCAAGCGAACTTAGTGACTCGAGATACGCAGCGAGGGCCGCTTCATCACCGATGCCTATTGTTCGCTTGAGCTGTCGCAGCAGGGCCTTATTCATTGTGAAGAGTCAGGTCTCGCTGATGCAGGTGATGGTCATCGTCTGGTTATGCAACTTGCACGATGCGCCAGGGGTGAAAGGACTGATCTCGCCGTAGGAATAAAACCCGGTAAGAATGGTCTTGTTGCCCAATACCTCGCCAACCGCTTCAACCTCTTCATCCACCCGGTTGCCCATGACCAACTTGCGGCCAACGCAACTAACCAGAATCGCCAGACTTTCCCCCGGGTTGTTGAGCATGGTAGTGGCTGCTTCGGCTGCTGCCTCGGCCCCGTTGACCAGCTTGTCGGTGCTCGCATGCATCAGTTTCAGGTAGCCGTTGGGGTCGATTTCGCCAGCCAGTGTCAGACTACCGCTTGCTTCATCGATACCAAGAATGGTCCGGATCAAGCCGATCGCATTGTGATCCTCGCCCAGCATGGCAAACGGAAAGAGCAGGCCGGAAGCTGGCAAGTCCTTGGCGTGATCTCCGAGATAGCGCTTATAGACTTCCAGAGCCGGCTCGCCATCAAGTTCGAAGAGCACGTTATTGGCGCAACGGGTCACCTTGCGTGCCGGACCAAAGGGCTCCCAGCCGCCGAATGAGCCATGACCAAAGGAGAGGCCGTCACCACACAGACCGATGGCAACGATAGCGTTATCACGAACCCCATCAGGGCCGAGGGTGAAGGTTTGCTTGAAGGCACCGCCATCGCCAGCCAGGCCGCCGGTAATCGGAATGCTGCTGCCGATGATGCTGGAAATGCCATCAACCAAAGCGCTACCGTTGATCTGTACGCCAGGGCCAAAGACCAGAACAGCTTTCAAGCCGGTTGCGGCAAGCTGCTTGCCGAGGCGCTGCCCAGAGGCGAAAGAGTCATCCATGCCGGTCAGCACAGTATTCGCCTGAATCAAGGTGCTACTTTCCAGCTTGATCGCGGTCAGGGTGCAGGTGTTGTCATCGACGCCGTCAGCAGTTATTTCACCGGCAGTGGAACAACCGATCAATGCAGTACCAGGCAAGCCGGCGCGTAGCGAGTCAGCAAAATTTGGGGAAGAAAAATGGGCAAGCGAGCCAAAAACGATTAAGAGATCAGGATTGATGGCAGCCAGGCCGGGCATTTGAGCGGCAAAATCAGCTGATTTGCTGACTATTTTTTGTGTGACACGCAATTTATGTCTCCTCCGCAAGTGTAAGGCGAAAAAATACCATATATACGCCTCTCCTGCCCTGATGGGGCGCTAAAATCCTCGCTTTTCGCCGATCATCATGAGCCTTCCCCTCCCCTCGCCCGATGCTTGTGAACACAGTGCAGCGCTGATCGCCAAAATTGGCGCAGAACTGACGCATGCGGGCGGCTGGCTTTCCTTTGCCCGCTTCATGGAACTGGCGCTCTACGCACCAGGGTTAGGCTATTACGCGGCAGGTGCCCGTAAATTTGGCTCGGCTGGCGATTTTGTCACCGCGCCAGAAATGACTGCCTTTTTTGGTCGTTCGCTGGCGCCTCAGGTCGTGCAGATCATGGCGGCTTCGGCGCCCGTGCTCCTTGAAGTGGGCGCCGGCTCCGGGCGGCTGGCGGCTGATCTCCTGCTTGAACTGGAGCGTTTGGGCTCACTGCCGGATAACTATTTCATTCTCGACCTCTCGGCCGACCTGCGCGAGCGGCAGCAAAGCACCTTGGCTGCTGCAGTTCCGCACTTGCTGGGTCGCGTGCAATGGCTCGATTGCCTGCCCGCAGATTTTTCAGGCGTCGTGCTGGCCAACGAACTACTCGATGCGATGCCGGCTCATGTTGTGGCCTGGCGTGAGGATGACATTTATGAGCGTGGGGTGACACTCGATGGCGAAGGGCGTTTCACGTGGAACGAGCGCCCTGCAGCAGGTGCGCTATTGCTAGCTGCAGAAGAGATCGGGCGGCAGTGCAGCCTAGCGCCGGGCTTTGAAAGTGAAATCAGCCTGGCCAATCGGGCCTGGGCAGCCGAGTGGGGGCATCGATTGAAGTGTGGTGCCCTGCTCCTGCTCGATTATGGTTTTCCGCGTCGCGAGTTTTACCATCAGCAACGCGGGCGTGGCACCCTGATGTGTCATTACCGCCATCATTCGCATCCTGACCCCTTTTATCTGCCGGGATTGCAGGATGTTACGGTCCACGTTGATTTCACCTCGATTATTGCTGCGGCACATGGCGCGGGACTCGAATTGCTCGGCTACACCAATCAAGGTCAGTTTTTGCTCAACTGCGGGATTCTCGATCTGCTGGCTGCCGAGCCAAACGGGACTGCGGATTACATTCGTGCTTCGGGGGCGGTTAACAAACTGCTGATGCCACACGAAATGGGCGAATTGTTCAAGGTGATTGCTATCGGACGAGGGATTGAAGAAGATTTGCTGGGCTTTGCCAGGGGCGACCAGAGTCGCCGCCTGTAATCAGAAGCCGGCAGCTTCCGCCTCAAGGTAGGCGAGGCTGACATACTTGCCGATATTTACCTCAAAGCCTTTGGTATCCCTGGCCCGACTGGCCACACGCGGATCTTTCAGGACCAGTGTCTTGGCTTCCTCGAGCGGCAGTCCATCCTTGATCGCCTGCTCGCAGGGGCGGTAAATTCCCTCGAAAAGTTCACGGTTCCACTGCAGTACTTCGCCGCTTGGCTTGCCATGGCCGGGCAGCCAGATTTTGGATGCGGCATTCTTTTCAAGCAGATCATAAGTTTTCAGTGAACCCAGATAGGAGCCGTCATCCATGTTGGCGATGCGGCGATCCATGGCCAGATCACCGATACAGGTCAGGTGGTCGCCTAGCACTTCAACGCTCAGATCGTAGGGCGTGTGTGCCCTGCCGTAGTGGTGAATACGTAAAGTCACATCACCAAATTTCAGTTCGGCTCCATGTTCCAGTGGCTGGCTTGGCGGCACAACGCGGGTGCCAAGCGTGGCCTGATTGGTCCATTGCTCCATCAGAGTCCGCCACAGATTGCCTTGCATGCCCTGTATTTCCTTGATCGTGCCGGGATGGGCGTAGATCGGGATAGCCTTGTAGGCCGTGGAAAAAGCGTCATTGCCTAGCCAGTGATCGCCGTGGAAATGGGTGTTGATGATGGCAATCACCGGCTTATTGAAGGCTTTTTTGATCTGCCGGATCGCCATTTCGCCGATCTGCACCGAGGCACCGGAGTCAACGACCACCAAGCCTTTGGTGGTATTCACGAAGGTGATGTTGCACATCATTCCCTGATTTTCCGGGGTCGGAAATCCGTCCGGAGAGAAAATCATCCAGACATGCTTGGAGATCTGTTGCAGAGGGTGATCCTTGACCGCCGGACCGCGCACAAAGTCTTCAACTTCCCGGGCAAAGGCGCTGACGGTCTGCCATGGCGTGAATTCGATGGCGCTCAGCGCGGTAAATGCAGTGGCACTGCGCAGAAAGAGGCGACGGTCCATGAGCATCTCCTTAAACATTAAAGTAGCCCGCATCATCGCGCCGAAATGGATGCTCGTCTACACTTGCGGTATGCGACGTTATCCCTTTTCCTTTGTTGCGCTGACTAGCCTCGGCGTAATTTGCGCCATTCCCGGCCTGATCAGTCTGCTCGGCTTTGGCGGCAATCTGCACCCGGTGCTGGAGGATCCGATGGCCGGCCTGGCCTTTATTGTTTCGGCTGTCGCCCTGTTTGGCTCAGCTGCCTTCCCGCTGATTATCGAGAAACTGAAGGAAAACGAGGGCGCTTAGGCCTCACGCATTATCCGCCAGTACTGGAGCTTGAGCATCGCCGCGGCGCCAGCGATGATGGCCAGGAACGTCAGTATGGAACCGACGGCCAGGGTAGAAAAGCCGGTGATCCCCTGCCCTACCGTACAGCCCATGGCGGTGACGCCGCCAAAGCCCATCAGGGCTGCACCAATCAGGTGATTGGCTGTGTCTTCGAGGCTGACAAACCCTTCCCAGCGGAAGTTGCGCGAAATCAGGGCCCAGGTACCGGAGCCGGCGATCACGCCGAGTACTGTGGCGATGGCAAAAGTCAGCTTGCGGCTGCTGTCGGACCACAGCATCAGGAGTTCAAGCGAGTAGGCCTGCGGTGCAACGAAGGTCAACGATTCCATGCGCCCACTATTGGTGGCGATGAAGGCTTCCTCCAGAGTCTCGGGATGTTCTGCCAGGTAACCGATATGCCCACTGACGTACCATGCAGCAACAACGGCCAATCCGGTTCCGACACCACCGAGCAGGTTGTCCAGTGTCCAGAAGTCGCGCTTGAGCAGGCAGAAAGCGGTCAAGCCACCGCCAATCAGCAAAACAGCGAGGCTGAAGGCCATTATCGGATCCATCCCGGCCGCAGTCAGCAGGTTGGGAATATCCTGTCCTCCGGGTAAGGTGATCGCCGCTTTCTCCA
>CAXYZX010000043.1:0-17284 GCA_964293845.1 uncultured Dechloromonas sp.
GGCATCGAAGGCCTGGTTCACGTTTCCGAAATGGACTGGACCAACAAGAACGTTCATCCGTCCAAGGTTGTTTCCCTGGGTGATGAAGTTGAAGTCATGATCCTTGAAATCGACGAAGAACGTCGCCGTATCTCCCTGGGTATGAAGCAGTGTCAAGCTAACCCGTGGGATGACTTTGCGATGAATCAGAAGAAGGGCGACAAGGTTCGCGGTGCGATCAAGTCGATCACCGACTTCGGTATTTTCATTGGCTTGCCTGGTGGCATCGATGGCCTGGTTCACCTGTCCGACCTGTCCTGGAGCAGCACTGGCGAAGAAGCCATCCGCAACTTCAAGAAGGGCGACGAAGTTGAGGCCATGGTCCTCGGTATTGATGTTGAGAAAGAGCGTATATCTCTCGGTATCAAGCAGATGGATGGCGACCCCTACACCAACTTCATCGCTACCCACGAAAAGAACAGCATTGTGCGCGCTACCGTCAAGACGGTTGATGCTCGTGGTGCCGTGATGGCGCTCGACGGTGACAATGAAGGTTACCTGCGTGCTTCCGAGTTCTCGCGTGACCGTATCGACGACCTCTCACAACACGTTAAGGTCGGTGATGAACTGGAAGTCATGATCATCAACGTGGATCGCAAGACCCGCGGGATCAATCTGTCGATCAAGGCCAAGGATCAAGCTGAACAGCACGAAGCCATGCAGAAATTCTCTGCTGAATCTTCTTCCGCTGCTTCTGGTACGACAAACCTCGGCGCATTGCTGAAGGCAAAGCTTAACCAGCAAGGCTAATGGACGACAGTATGACCAAATCCGAGCTCATCGCCCGACTTGCGGAGCGTTTTCCGCAGTTGGTGGCGAAGGATGCTGATTTTGCGGTCAAGATGATCCTCGATGCGATGTCCGACGCCTTGGTGCGTGGGGATCGTATCGAGATCCGCGGATTCGGCAGCTTTGCGCTCAACTACCGGCCGCCGCGCACTGGCCGTAACCCCAAGTCGGGGGAAAAGGTCAGCGTGCCTGCCAAGTGGGTTCCCCACTTCAAGGCTGGCAAGGAATTGCGTGAACGGGTTGATCAGTCGATCTGACGTCGTGCAGGCGCAATGTGGTAGATTCAGGGCAGTGAGTGATTTCACTGCCCTTTTTTATTGAATGTCATGACAGCGCTGACTTGGGCCATACGCCTCATCATCTTTTCATTTCTGGTGGTATTTGCCATCCAGAATACCGATATCGTTACCCTGCGTTTTATCGTCGGTTATTTCTGGGAAGCACCATTGGTTCTCGTTCTGCTGGCATTCTTTGCTGGCGGCGCGGTAATGGGTGTTCTTTCCGTAGTGGGTGTGATTTTCCGGCAGGGTCGAGAGATTGCCCGACTTAAGCGAACTGCTGTAAAGGCCCAGAATCCGGTGAGCACTGTGCCACCCCCGATAGCATGAACGAACTATTTGAATACTGGCAGTTACTGCTGGTTCCTGTTTTTTTTGGGTTGGGCTGGGCTGCCGCTCGCGTCGATATGCGTCAGGTTGTCCATGAATCGCGCGCTTTGCCACGCTCGTATTTTCAAGGCCTCAATTTCCTGCTTAACGAGCAGCCGGACAAGGCGATCGATTCTTTCCTTGAGGTTGCCAAGGTCGATTCGCAAACGGTTGAGTTGCATTTTGCCTTGGGCAACCTGTTTCGCCGTCGCGGAGAAACCGAGCGTGCCATCCGCATGCACCAGAACCTGATTGATCGTGATGATCTGGATGAAGGTGTGCGGCTCCATGCCCTTGCCGAACTGGGGCAGGATTATCTTAAAGCCGGTTTGCTTGACCGGGCCGAGGATATCTTCAACAAAATGATAGGCACTGCTTTCGAGTCGGATGCCAAGCGTAATTTGCTGGAAATCTATCAAGCTGAGAAGGAGTGGCAGAAGGCTATTGATCTGGCGCGCGAGTTGCCGGATGTTGCCTCACAGCAGCAGGTAGCCGAATTTTATTGCGAACTGGCGGCTAACGAAATTCTGCGCTCGCGGTCCGATTCGGCTCGTGGCTATCTCGAATTGGCCATGCAACAGAATCGGAAGTGTGTACGTGCCAGTCTATTACAGGGTGATTTGCTGCTCCAGGAAGGTCAAATAGAAGCAGCGATTGAATCATGGCTGCGTATTGAGCAACAGGATCCGACCTATCTGGCGTTGGTCGCACAACGCCTGTTGGATAGCTATCGCAAACTGGAACGGCGTGATGAGGGGATTGCTCTGCTCAGCGGTTATCTCGAGCGCTACCCTTCGCTTGATCTGCTGGATGTGGTCTATCAGTTGGTGCTGGAAGGCGAAGGTAATGAGGCGGCTTACCGTCTGGTACGTGGTGAGCTTCAGCGCAACCCAACCCTGCTTGGTCTGGAAAAGCTGATGAGTGCCAGACTTCCCCTGGTAGAGCCTGATGTGCGTGCCGATGTGGAATTGGCGAAGAGCATCATTCAGGGCTACACCAAGCGTTTGTCACGTTATCGGTGCGATAATTGTGGCTTCAAGGCACGCCAGTTTTACTGGCGCTGCCCGGCCTGCGGCGGCTGGGAAACCTATTCGCCACGCCGCAGTGAAGAATTCGATCAAACCTTGTAGGAATATTCCATGAAAATTACCGTCGTCGGCACCGGCTATGTCGGACTGGTCAGTGGCACCTGTCTGGCCGAAGTGGGAAATGATGTACTTTGCCTGGACGTTGATCCAGCCAAGATCAAGATACTCGAAGAAGGCGGCATCCCGATCTACGAACCGGGCCTGCAGGAAATGGTCCGCCGCAACGTCGCCGCTGGCCGTCTCCACTTCACCACCGATGTCGAAAAGGCTGTCCAGCACGGCACCATACAATTCATCGCCGTTGGTACCCCGCCCGATGAAGACGGATCCGCCGACCTGCAGTACGTTCTTGCTGCTGCCCGCAATATCGGGCGCACGATGACCGACTATAAAGTCATCGTTGACAAGAGTACCGTCCCGGTCGGTACCGCATCCAAAGTCAAAGCGGCAGTTGCCGAAGAACTCAAAAAGCGCGCGGTCGACATTCCCTACAGTGTCGTATCCAACCCGGAATTTCTCAAGGAAGGCGCCGCCGTTGAAGACTTCATGCGCCCTGATCGCATTGTTGTCGGTGCTGAAGAAGAACAGGCCATCCACCTGATGCGCGCGCTCTATGCCCCGTTCCAGCGTAACCATGAACGCCTCATCATCACCGATGTCAAGAGTGCCGAACTGACCAAGTACGCCGCCAATGCCATGCTGGCGACGCGTATCAGTTTCATGAACGAACTCGCCAACCTGGCCGAAGTGCTCGGTGCCGACATCGAAATGGTGCGCCAGGGCATAGGCTCCGATCCGCGCATTGGCTACCACTTCCTCTACCCTGGCTGTGGCTACGGTGGCTCTTGTTTCCCCAAAGACGTCAAAGCCCTGATCAAAACCGCTGCCGATGATGCTGGTATCACCCTCAAGGTACTGACTGCCGTCGAGGAAGCCAACGACCAGCAAAAGCACATTCTGAGCAAGAAGATCAAAGGCCGGTTCGGTGATCTCAAGGGCAAGCACTTCGCCCTCTGGGGACTGGCTTTCAAGCCGAATACTGACGACATGCGTGACGCCCCCAGCCGCGAGTTGATCAATGATCTGTTTGCGGCCGGTGCTACTGTCACCGCCTACGACCCGGTTGCCATTCATGAAACGCAGCGCATCTTTGGCGCTGAGCCACGTCTGACTTACGCCGAGAGCCCGATGGGCGCCTTGGCCAACGCCGATGCGCTGGTTATTGCCACCGAGTGGAAGGAATTCCGCAGTCCGGACTTCGAGGAAATCAAGAAGGCGCTGAAGAGCCCGCTGATCTTTGATGGCCGTAATCTTTACGATCCCAAGTTCGTGCGCGGACAGGGGATTGAATATTTCGCAATCGGACGGTGAGCGGAATGCTGGATAAAGTTGCGCAAGTGCGCCTGCTTGTAGTTGGTGATGTCATGCTCGACCGTTACTGGTTTGGCGAAGTCAGCCGGATTTCACCGGAAGCGCCGGTACCTGTCGTCAAGGTCGAACGCATTGAAGAGCGCCTCGGTGGCGCTGCAAATGTAGCGCGTAACGCGGCGGCGGTGGGCGCCCGGACCGCTTTGCTTTCTGTGGTCGGTGACGACGAAGCCGGACGTACCTTGTCGCGCTTGCTCAGCGATGGAGAAATCGACGCCGGTTTGCACGTCGACCGCAACATTGATACGACGGTCAAGTTGCGTGTTATCGGGCGCCAGCAGCAATTGTTACGTATCGATTTTGAAACCATTCCCTCGCACGAAATTCTCGATGCCAAGCTGGCGGAATTTGAGCTGCGCGTGGCTGAGTGTGACGTGGTGATTCTTTCCGATTACGGCAAAGGTGGGCTGACCCATATTGCCGAGATGATCCGTTTGGCGCGTGCTGCCGGCAAACCTGTGCTGGTCGACCCCAAGGGAGATGATTACGCCAAGTATGCCGGGGCCACGGTGATTACGCCGAACCGCTCCGAACTGCGCGAAGTGGTTGGCCGCTGGTCGTCGGAAGAGGAGTTGTTTGCCAAGTCGCAGAAACTCCGCACGGAGCTGGGGCTGGAAGCGCTGCTGGTGACGCGCAGCGAGGAAGGCATGACACTGTTTGCCGCTGATGGCACACATCACCAGGCTGCACATGCGCTGGAAGTATTTGATGTTTCCGGTGCCGGCGATACCGTTATTGCCACGCTGGCGGTCATGCTGGCAGCTGGAGCCGATTGGGCCGAAGCGATACGCACCGCCAATGTGGCAGCTGGTATCGTCGTCGGTAAACTGGGGACCGCCGTTGTTACTCGCGACGAACTCGCCGCAGCCTTGTAAGGAAAAATTATGTATACCGTTGTTACCGGCGCCGCCGGCTTTATTGGTTCCAACATTGTCAAGGCGCTCAACGAGCGCGGCGTCAAGAACATCATTGCGGTCGACAACCTGAGCAAGGCCGAAAAGTTCAAGAACCTGATCGATTGCGATATCGCCGATTACATCGACAAGCACGATTTCATCGAGCGCATCCAGGCCGGCCATTACGATGGTGAAATTGACGCCATTCTTCATGAAGGCGCTTGTTCCGACACCATGGAAACCGATGGTCGTTACATGATGGAGAACAACTACCGTTACTCGATGATCCTGCTTGACTGGTGTCAGGATCAGGATGTCCAGTTTCTCTATGCTTCCAGTGCCGCCACTTATGGCAGTACCAGCGTCTTCAAGGAAGAGCGCCAGTACGAAGGGCCGCTCAACGTTTATGGCTATTCGAAGTTCCTCTTCGATCAGATCGTGCGCCAGCGTCTGGCCAAAGATCCGTCATCACAGATCGTTGGTTTCCGCTATTTCAACGTCTATGGCCCGCGTGAAACGCACAAGGGACGGATGGCATCGGTCGCTTTCCACAACTTCAACCAGTTCCGTGCTGATGGCAAAGTGAAACTCTTTGAAGGTTCGCATGGCTATCCGGATGGCGGACAGCAGCGTGACTTCGTGTTTGTCGGCGACGTCGCCAAAGTCAATCTCTACTTCCTGGATCACCCCGAAAAATCCGGTATCTTCAATCTCGGCTCGGGTCGCTCGCAGAGTTTCAATGATGTTGCCGTTGCTACGGTCAACGGCTGCCGCAAGGCAAAAAATGAAGCACCGCTGACGCTGGAGGAGCTTCGGGCACAGGGCTTGCTGGAATACATCACCTTCCCCGAGGCACTCAAGGGCAAGTATCAGGCATTCACGCAGGGCGATCTGACGCGCTTGCGCGCTGCCGGATACGCTGCACCGATGTCTACGGTTGAGGAGGGGGTCGCACTATACGTGGAGTGGTTGCAGCAGAATGTATAAAACCCTGCAGGATTTTGTCGGAAATACGCCCTTGGTGCGCCTGGTGCGCATACCTGGTGCTGAAAATGAAAGGCGCGGCAATGTCATCCTCGCCAAGCTGGAGGGTAACAACCCGGCTGGCTCGGTGAAGGATAGGCCAGCGTTGTCGATGATTGTTCATGCCGAAGCTCGTGGTGACATCAAACCTGGCGATACGCTGATCGAAGCGACCTCTGGTAACACCGGTATTGCACTGGCCATGGCGGCGGCGATCAAAGGTTACAAGATGATCCTGGTCATGCCGGAAAACCAGAGCATAGAGCGTCGCCAGAGTATGCGGGCCTACGGTGCAGAGTTGGTGTTGACGCCCAAGGATGGCGGCATGGAGCTGTGCCGCGACGTTGCCGAGAAAATGCGCGACGAGGGTAAAGGCATCATTCTCGATCAGTTTGGCAATCCCGATAATCCGCTGGCCCATTACGAAGGTACCGGGCCGGAAATCTGGCGTGATACGGGTGGCATGATTACCCATTTCGTCTCCAGCATGGGAACGACCGGCACCATCATGGGTACCTCGAAATTCCTCAAGGAAAAGAGTTCGGCGATTCAGATCATTGGTTGCCAGCCAGAAGACGGTAGCCAGATTCCCGGTATCCGCAAATGGCCGGAAGCCTACCTGCCAAAAATTTACGACAAAACCAACGTTGACCGCATCGAACACGTTAGCCAAGCCGATGCCGAGGCGATGACGCGTCGCCTGGCAACAGAAGAGGGTATTTTCGCTGGAATTTCCTCGGGTGGTGGTGTTGCCGTTGCTTTGCGTCTCGCTGCAACGCTGGAGAATGCGGTAATCGTCAGTATTATTTGCGACCGCGGTGATCGCTACTTGTCGACAGGCGTCTTCCCGGCATGAAACCGGTGCTGGTTTTTGACATCGAGACGATTCCCGATGTCGCCGGCTATCGTCGTCTGAATGATCTTCCTTCTGAGCTTTCCGACGAGGAAGTCGCTGAACTGGCTTTCCAGCAACGCCGCGCTAAAACAGGAAATGATTTCCTGCAACTTCACCTGCAGCGCGTGGTTACCATTTCCTGTGCGCTGCGCACCAGTGAAGGCCTGAAAGTGTGGTCGCTGTCCGAACCGGCGCATGGCGAGGGTGAGATCATTCAGCGCTTTTTCGATGGCATCGAGAAATTCACGCCGCAGATTGTTTCCTGGAACGGCAGCGGCTTTGATCTGCCAGTGCTGCACTATCGCGGCATGCTGCATGGAGTCAGCGCGCCCCGCTACTGGGATCTCGGTGACGGCGATTACGCCGATTCCCGTGATTTCAAGTGGAACAACTACATCAGCCGCTACCACATGCGTCATCTCGACCTGATGGATCTGCTGGCACTCTATAATGCGCGCGCCAATGCGCCGCTCGATGATCTGGCCAAGCTCTTCGGCTTTCCCGGCAAGCTCGGTATGGATGGCGGCAAAGTTTGGGAAGCTTGGCAGGCAGGAAAAAGTGCCGAGATTCGCGACTATTGCGAAACCGATGTCATTAATACCTACCTCGTCTACAACCGCTTTCGCCGCCTGCGCGGCGAGCTGACAGCGGCAGAAGAAGAGGCCGAAATTGAATTCATCAAAGCGCAACTGGCCAGGATAGCTGTGCCGCATTGGCAGCAGTTTCTCGCCGCCTGGCAGTGAATAAGCCTTATCACAACGTTATAATCGTAAGTTCTCAAAACCTAAACGCAGAGAGATAACCATGGCCCTTAACAACGTTCCTTCCGGCAAGTCCCTTCCTGATGACTTCAACGTCATCATTGAAATCACCGCACATTCCGAGCCTGTCAAATACGAAGTAGACAAGGAGAGCGGCGCAATTTTTGTTGATCGTTTCATGTCCACCTCCATGCACTATCCCTGCAACTACGGTTACATCCCGCACACCATCGCTGGTGATGGCGACCCGGTTGATGTGCTGGTCGTCAGCCCGTTCTCCCTGCCTCCGGGTGTTGTTGTTCGTTGCCGCCCGCTCGGTCAGCTGTCGATGACCGACGAAGGTGGTGAAGATGCCAAGCTGCTGGCCGTGCCGGTTGACAAGCTGACCCCGCTCTACAAGGACGTCAAGAGCTTTGAAGATATGCCGGAACTGCTGCGCAAGCAGATTTCGCACTTTTTTGAGCACTACAAGGATCTCGAGCCGGGTAAATGGGTCAAGGTCAATGGCTGGGAAGGTATTGATGCCGCCAAGAATGAAATCATGACCGGTATCCAGCGTTATAACGAAGCGAAAGACAAACCGGCTTACTGATCCATGTTGCGTATCGCCGTTGCCCAGTTCAACGCCACCGTCGGTGACCTGACGGGCAACGTCGAACGCATTGTGAAGTGCGCTACCGAGGCCAAGGCCCGTGGAGCACAAGTACTGCTGACACCGGAGCTGGCCCTCTGTGGCTATCCGCCGGAAGACCTCTTGCTGCGCCCGGACTTCTATCGGGCCTGCAAGCGGGCGCTTGACGACTTGGTGACCCGGATTGACGGTATTGCCCTGATTGTCGGCTACCCCGACGAATACGAAGGGCGCTGCTATAACGCGGCAGCGGTCATACAAAATGGCGAGCAAACGGCGGTTTACCGCAAGATTCGCCTGCCGAATTACGAAGTTTTTGACGAAAAACGCTATTTCGATGCCGGCACCGAAGCCTGTGTTATCGAAATCAACGGTGTGCGCTGTGGCATCAATATTTGTGCCGATATCTGGGAGAGCGGTGCTGCCGAAATGGCTCATGCTGCCGGTGCCGAGTTGCTCCTCGTACTAAACGCTTCGCCCTGCCACCTGGAAAAGCACCAGCAACGCGTGCAGGTGCTGGGAGAGCGGATTGCTGCCACCGGCATTGCCGCCATCTACGCCAATCTGGTGGGTGGCCAGGATGAACTGGTCTTTGATGGTGCTTCCTTTGCCCTCGATGCTCAGGGCAACTGTCGCATGCGTTTGCCGCAATTTGTCGAAGCCCTTGGCATCGTCGATTTTGACAGCGGTCGTTTGCGTTCTGACGACATGGTCGAAGAACTTTCGCTTGAAGCCGAGGCCTATCAGGCACTGGTCCTTGGCGTTCGCGACTATATCGGCAAGAGCGGCTTCAAGGGGGCCATCATTGGCCTCTCTGGCGGCATTGATTCGGCCCTGACCCTGTGTGTTGCGGTCGACGCGCTGGGGTCCGAAAAAGTCAGGGCAGTGATGATGCCTTCACCCTACACCGCGCAAATGAGCCTGGATGATTCGCGGGCCATGATCAAGACCCTGGGCGTGCGCTATGACGAAATCGCCATTTCGTCAGCAATGGAGACCTACGATAACCTGCTTGCACCAATGTTTGCCGGGTTGCCCGCCGATACGACGGAAGAGAACATTCAGGCGCGAATTCGCGGCAATATCCTGATGGCGCTCTCCAATAAAACCGGTGCGCTGGTGCTGACTACCGGAAACAAGTCGGAAATGGCGGTCGGTTACTGCACACTTTATGGTGACATGGCCGGTGGCTTCGCAGTAATCAAGGATGTTTACAAGACCTTGGTCTATCGCCTGGCGCGCTATCGCAATACCCTGTGTGCCGACGGTGTGCCGGTAATTCCGGAAAACATCATCGTTCGTCCGCCTTCCGCCGAACTGAAGCCGGACCAGACTGATCAGGATTCGCTGCCCCCTTACGAGATACTTGATGCTATCGTTAGGGCCTACATGGAAGAAGACCGTAGCCCGCGCGAGATTGTCGCTGCCGGTCTGCCGGAAGAAGCGGTACGCCGTGTCGTCAGACTCCTGCGAATTTCGGAGCATAAACGACGCCAGGCGCCGGTAGGCATACGTATTACGCCGCGCGGATTTGGCAAGGATTGGCGTTATCCGATTACCAATCGCTACGTCGACGAATTTTAAAAATTGAATCAACGAGGAAACAGATCATGAAAAAAATCGAAGCTGTCATCAAACCATTCAAACTCGACGAAGTGCGTGAAGCCTTGTCAGATATGGGTATTTCCGGCCTGACCGTGACTGAGGTCAAAGGTTTCGGTCGTCAAAAAGGCCATACCGAGCTCTATCGTGGTGCCGAGTACGTCGTCGATTTTCTGCCCAAGGTAAAGATTGAAATCGTTGTTGCTACCGAGCACGTTGATGCTGCCATTGAGGCCATCATCAAGGCGGCGCGTACTGGCAAAATCGGCGACGGCAAAATTTTTGTCATGCCGGTTGAGCAGGTTGTTCGTATTCGCACTGGTGAAACGAACGAAGCAGCGATCTAAAAAACTGAACTGACACCCTAGCGGGCGGCTCAGGCCGCCCGCTGTTTTTTGTCGGCGCGCAAAAGCACGATCAACGCCCCTTCGCCGCCGTCTGGCGGTGACGCTTGGCAATAGGCCAGCACTTCAATACGTTGCAGCAACCAGCCACGCACCAATTGGCGCAGGACGGATATTTTTTGGGGTGAGCGCAGGCCTTTGCCGTGCACCACACGAATGCAGCGCTTGCCGTGGTGCAGGCTGGCCGACAGAAAACTGGCTAGTTGATGGCGAGCTTCATCACGGTTGAGGCCATGCAGATCAATTTCATCCTGAATCACCCAGCGTCCGCGGCGCAGGTCGCGCAAAATGTTTTGCGCCAGCTCTGGCCGTAGATAGCTGGCTTCGTCACCACCTTCCAGGCGGTCTTGCAGGGTAAGCTGGCCATGCAGACTTTCGTGCAGTGCTGCACGTTCATCAGCCAGGTGCTGCAGCGGTTTGGGGGGCGGTGGCTTTCGGCTGTGGTGGACGCGGCCGCTTTCGGGGAGGGGTTTGGCATCAGCCACCGCCGCCCGAAAAACGGCCAGATCGTCCGGGTCAATCAATTTCAGGCAAGTTGATCGAGATAGCGCTCGGCATCGAGCGCCGCCATGCAGCCGGTACCGGCGGAGGTGCAGGCTTGACGGTAGATGTGGTCCTGAACATCGCCGGCAGCGAAGACGCCCTGAATGCTGGTTTGCGTGGCATTGCCTTTGCGCCCGGTTTCAGTGATCAGATAGCCGCCTTCCATTTCCAGTTGCCCGGCAAAAATATCGGTATTTGGCTTGTGGCCGATGGCAATGAAGACGCCGAAGACGTCTACATTCTGTGTTTCACCTGATTGAACGTTCTTGACGCGCAGCCCGGTAACACCGGAATCGTCACCCAGCACTTCATCAAGCGCGTGGTTGTAGAGAATGGTGATCTTGCCGGCTTTTTCCTTTTCAAACAGCTTGTCCTGCATGATTTTTTCGGCCTTGAATTTTTCGCGGCGATGAATCAAGGTGACGTGACTGGCGATGTTGGCTAGATACAGAGCTTCTTCAACGGCGGTGTTGCCGCCACCGACGACGGCGACCGACTTGTTGCGGTAGAAAAATCCATCGCAGGTGGCGCAGGCTGAAACCCCCTTGCCGGAGAATTTTTCTTCCGAAGGCAGGCCAAGGTATTGGGCAGAAGCACCAGTGGCGATGATCAGTGCATCACAGGTATACGTGCCGCTATCGCCAATCAGGGTGAATGGTCTTTCGGTCAGCTTGGTAGTATGAATATGGTCGAAAACGATTTCGGTTTCAAAGCGGCGGGCGTGGGCTTCAAAACGGGCCATCAACTCGGGGCCTTGGACACCTTCGGCATCAGCGGGCCAGTTATCGACTTCGGTGGTGGTCATTAGTTGGCCACCTTGCGCCATGCCAGTGATCAGCAAGGGATTGAGGTTGGCGCGGGCGGCGTAGACGGCGGCGGTGTAGCCAGCGGGGCCAGAACCGAGAATGATGAGGCGACTGTGGCGGGTGGTCGGCGACATGACGATCCTTTAATGTGATTAACTATAAAATTATAGCGCCGCCTGCCATTCTCTTTTCTGGTGACGCAACTTGCATTTCTTGAATTCAGTTTATAATTAATTCGTAACTATATGACTGGAAACTGATTTATGTCTGCTACAAATTTCGGTCTCAGCCTCGTTGTTTTGCGCAACGTACCGCTTTTTGCCGGGCTGGATGAAAACGAGCTCGATAAACTCTCCAAAGTCGCTGGCCGCAAGCGTGTCGAGCGTGGCGCCTTTGTCGTGCGCGCAGGGGATAGCACGGATTCGCTCTATATTCTGCTCAGCGGGCGCGCCAAGGTAACCAACAGTGATGAGGAAGGGCGTGAGATCATTCTCGCCTGGCTTGGCCCCAGTGAGTTTTTTGGTGAAATGGGTCTGATCGACAGCAGTCCGCGCTCAGCCAGCGTCATTGCCGTTGAGCCCTGTGAGTTGCTAAATATTGGTCGTGACGCATTTCATCGCTGTATGCAGGACAACTTTCAGGTAGCGCAAAAGCTGATGCAGATACTTGTGCGTCGTTTGCGTGAAGCTGATCGCAAGATTGAAAGCCTGGCTCTGCTTGATGTCTATGGCCGTGTAGCACGTCTGCTGCTCGACATGTCGGTGGAAGAAGACGGCAAGCGCATCGTCAAAAAGAAAATTACCAAGCAGGATATGGCACGAATGATTGGTGCATCGCGGGAAATGGTCAGCAAAGTCATGCGTGATCTGGAATTGAGTGGTTATATCGTTTGTGAAGGCGATATTGTGACCATCATGGGAGATTGAGGGTGGGGTCACGGGTTGTACAACGTAATACCAGTCCGCTGCCGGACAAGATCGGTGGTTTGTTGCAAGAGTCGCGCTGGCTGGCCCTTGGGGCGGTGGCACTGTTTCTCTCGATGGCTTTGTGGGGCTTTAACAAGGAAGATCCGGGCTGGTCACATTCGGTCAATAGCAATACCTTGCATAACCCGGCCGGGCGTGCCGGTGCATGGTTGGCCGATCTCATGCTTTACATATTCGGGCTTTCAGCATGGTGGTGGATCGTTCTTTTTGGCATGTTCGTCTGGTGGGGGTTTCGTCGCCTGAATGCTTTTCATGCTGAATCGCGCCGCCCGCTGAGCATCGCGCTGGGTGGTTTTGTTTTCCTCTTGTTGGCCAGTTCTGCCCTTGAGGCGCTGCGCTTTCATACGCTCAAGGCGACGTTGCCACTGAGTCCTGGAGGGATGCTAGGAATAGAGCTGAGCCAGGTTCTGGAGCGACAGCTGGGATATACCGGCTCAACACTTCTGTTGCTGGCGGCAATTGCTGCCGGCTGGAGTATTTTTTCAGGAATGTCCTGGCTGTGGGCTTTTGAGCGCCTTGGTGCCGGGCTGGAAACATTCGTCGGTTTCTTCCAGGGGCGTGTTGATACCTGGCGTGACCGCCAGATTGGCCGTGAAGTTGCACAGCAGCGTGAAGTCGTGGTCGAGGAAGAGAAGCGCCGCGTTGAATTGCACGATCCTATTGTGATCGAGACGCCACCGCCCGAAGTACCTGTCTCGAAAAAAGCGGAGGCGCGCGCCGAGCGTGAAAAGCAGGTAGCGCTATTCCCGGAGATGATTCTTGGTGGTCAGCTGCCCCCATTGCATCTGCTAGACCCCGCACCGCCGCCGACTGAAACAGTCAGTCCGGAAACACTTGAATACACCTCGCGCCTGATTGAACGCAAGCTGGCCGATTTTGGTGTTCAGGTCAAAGTATTGGCAGCGATGCCCGGCCCGGTAATCACCCGTTACGAAATCGAGCCGGCAGTTGGCGTCAAGGGTGCCCAGATCGTCAATCTGGCTCGCGATCTGGCCCGTGCGCTGGCCATGGTCTCGATCCGTGTCGTCGAAACCGTGCCCGGCAAGTCGTGCATGGCGCTCGAGCTGCCGAACCCGAAGCGGCAGATGGTCAAGTTGTCCGAGATCATCTCCAGCAAGCCCTACAACGACATGAGCAGCCCGCTGACCGTTTGTCTCGGCAAGGACATCGGCGGCCTGCCGGTGGTCGCCGATCTGGCCAAGACGCCACATTTGCTGGTCGCCGGGACGACTGGTTCTGGCAAGTCGGTTGGCGTCAATGCGATGATTTTGTCGATGCTCTACAAGGCCGAGCCGGATCAGGTGCGCCTGATCATGGTCGACCCGAAAATGCTGGAACTGTCCATCTATGAAGGCATACCGCACCTGCTGGCACCGGTGGTTACCGACATGAAACAGGCGGCTAACGCGCTGCACTGGTGCGTTACCGAGATGGAAAAACGCTACAAGCTGATGTCGGCGATGGGCGTACGCAATATCGCCGGTCTGAATGCCAAGATACGCGAGGCTGAGAAACGTGGTGAACACATTCCCAATCCGCTAACCCTGACGCCGGAAACTCCTGAGCCGCTGAAAACCATGCCTTTCATTGTGGTCATCATCGATGAACTGGCTGACTTGATGATGGTCGTCGGCAAGAAGGTTGAAGAACAAATTGCCCGCCTGGCACAAAAAGCGCGGGCATCCGGTATTCACCTGGTGTTGGCGACGCAGCGCCCCAGCGTCGATGTGATTACCGGCCTGATCAAGGCCAACATCCCGACGCGGCTGTCATTCCAGGTTTCGAGCAAGATCGACTCACGGACCATTCTTGACCAGATGGGTGCCGAGGCTTTGCTGGGGCAGGGCGACATGCTCTATTTGGCGCCCGGTACCGGCTACCCGACACGTGTTCATGGTGCCTTCGTATCCGATGAGGAGGTGCATCGCGTTGTTGAGCACCTCAAGGCGTTAGGCGCACCGGAGTACATCGAGGATATTCTTAATGGTGCGGCCGGTGATGACGAAGAGGGTGGCGAAGGTGGTGAAGGCAGTGCCGATGCAGAAGCTGATCCACTTTATGATCAGGCAGTCGATATTGTCCTCAAGAACAAGCGTGCCTCGATTTCACTGGTCCAGCGTCATCTGCGCATAGGCTACAACCGTTCGGCGCGACTCATCGAAGCGATGGAAAAAGCCGGTCTGGTTTCCGGGACGGATGGGCGTGGCGGCCGCGAAGTGCTGGCGCGCAAGGAAGCGGAATGAAATTGGGCCTAAAAACGCTGTTGACCGCAACATTTGCATTGATGCCGCTTCTCGCCGAGGCTGGGGCGATAGATCAGCTGCATCAGTTCCTGCAATCAACGCGCACGCTCAAGGCTGAGTTTGCCCAGATAGTCATCGCCAAAAATGGCCGCAAGCCACAACAGTCCTCTGGCCTTGTCTCCATCTCCCGGCCAGGAAAATTACGCTGGGAGATTCTCAAGCCCTATCCACAACTGGTGGTGGGCGATGGGGAGAAGATCTGGATCTATGATCAGGAATTGCAGCAAGTCACTGTGCGCAAGGCCGGGCAGGCCATAGGCAGTTCTCCGGCAGCCTTGCTCGCCGGCAACAATGATCTCGAAAAGAATTTTTCGCTCAAGGAAGCCGGTGAGTCCGAAGGCATGAACTGGCTGGAAGCAACACCCAAAACGGGGGATAGCGGCTTCGAGACGGTTCGACTTGGTTTTGTCGGGAGTGACCTGAAAGCCATGGAATTGCAGGATGCCTTTGGGCAAACGACGCAGGTTCGTTTCTCCCGCCTGGAGCGCAACCCGGCTTTGCCGGCTACGCATTTCAAATTCACGCCGCCGGCAGGCGTTGATGTGGTTGGCGAATAGACGCCCAAATTGGTGGCGCTGTTGAATGCAATCTAGCGATGTCAGAAGACCTCTTTTCCTCAGCTAGCGAACAACGCCTGAACGCCCCGCTGGCTGAGCAGCTTCGTCCACAAACACCGGATGAAGTGATTGGTCAGCAGCACTTGCTTGGGCCGGGCAAGCCGTTGCGGCTGGCGTTTGAATCAGGCCAGACGCATTCGATGATTCTCTGGGGGCCGCCCGGTGTTGGTAAAACCACCTTGGCGCGGATGATGGCGACGCAGTTTCAATGTGAATTCATTGCCCTGTCAGCCGTCTTCTCCGGCATCAAGGAGGTGCGCGAGGCGGTGGCGCAGGCTGAAATGTGGCGCACACAAGGGCGGCGCACCATTCTGTTTGTCGATGAAATTCACCGTTTCAACAAGGCGCAGCAGGATGGCTTTTTGCCTTTTGTCGAATCCGGTTTGCTTATTTTCATTGGCGCGACTACAGAGAATCCCTCCTTCGAGTTGAATTCAGCTTTGCTCTCGCGGGCTTCGGTGTATGTCCTGAAATCGCTTGATCAAGCTGAAATGGGGCAGCTATTTGATCGTGCCGGTGATCAGGCATTGCCCGGTTTGAGCTTCGATGAGTCGGCACGCGAACGCCTGATCGGCCTGGCTGATGGCGATGCCCGTCGCTTGCTCAACCTGCTGGAACAAGTCCGCACTGCTTCGCGCACCGCCGGCATTGTTGCGGTCGACGGCCAATTCATCGAAGAAACTGTGGCACAAAGCCTGCGGCGTTTCGATAAGGGCGGCGATGCGTTTTATGACCAGATTTCGGCACTGCACAAGTCGGTGCGTGGCTCCAACCCGGATGGCGCGTTGTACTGGCTGACGCGCATGCTGGATGGCGGTGCTGACCCGCGTTACCTGGCACGGCGCATCGTACGCATGGCCTGGGAGGATATCGGGTTGGCCGACCCGCGCGCCATGCAGATCGCCAACGAGGCAGCGCTCACCTATGAACGCCTTGGTTCTCCAGAGGGAGAGCTGGCGCTGGGGCAGGCGGTGATTTATCTGGCAGTCGCCGCCAAGTCGAACGCCGGCTACAACGCCTACAATGCAGCGCGCGCTTATGTCAGCAAGGATGGTTCGCGGGCTGTGCCCAACCATTTGCGCAATGCGCCGACCAAGTTGATGAAGGAACTTGGCCATGGCAAGGCCTATCGCTATGCGCATGACGAGCCAGACGCCTATGCCGCGGGTGAAACCTATCTGCCGGATGGCATGGCGGAACCGGGCTGGTATCAGCCGACCCCGCGTGGTCTGGAAGGCAAGATAGGCGAAAAACTGATGCATTTGCGTGAGCTGGATAGAAAGGCGCGCAAGAAATAATGGACATGGTGCAAACCATCGCACTCTCCGCCGGCCTCGCCTGGGCGAGTGGTCTGCGGCTCTATCTAGTAGTTTTTCTGGCCGGGGTGCTCTCCTATTTTGGCTATCTGCATTTGCCAGACAGCCTATCGGTTTTGCACAACCCGTTGGTGATTGGCGTTGCTGGCGTGATGGCCTTCGCCGAACTGATTGCCGACAAGATTCCGGCTTTTGATTCGCTCTGGGACAGCTTCCAGACCTTTATCCGCATTCCCGCCGGTGCCTTGCTTGCTGCCTTTGCCATGGGTGACGTCGATCCATCATGGACCGTCGCGGCCGGGCTGATCGGCGGCACGATTACTGCCAGCACACACTTCGCCAAAGCCGGCAGCCGGCTGGCGATCAATACTTCACCGGAGCCGTTCTCCAACTGGCTGGCCTCGTTTGGGGAGGAGGGCATGGTGCTCGGCGGTTTATGGACGATGTTGGCCTCGCCGGCGATTTTTCTTGGGCTGCTCGCTATCTTCCTGATCATTGCAGGTTTTGTGC
>CAXYZX010000044.1:0-17263 GCA_964293845.1 uncultured Dechloromonas sp.
ATGCCATCGTTGATGCGGCCGATGAGTTGTCACGCCTCGGCAGTGGCGACATTCTTGTCTTCCTGCCTGGCGAGCGCGAAATCCGTGAAGCGGCCGAAGCCCTGCGCAAGCATGCGCTGGCCCGTCCCGGCATGTCGTCAGCCCATGCACCAGAAATTCTGCCCCTCTTTTCGCGCCTTTCGGCCGGAGAACAGGACCGTATTTTCAAGCCCTCCGGCAACTCACGGCGCATCGTGCTGGCGACCAACGTCGCCGAAACCTCGCTCACCGTACCAGGCATTCGCTATGTGATCGACACCGGACTGGCGCGCGTCAAGCGCTACTCCTACCGCAACAAGGTTGAGCAGTTGCAGATCGAGAAAATATCGCAAGCGGCGGCACGGCAGCGTGCTGGGCGTTGCGGACGGGTGGCGGCTGGCGTTTGCATCCGCCTTTACGATGAGCTGGATTTCAACGCTCGCCCACCGTTTACCGATCCGGAAATCCTGCGTTCTTCGCTGGCTGGCGTCATCCTGCGCATGAAGTCCTTGAAGCTGACCGATGTCGAGAGCTTCCCCTTCCTCGAACCGCCACCGCCCAAAGCGGTTGCCGACGGCTACGCGCTGTTGCAGGAACTCGGCGCGCTGGACGACGACAATCGTCTGACCCGCATCGGCGAGTCACTAGCCCGCCTGCCGCTCGACCCGCGTATTGGCCGCATGCTGGTCGCGGCGCGTGATCTCGGCTGCCTCAAGGAAGTGATGGTGATTGCCGCCGGCCTTTCGGTACAAGACCCGCGCGAGCGGCCGCAGGAGCGCCAACAGGCGGCGGACGAGAAGCACAAGCTGTTTGCCGATGAAAAATCCGAATTCCTCAGTTGGTGGAAGCTGTGGAACTGGTTCCAGAATGCCGTCGACCACAAGAAATCGAACAAGCAACTGATCGACAACTGCCACGCGCATTTTCTCTCTTACCTGCGCCTGCGCGAATGGCGCGAGGTGCATAGCCAACTGCATGCGATGGTTGCAGAATTGGGCGCCAAGGATGGTGGCTGGAAGGAAAGCGAGATTCCAGGCACCTTTGAGGCCATCCATCAGGCGCTGCTTTCCGGTCTGCTCGGCAACATCGGCTGCAAGGCGGACGAGTCCGGCTACTACCTCGGCGCGCGCGGCATCCGTTACCTGATTCACCCCTCCTCGCCGCTGCAGAAAAAAGCCGGCAAGTGGATCATGGCCGCCGAGATTACCGAGACGACACGCCTCTTCGGCCGCTGTGTTGCCCGCATCGAACCGGACTGGCTGGAGAAAGTGGGCGCTCACCTGATCAAGCGCAGCTACTTCGACGCGCATTGGGAAAAGAAGGCCATGCAGGTGGCCGGCTGGGAGCGCACGACGCTTTACGGCGTGGTGATCAATCCGAAACGGCGCATCCATTACGGCCCACTGGCGCCGGCTGAGTCGCGCGAAATTTTCATTCGTCAGGGTCTGGTTGGCGAGGAAATTGAAGATGCCTTTGCCAAGCGCTGGCCCTTCTTCCAGCACAATCAGAAGCTGATCCGCGAGATCGAGCATCTCGAACACAAGCAGCGCCGGCAGGACGTGCTGGTCGATGACGAACTGATTTTTTCCTTCTACGACCACCTGATCCCCGAAGGCATTCACAACGGTGCCACCTTCGACCATTGGCGCAAGGAAGCCGAGCGCGACAATGCCAAGCTGCTCTACCTGTCGAAAGACGACCTGATGCGCCACTCGGCGGCAGGCGTGACGACCGAGGCCTTCCCCCACCATATCAAGGTCGGTGGTATTGATTATCCGCTGAGCTACCATTTCGAGCCGGGTTCGCCGCGCGATGGGGTAACGCTGACCCTGCCGCTGGCGCAGCTCAACCAGATTCCGGCGGCGCGCATGGATTGGCTGGTCCCCGGTCTGCTCAAGGAAAAGCTGGTGCAGCTGATCAAGACACTGCCGCAACGCATTCGCGCCAAGCTGGTGCCGGTACCCGATTTCGTCGAGGAGTTCATCGCCGCCACCGTCGGCAACGAGAAGCGCATGGGCATGGGGCTGATTCCGCCGCTGATCGACTACATACTCGAAGCGCGTGGCTTGAATGCGCGCGGCTGGGCGGTGACGCCGGATGCCTTCCGGCCGGATGCCCTGCCCTTGCATTTATCGATGAATTACAAGCTGATCGACGAGCACTCACGCCAACTGGACATGAACCGCAGCCTGATGCAGTTACGCGCGGAATGGGGCAAGGAGGCCAAGCAGGAATTTGCCGAACTGCACGAAACACCATCCGAGTTCACCAACCTCACTGACTGGACTTTTGGCGAGCTGCCCGAGTTGATGGAAGTACGGGTTGCCGGACAGACCGTCATTGGCTATCCGGCACTGACCGATGAAGGCGAAACGGTCAGCCTCAAGGTCTTCGATTCGGCCGAGGAGGCCAGCGACGCGCATCGTGGCGGCCTGCTGCGCCTGTTCATGCTGCAGTTCCGCGATCAGGTGAAGTACTTCGACAAGAACATCCCCGGCCTCAATCAGATGGCCATGCAGTACATGGCGCTGGGCAGCAATGACGAGCTCAAGCGCCAGATCATCACCCTGACCTTCGAGCGCGCCTGCCTCAACGAGCCCTGGCCGACGACGCCCAATGCCTTCAAGAGTCGCTGCGGTGACAGCAAGGCGCGGCTCGGGCTGATCATGCAGGAGGTCTGCCGCATGGTCGGTGTCGTGCTGACTGAATGGCAGGCGGTGACCAAGAAGCTGCCGGCCTTCAAGGCCCACACGGCAGCGCTGCAGGACATCGAGGCGCAACTCAAGCGCCTGATCGGCAAGCAGTTCATCACCGAGACCCCGTTTGAACGCCTGCAGCACTTCCCGCGTTACCTGAAAGGTATACAGGTGCGGCTCGACAAGCTCAAATCCAACCCGGCACGCGATACGCAATTGATGGCCGAATACGGGCCGCTATGGACGAACTACGAGCGGCGCGCCGTGCAATTGGCCAAAATGGGAACCTATTCACCGCAGATTGAGCAGTTTCGCTGGCTGCTCGAAGAGTTGCGCATCAGTCTCTTTGCGCAGGAGCTAAAAACGCCGGTGCCGATTTCCAGCAAACGCCTGCAAAAACAATGGGAAGGAATTCAGCATGGGTGATGTGATGCTGGCCTTGACGCGCACGGTTGGCAGCCTGCGCCACGGCAAAATCTGGGCTTACGTTTTGATCCCGGCGCTGTTCTCGCTACTGCTCACGGTCGGGCTCGCCCTCTGGGGACTCGGCGCGCTCGTCGAGCAAATGCTGACCTACCCGCCGATGACGCTATTGGTTAGCTGGGGTCTGATCTGGCTGGCCTATGCCATCGCCTACCTCGGCGGCTGGATGGCGATTTTTGCTGTGGCTTATCTGACCGCATCCCTACTGGCTGCCATCCTGATTCTGCCGCTGATGCTCAAACACCTGGCCAGCACCGATTACCGCGATGTGGTGGCGATGGGCGCCGACAGTTTCACGGCTGCTGCGGTCAACAGCGTTTTTGCCTCGATTTTATTTATCATCGGCTGGTTGCTGACCCTGCCGCTGTGGCTCATCCCCGGTCTCTCACTGATCCTGCCGCTGCTGCTGATGGCCTGGCTCAACCGCCGCACCTTCGCTTATGACGCGCTTTCCATGCATGCCAACGCCGAGGAATGGCGTAATCTGCGCCAGCAGCACAAACACCCACTATTCATGCTCGGCCTGACCATGGCCCTGCTCGCCCATATTCCAATACTCGGCCTGCTGGTTCCCGCCCTGGCCGCCCTGTCATTTGTACATTACGGACTGGAAGCCCTGCGCCGCTCGCGCGACGGCGCTCTGGTCACCATTATTGGGGAACGCATATGAGTCGCACCTTTGGCGCCATCATCATTGGTGACGAAATCCTGTCTGGCAAACGCCAGGACAAACACTTTGCCAAAATAGCCGAGATGCTCGGCGCGCGCGGGCTACGCCTGAGTTGGGTTGAGTATATGGGTGACGACCGCGCCCGCCTCGCCGCCACCTTCAAACGCACGATGGCCGCCGGTGATGTGGTTTTCTCCTGCGGCGGCATCGGCAACACGCCCGATGATCACACCCGGCAAGCAGTGGCAGCCGCCCTCGGGGTTGGCCTGGAGCTACATCCCGAAGGCTATGAGGAACTCAAGATCCGCTTCAACGGCGAGGAAATCACCGATCAACGCCGCCAACTGGTCACCTTCCCAGCTGGCGTCAAGATCGTGCCCAACCCCTTCAACCGGATTCCCGGCTTCATGGCCAACGAGCATTATTTTGTGCCAGGCTTCCCGCAAATGGCGCATCCGATGATCGCCTGGGCGCTCGATACTTTTTACAGCGATCAGTTTCAGCCAGTCAGTGGGATGGTGGAAAAGGCCTTCCTGCTCACCGGGCCAAGCGCTTACGAAAGCGCCCTGCTTGACCTGATGGAACACATTGTCGCCAGCTACCCGACGCTGCGCCTGTTTTCACTACCCTCGCTGCAAGGCAAGGAACGCCGCCATCTCGAACTGGGCGTTGAAGGTGAGCCGGAGCTGGTCGATCAGGCCATGGAAGAAATACGCCTTGAGATCGAAAAACGCGGCATCAACTGGATCTGGCGCCCCTGAACGAACTGTTACACCCCAAGGTTACTGATAAGCCCCCTGCACAGCAAGACGGCCAACAAAGCTGGCGCGTCGCTGTGGATTCCTGAGGGCGCGGTCGACGAAAAAAAGCCTGCGAATTTCGCAGGCTTTTTATTTACCGCAGAAGCGCCGAAATTACTTGGCGGACTTCTTGGCAGCAGCAGTCGTGGCGCTAACAGCCTTGCCCGTTGCCTTGCCGGCAGCTTGCATGTTGGCTTCAGCGATATCGGTCAGTTGCTTGGCCATACCGGACATGTTGGTGAAAGCCTTGGTGGACGCATCCATCATCGACTTCATGGTCGCGGCAAACACATCACCACCAACCGGAGCGGAGGCGGTAGCCTTCTCAACGGCACTGTTGGCATTTTTCTGGAAGGTGCTGTACTGAGCTTCCATGACCGAAGTAACTTCCTTCTGCATCTGGGAAACCAGGTCATACACGGTACGGGAGTAATCCATCCACTTTTCAGCGCCCGGCTGAGCCAGGTTGCTGTTCAGCTTGGCCATTTCAGCAGCGTCCTTGGCGGACAGCAGTTGCTGGGTGCCAGCTACGGTGGTGTTGAAAAATTCGCGGGAAGCGGCCATGTTGAGGGCGGTCAGACGCTCGACGCCGTTGAAAGCGGTGCGCAGAAGGGCCATCATGACTTCGGCGTTAGCTTTTTGGGCGGCGGCCAGTTGTTCGATATTCGGATTGCTCATCATCTTCTCCAGTCTATTCTTGGTGGGTGTGGATGAAACAAGCCCCCCTGTCTCAAGGGGGCTTTTACAGCGAAAGACTAATTACTTCTTCTTGCCAGCAGAAGCACCAACAGCCTTGACGGTTGCATTGGTAGCTGCAGCAACATTGGCTTCAGCGATTTCAGCAACTTGCTTGGCAGCCTTGTTCATGTTGTCGAAAGCAGAGTTGGCAGCAGCGATAGCCGACTTGACGGCAGCAACAGCTACGTCAGAACCAGCCGGTGCAGACTTGGCAGCCTTGTCGAGCAGGCCAGCAACGGTCTTCTGGAAGTCGCCGAACTGGGCTTCAACCATCTTGGACAGCTCTTCCTGGGTCTGGGCAGAGATTTCATACACGGAACGTGAGTAAGCAACAGCCTTCTCAACATTCGGCTGGGTCAGGGAAGCCTGGATGGACATGGCTTCTTGCACGTCCTTGGCACCCATCATGGCCTTGGCGCCGGAAACAGAATCTTCCATCATGGAGCGGGCGGTATTCAGGTTCAGGGCAGCGATACGCTCGGCAGAAGCCAGAGCGGTGTTGGCCAGGGACAGCAGGGAATCAACAGTAGATTTGTTGGCAGCAGCGAATTGCTCGGGGGTCTTGAACATAGTGAATCTCCTAAGAAGTTAAAAGCGAAACCGGGATGAACCGTTGCAGGGCTTTTACATCAATGCTGCACTGCACCATAACTCTAATTATAACCATGGTTTTTGCAATGTCAAGATTTTTTGTGCGTCGCACAATTTTTTTAGGCAATACAAATCAGTAGCTTATGGGCGATTGTAGCAACCCCGCCAAAACCCTCTGCGGCAAAGCAAAGTTGGGATTTGTCACCTACTCGCGAGCCGGCTGCGCAGCAATACCACTGGCCCCACGCAACTCCAAAGGGTTGCCTTTCGTGGCTGGTGCCGTCGGGGCGCCCTTGTTTTTTGGCTGAATAATTGCCCGCACGCGAGCCGGCGGTGCTTTTACATCACGCGCTTCACCAGCGGTAACCAGATACTTCTCGCTAATGCCGTCGTACCAGATGTAGTCGCCCTTGACCTCGTCTTCGCCACTCTTGACCCAAGCACGGTGAAACAATTCGGCCACTTCATTATTGGTGTTGTACTCGATACGCTCCGCCTCGCCCTCGACGTACTCCTCGCGGCCTTCACGCTTTTGGCGGATACGTGCCAGACCATCCTTGCCACCGAAGGCAGTACCTTTCTGAAAACCATACTGATCTTCGGTAATAACGACCCGCTCTGCCTTTAGAACCATCGTTCCCTTGATCAGCAGGACATCTCCCTCAAGGATCTGTATTTTTTTGGCGTCATCGATTGAAACGCGATTTGCTTCAAGCTGCAAAGGCTTGTCGCGATCAGCACGTTCAGCCATTACTGCGCTGGAGATTAGCGACATCAGAAGAAGGGAAGCGATTCGGAGACTCATTTCGGTGCCTTGCTTGAGTAATACAGACCAGTGACCTGTGACTGCAGCACGAAGGTGGAAGTATTGTTATCGATGTGCATGCCAACCCCCTTGACCCAGGATCGCTCCTGGGTGATTTCAACCGGGCTGTTCGTAAAGGCGGTACCCAGATTCGGCTCAACGAGAAGATCTGGCATACGCCCGGTCATTGCCGGGCGCTCTGGTGTTGCCGCGCGATTGACCACGACATCCTCCCAGATATAAACCACCTCGCCTTTTGAGGTGACCTTGGCATGCCGCCCGGAAATCGTCACAGGCGGAGCATCGGGCCGATAGGCGACAAGAGTGGGTGAACGCAACTCAGAAGAATCATCGTCAGCGTAATGCATCATGAATGGCGCGACCAGGCGGAACTTCAACTGACCATTTTCATCGAAACGCCGCGCCGAAAAATTTTCCGCGATGGCATCCGGCTCATGGCGCACCAACTTGGTCTTGGGTGCATCGTCGCGGTCAACCGTCTTTTGCAGCCAAAAACTCAGCCCGGCCAACAGGCTGAGCAAAATCACCGGAAAAAGATGGCTGGGCCAGTTCTTCATTGCTGCTCAAGATAGGGGGCGAAAGCCGCCTCCAGTTTACCTTGCGCCAACAAGATGAATTCGACCGCTTCGCGCACCGCACCTTTGCCACCCGCCGCATCGGTCACGGCATGCGCATATCCCTTGACGACAGGCCGCGCATTGGCCGGAGCGAGCGCCAGCCCGCACTGGGTCATGACCGGCAGATCAATCAGGTCGTCACCCATGAATGCACACTCACTCCAGTTCAAGCCGAGCTTGGCAAGTAATTCCTCAACGGCTGCGCGCTTGTTGGCCACGCCTTGATAGACGTGACTTATACCCAAATCTGCGGCACGCGCTTCAACCACACCGGAGGTGCGGCCAGTAACTATCGCCAGCTCGAATCCGGCGCGGCGCATTAAAACCAGGCCGAGGCCATCCTGCACATTGAAAGTTTTCAGCTCGCCACCGTCATCGGTGTAGTGCAAACCACCATCAGTCATCACGCCGTCGATATCGAATGCAACGAGTTTGATGCGGGCAGCCCGTGTTTTAGCATCCATCAGATAACTTTGGCAGTAAAAAGATCGTGCATATTAAGGGCACCAACAACGCGACCATCTGTATCGGCAACCAGCAGGGCGTTGATGCGCAGGCGCTCCATCATCTCGACCGCTTCGACAGCGAGGCGGTCGGGACCTATGGTGTGCGGCGCGCCATGCATGATGTCGTCAATCCAGCCGGCCTGGAGATCAATTCGTTTCTCAAAGGCACGGCGCAAATCGCCATCGGTAAAAATGCCAAGCGCCTTGCCGGAAACATCGGTGATTACGACCAAACCCAGCCCACCGCGTGACATGGCAATGATGGCCTCGGTTACGCCGGTTCCCGGCGCCACCATGGGAACCCTGTCACCAGCACGCATCACGTCACGAACGTGAGTCAGCAGACGGCGACCTAGCGAACCTCCGGGATGCGAACGGGCAAAATCATCCGGCCCAAAACCTCGGGCATCGAGCAAAGCCACCGCCAGCGCATCGCCGAGGGCCAAGGCGGCGGTCGTACTGGCGGTCGGCGCGAGATTGTGCGGACAGGCCTCCTGTTCGACACCCGCATCAAGGTGCACATCGGCCTCAAGGGCCAAGGTTGAGGTTGGCACCCCCGTCATTGAAATCAACCGAGCCCCCGAACGCTTGACCAGCGGGACGATACGTAACAACTCCTCGGATTCGCCAGAATTGGACAACGCAAGCAAGACGTCTTCACGCGTAATCATGCCGAGATCGCCATGGCTGGCCTCGGCAGGATGAACAAAATAGGCCGGGGTACCCGTACTGGCCATGGTCGCCGCAATCTTGCGCGCGATGTGGCCGGATTTGCCCATGCCACTAACGATCAAACGCCCATGGCTCAACAGAATGAGCTCAACGGCACGGGCAAATTCACCATTTAATCGAGACTTGAGGGCGTCGACCGCAGCAGCTTCGATGCTGAGCGTCTGGCGACCCAGCTCCAGCGCGCGTTCCGGCGAAAAATGAGGGGCAGATTGGCTTGGGTTCATGGGCAGGCTGCGGTTATGATGGCCGAAGTATACCCGACTTCGCGAAACCCTCTTGAGCGCACTCTCCCTCGTCCTCCTGTTGCTTGGCGCCTCGGTATTGGCGGTGGTCATCTTCCGCCGTTTCAACCTGCCGCCGGTATTGGGCTACCTGCTGGTTGGCAGCCTGATCGGCCCGCACGCCTTCAATCTGATGCAGGACATAAAGAGTGCTCAGGCACTGGCCGAATTCGGCGTGGTCTTCCTGATGTTCTCGATCGGCCTCGAATTCTCGCTGCCCAAGCTCTATGCGATGAAGCGCATCGTCTTCGGACTGGGCCTCTTGCAAGTCACATTGAGCATGATATTGATCACGGTGCTGACCATGCTGTTCGGGGTCGGCTGGCAGCTAGGCATTGCCCTTGGCGGCGTCTTCGCCATGTCGTCCACGGCGGTACTGACCAAATTACTGGCCGAGCGCATGCAACTCGATTCGGCCCACGGCCGCGAAATCATGGGCGTCCTGCTGTTCCAGGACCTCGCCGTGGTGCCCTTGCTAGTCCTCATTCCCTCACTGACCCAGCCACCAGAAAAACTGGCCATTCTGCTCGGCATTGCCCTGCTCAAGGCGATTGTCGTTCTCGCCATCATTCTTGTCTTCGGCCAGACACTGATGCGCAAGTGGTTTCACTTCGTCGCCAAGGCAAAGTCGTCTGAAGTGTTTATTCTCAACGTGCTTCTAATCACCTTGAGCCTTGCCCACATCACAGAACTTGCTGGCCTGTCGCTGGCGTTGGGTGCCTTTGTTGCCGGCATGCTGATCTCGGAAACAGAATACCGCCTACAGGTCGAAGAAGACATCAAGCCTTTCCGCGATGTATTGATGGGACTGTTTTTTGTCACCATCGGCGTCAAGCTCGATCTCAATATCTTGTTCGGTCTCTGGTGGCAGGTTTTGCTCGCTCTGCTGGCGCTACTAACCATCAAGGCCGCCATCGTCGGCCTGCTCTCCTGGCGTCTGGGTTCCAGCCCAGGCAACGCCATCCGCTCGGCGCTGTGGCTCTGCGCAGGTGGCGAATTCGGCTTCGTGCTACTCGGCGAAATCGCCAATTTGCCAAAAAATATCGAACAAATCGCGTTGACCGTACTGGTTCTGTCCATGCTCGTCGCCCCCTTCATCGTCCATTACAGCGAAAAAATAGTCATGCGCTTCGTCGCCGGCGAATGGCTGCTGCGCTCAATGCAACTAACCAAGATCGCCGCCCAGTCGATGGGCACGGAAAAGCACGTGATCCTCTGCGGCTTCGGACGTAGCGGCCAATACCTGGCGCGCTTTCTTGGCCAGGAGGATGTGAACTACATTGCCCTTGACCTGGACCCGGATCGAGTCCGCGAAGCCGCCGGTGCTGGCGAAACCGTGGTTTTTGGTGATGCTGCGCGCAAGGAAGTGCTGATTGCGGCAGGGTTGATGCGAGCCACGGTAGTCATCGTCACGGTGAGCGATACCCAACTTGCCGAGAAAATCCTCAACCACATTCAATCGCTTCGTCCTGACGTGCCTGTGGTGGTGCGCACCGAAGACGAACGCGACATGGAACGTTTGCGTCGCGCCGGCGCCGCTGAAGTGGTTCCCGAGGCGCTTGAGGCCAGTTTGATGCTCGCCTCACATGCACTGGTACTGGTTGGCGTGCCCATTAACCGGGTACTCAAACGTATCCGCCAGACGCGCTCTCAACGCTACAGCTTGCTGCGCGGATTTTATCGTGGCATCAGCGACCGTGACCGGGATGACGACGATGACCACCAGCCACGCCTCCATTCAATCTGGCTAACCCCCGGCGCAACAGCAATAGGCCAGACGCTGGACGATCTCAATCTTGATGAGCTTAACTGTGAAGTCAGCGCCATTCGCCGCCGCGGCATCCGTGCCGTTGAACCGGCGCCGGAGACGCGCCTGGAAATAGGTGATGTGATCGTGGTTTTGGGCGACCCTGAGGCGGTCTCAGCGGCAGAACTAAGATTGCTGCATGAATAGAAAAGCCCGCCGAAGCGGGCTTAGAGAGATTTGCTCAAGACCTTAGAATCCAGCACAAACAATGTACTGCTGACCATCGACAACAGCTGCGGTCAATGTCGCCGCAGTCGCCCGAGCAGACCCCATGGGCACCGCCTGCACGGAACCACCTGCCGTATTGCCATCATCCATCGTCGTGTCAATTTGACGAACATAACGTCCTAGCACGCCGCTGGAACAGACAAAAAACGAACCGCGCATTCCTGCAATAAACGGTGCAGCAGCACCAGCTGCACTAATACCGCTCTCAACCCCGATCACACCACCATCCGCATTGCGTGGAATGTAGTTTGCATCCGCAGTAGCCGTCGGACCCGTTGCCAGATTCGCAAACCTGACATGTTGCCAAAAAACAAAGCTCTCCGAGGTGGTTGCGACGGCGTTCCAGTCACCATCAAGGCGGCCATTATTCGGTGCGCAAGTTGCAGCAGCCGCACAAACCGTCGCCACCCCGGCGCCAAACGCAGCATCCAACTGGACTTGACTCTGGTCGCCAGGAAAGCTTTTGAAACGGTCCTGATATCCATAGACCAAGGCGGAAACAGTTCGAAAATCGCCAACCATGTTTTTGACCTTCGCGCTGTTAATCAACTCCTGCCCCTTCAACACCCCGCCCAGCAGCAGGCCGATAATCACCAGAACGATGGCGATTTCGACGAGGGTGAAGCCTCCTTGTTTGCTTTTCATGGCATTCTCCGTATAAATTTTCTTGCTTATCCCGAGCATTTTTCATGCCTATGAAAAAAGACATATAAGCAGGCAAAATTGAGGAAAACAATCCGCGCCACAGTCAGAAAACGGACAACTGTCAAAAAATGAACACCAAAATCCAAGGCGCGCTTGCCACCTGGCCTACCCGTCGCCCGCATTTGCTGCTTACCGGCCACCTGCTGTTGCTTCACGCACTGGCTTTTGGGGGCTGGCAGATTCCGGCGGTTCGTATTCTTTGGCTGGGGGCTCTTGGTCTATTTCTGATCTGGCAACCCTTCGTGGCCGGCGAACGGCACATGAGTATGCGCCAGACACTTGTACTGGGTGCCGTAGCGGTCGGCTCTACCGTCTTGCTTGGCCCCTGGCTATTGCTGATCTGGTGCGGCGCCCTCGCTGCCGTGATCGGCGGACGCGTTTTATGGACTGGTTCACGCGCGGAGCGCTCCGGCTACCTCTTCGCCTTTGGCTATCTCGTTTGCCTGACGATTTTTGGTGTCGTCCCCGAAATTTCGCCGGCGATTACACTCGATCCTTTGCCACGCGATGCAATAGCTTTTTCGCTTCCGGTTCTGCTCCCGTTACTTTTGTTTTTCCCGGCCGAGAAGATGCGCCGGCGGGTGGGCGATGCTTTCGACCTGTTTTATGGTCTGATGGTTTTTCTGGCTCTCAGCGTTTTCGTGCTCGGCAGCCTGGCCTACATGCAGATTGGTGCACTGAGCTACGTCGAGTCGCTGTTCAGGACTTCGCTGGTCATTGCCGGCGCACTGCTGGTCGTCGCCTGGGCCTGGAACCCACGAGCCGGCGTTTCCGGGGTCAGCTCCTTATTGACGCGTTATCTACTGTCGCTCGGGTTGCCGCTTGAACAATGGTTGATCCAGCTTGCCGAAATAAGTGAGCGTGAACCACATCCGACGCGCTTTCTGGAACAAATTGTCCGTCAACTGGATCGCCTGCCCTGGGTACTGGGGGCAAGATGGGAGGCGGGGGGTGAAACCGGGAGTTTCGGCATTACCTCTCCCCACCACTACGACTTGCGTCGCGCAGAACTTGCCATCGTCGTGCATTTTCGTTCTCCACCAGCACCGGCCATGCAGTGGCACGTCGATTGGCTGCTACGGCTGGCGGCCGAGTTCTATCTGGTCAAATACCAGACCCATCAGCTACAGCGCATGAGCTATCTGCAGGCGGTATACGAAACTGGTGCTCGTGTTACCCACGACGTCAAGAATTTGCTGCAGTCGCTACAGACACTGTGCTACGCAGCAGCCCAACCGGGCGACCCGAATGCCAAGGCAGAGCTTTTCGCACGCCAGCTACCGCAAATTACTGAACGGCTGAAGGCTACCCTGGAAAAGCTGCAGCAACCACAACTTGACGATGCCGATCTGGTTTCGGCAAAAGCCTGGTGGCATAACATCCAGGAGCGACATGCGGGTGACAACATTACCTGGAACACCCTATCCGGCGATATTCCACCGGTGCTGGCCAGCCTCTTCGACAGCGTCGCGGAAAACCTGCTGCAAAATGCGCTGAACAAAAGGCAACGAGAGCCAAGTTTAAAAATATCGGTGATTTTTGGCGTCGACCGCAACAGACCCTGCCTCAGCGTTTGTGACAACGGCACCGCTGTGCCTCCTTACCGTGCCACGGTCTTAATGCAGGAACCGGTCAACTCGGAAGACGGCCTCGGTATTGGGCTCTACCATGCGGCCCATCAGGCGCAGGGCAGCGGCTACGTCCTGAACCTGACCGAGAATAGCCCCGGCAAGGTCAGTTTCACTCTGTCAGGCCACCCAGCGTAAGCTCCGCATTCGCGGGCGCGTGCTCCTGACGCGGGCCGATCAGGCGATAGACCACCGTATTACCCTTACCTTTCAGGTAAATAACTTGCGGTTCGTGGAAATCAAAATGCTGCACCAATCGGCGATGCGTCGTCTCGTCCACCTGCACCATGCCCGGCACGCCCTCGCTGGTAATCCGACTGGCCAGATTCACCGTGTCGCCCCACAGGTCGTAGATGAATTTCTTCTTGCCCACCACCCCTGCCACCACCGGACCGGTGCCGATGCCGATACGTACTTCAAGCTGCATATCGTTGATGGTGAAATCGCGACGTAACAAATCGCGCATGGCTAGCGCGAGGTCAGCAATCGATTTGGAGTAGTTGTGCTCGTCGTTATTGAGACCACCAGCCACCATGTAAGCATCGCCAATGGTCTTGATCTTCTCGGTGCCAAATTTCTCCGCCAATTCATCGAAAGACGAGAAAATCCGGTTGAGCATGGAAAACACCTGTTGCGGCGACAAACCCTCGGCCACTTTGGTGAAATTGACGATATCAACAAACATCACCGTCACATCGGCAAAACCGTCAGCAATCGTTTGCTTGTCATGCTTCAAACGCTGGGCTATCGGGCCGGGAAGGATATTGAGCAGCAAGCGTTCAGAGCGCTCCTGCTCGTCCTGCAAGAGACGGTGGGTTTCCTCAAGCGAAGCCAGAGCCTGGGCCTTTTCCTGGGTCGAATATCTGAGCAGCAGATAAACGATACTGGAAATGGCCGCAAAATTGAGGGCAAAGAAGAAAACGCTGACCCGGATCGGCACCGTTTGCCCGGCCGGCGGCAATGAGTCTGCCAGGTAATAGTCAAAAAATCCGGAGAGTGCGGTCAGGAAAATGAAGGCGAAGAACCAGGCAGCCGACTCGCGCGAACCGAAACAGAGTACCGCACCAATCGGGGCGAGCAAGCCCCACAAACTGATACCACTGGCCGTAATGAAATTCCCTATCCCCCACTGAATGACAAAAGGCGCAAACAGGAAGAGCGCCAGTTGCGAATAGCGGAAGAAATCAAAATTGCCGCTCTTGAAATAGGTCAGCAGATTGGCAACCAGCAAAATCTGGAAGACAAAGGGCACCGTCGAAGAAAACTGCGGCCCCATTTGCCAGTAGAGAAACAGCCAGAGCATGGAACCCAGGCTGACCAGCCCGGTGGCGAAAACCAGCAATGACTTCTTCAGACGCGTCTCGCTGTCGTCCTCTGGACGAAAGCCGGCACTACTGAAAGACTGGAAAAACCCCTGCTGACTCATTTAATCTCCACCACCTGCAACGCAGGTCGTTTCAGTTTGTCAGTGCTCAGGGGCGCGGTCAATAAGACTAAAGTCAGAGTCCGCCCAAGCGGGCGATCAGGAAAAAAGCCTGGCCAGCTCAACACCGGGTTCCGGCGCCCGCATGAAAGCCTCGCCAACGAGGAAGGTCTCGACTTGGTGCCCCCGCATCAGGGCGACATCTTCCGGCTTGATGATGCCACTTTCGGTAACAACTACACGGTCATTCGGAATACGTGAGAGCAGGCCAAGTGTTGTTTCGAGCGTAACTTCAAAAGTACGCAGGTTGCGGTTATTGATGCCAAGCAACGGCGTCTTCAGGTGCAACGCAGCATCAAGCTCCTCGCCGTTATGCACCTCGACCAGCACGGCCATGCCATAACTATGGGCTAGCGCTTCGAGATCCTGCATTTCCTTCAGATCAAGCGCGGCGGCGATGAGCAGTATGCAATCGGCGCCCATCGCCCGTGCCTCAACGACCTGATAGGGATCAACCATGAAGTCCTTGCGCAGCACCGGCAAGGCGCAAGCCGCACGAGCTGCTTGCAGATATTCAGGAGCCCCTTGAAAGTAATCCTTGTCAGTAAGAACAGAAAGGCAGGCGGCACCATATTTTTCATAGCTTTTCGCGATATCCGCCGGGCGAAAATCGGGTCTGATAATGCCTTTTGACGGACTGGCCTTCTTTATTTCGGCAATAACTGCGGGTTGACCGCAAGCAATCTTGTGGCGAATGGCACCGACAAAATCGCGCGCTGCCGACTGGTCAGCAGCCTCTGCCTCGACGCTGGCCAACGGTTTGATGGCCAGTGCAGCGGCGACTTCGACGCGCTTGGTCGCGATGATTTTGTTGAGAATATCGCTCATGCGAAGCTCTTGGTGGCACTTACGAATTGCTCGACCTTGGCCCGTGCGGCGCCAGATGCGATCGCTTCAAAGGCCTTATCGACACCATCGGCCAGCGTCTCGGCAGCACCGCAGACATAGATACTGGCCCCGGCATTAAGCGCAACGATGTCACGGGCGGCCCCCAGCTTGTTGTCGAGCGCGCCGAGCAGCATGCGCTTTGACTCCTCAACATTAGCGACCTGCAGGGTTTTCGGGTCATGCACCGGCAAATTGAAGTGTTCCGGATGTACTTCATATTCGGTGACACGCCCATCCTTCAATTCACCAACCAAGGTCTGACCGGAGATGGAAATCTCGTCCAGCCCTTCGCGACCGAAAACCGTCAACGCCCGGCTGCTACCCAGTCGCTGCAGGACACGCACCTGTATGCCAACCAGGTCAGGATGAAAGACGCCCATTACCTGCTGCGGCGCATTGGCCGGATTGGTCAGCGGGCCGAGGATGTTGAAGATGGTCCGCACCCCGAGTTCACGGCGCACCGGCGCGGCGTGCTTCATAGCGCTGTGGTGGTTGGGTGCAAACATGAAGCCGATGCCGGTTTCAGCGATGCATTGCGCGACCTGCGTGGGATTCAGATTGATATTGGCGCCCAGCGCCTCCAGCACATCGGCACTGCCCGACTGGCTGGAAACCGAACGCCCGCCATGCTTGGCGATCTGCGCACCGAGCGTTGCGGCAACAAACATCGCAGCGGTAGAAATATTGAAGGTGTGCGCTCCGTCGCCCCCCGTTCCACAGGTATCGACCAGCCGACTGGTATCGGCAACCTGAACCTTGGTCGATAGTTCGCGCATGACGGTAGCGGCGGCGGCTATCTCGCCTATCGTCTCCTTCTTGACGCGCAGACCAGTGATGATGGCAGCGATCATCACCGGCGTAACTTCGCCACCCATGATCTGCTGCATCAGGGAAACCATTTCGTCGTGGAAAATCTCGCGGTGTTCGATGACACGCTGAAGGGCGGCTTGCGGGGTCATTGCTTGAATTCGTCCAGAAAGTTCTTGAGCAGGTCGTGACCGCGTTCGGTCAGGATGGATTCGGGGTGAAACTGCACGCCTTCAACCGCCAGCGATTTGTGGCGCACCCCCATGATTTCGCCGTCGTCGGTCCACGCTGTAATTTCCAGACAATCCGGCAGCGACTCACGCTCGATGGCCAGCGAGTGGTAACGAGTGCAGGTCAGCGGGTTAGGCAAGCCTTTGAAAACCCCGATATCCTTGTGCTGTACTGGCGATACTTTGCCGTGCATCAACTTTTTGGCGTGGATGATCTTGCCGCCAAAGGCTTCACCAATCGACTGATGGCCCAGACAAACGCCAAGCAGCGGAATCTTGCCGGAAAACTCACGAATGGCAGCCAGCGAAATACCCGCTTGCGCCGGCGCACAGGGGCCAGGCGAAATGACCAGATATTCAGGCTTGAGGCGGGCAATATCGGCAATGGTGATCGCATCATTGCGAAAAACCTGCACGTCCTGGCCCAATTCGCCAAAATATTGGACGATGTTGTAGGTAAAGCTGTCGTAGTTATCGATCATCAGCAGCATGCTGTTGATTCCTTGCCTGTTTCGTAAGCCCGAAATTC
>CAXYZX010000045.1:0-17159 GCA_964293845.1 uncultured Dechloromonas sp.
TTCGATCGGTTTTTGCAGCTTTTCGAGGTAGGCCTTGAGTTGCGTCTTGATGTTTGCGTCGAGCATTTTGTTCTCCCATGCAGTGCGAATTTCACTGAAATATTGCGGTTGACCGCAACATTTCGCTGAAATCCTCGCCACCCCGAAGGGCGGCGGGTTTCATTGCGACTTGCTTAGATCTTGCCGACCAGATCCAGCGACGGCGCCAGGGTGGCTTCGCCTTCCTTCCACTTGGCCGGGCAGACTTCACCCGGGTGGGAGGCGGTGTATTGGGCAGCCTTCAGTTTGCGCAGGGTTTCGGAGACGTCACGGGCGATTTCGTTGGAGTGGATTTCGACGGTCTTGATGACGCCATCCGGATTGATGACGAAGGTGCCGCGCAGGGCCAGGCCTTCTTCATCGATATGCACGTCGAAGGCGCGGGTCAGCTGGTGGGTCGGATCGCCGACCAGCGGGAACTGGGCCTTGCTGACGGCCGGCGAGGTTTCATGCCAGACCTTGTGCGAGAAGTGGGTGTCGGTCGTGACGATGTAAACCTCGGCGCCAGCCTTCTGGAATTCACCATAATTGTTGGCGGCATCTTCAATTTCGGTTGGGCAGTTGAAGGTGAAGGCAGCCGGCATGAAGATCACGACGGACCACTTGCCCTTCAGGCTGGCTTCAGTGACTTCGACAAATTTGCCGTTGTGGAAAGCCTGAGCCTTGAATGGCTGAACTTGGGTGTTGATGAGCGACATGGTTTTCTCCTTGGTTGAAACGTTGCGATGGATGCATCTTAGAATTCATGCCTGTATAGAGCCAATTGAATAAAGCCATTCGCTGGATAGGCAGAGGCTATCAGTGGCGGATATAGTTCTAAAGTAGTAGTTCGATATAAGGCATTGGCAGTAACAGCGGGGCAAGCTAGATTGGCTTGATTCAGATCAACAGAACTTTTCGAGCAAAACGGGATCATGGCGCCCGAGATCTGGATTGCTGGTCGTAGTCCGTGATCAACAGGAGGGTTGGTTCAATGAATATTTCCAGTGCCATCGTGCACATATCGCCGGCGCGCCTTGATGAGGCAAGCGCTGTGCTGTCCGGAATGGCTGGTGTGGAGATTCACGCCTTCAGTCCGGAAGGAAAAGTGGTCGTCACGCTCGAGGATGAGGATACGAACTCGGCCGCCGACAGCTACGTTGCCCTGCACAACTTACCCGGCGTCCTTTCGGTCGCCATGGTTTATCAATATAGCGATGACGATTTAGTGACTGAGGAGGTCCAAGCGTGAAGCTCAATCGACGTGATTTCATCAAGGCCAATGCGGCAGCAGCGGCCATTTCAGCAGCCGGCATGACGGCCCCGACGGCAGCAGTTGCTGCCGGCAAGGACGAGATTCGCTGGGATAAGGCGCCTTGCCGTTTCTGCGGTACCGGTTGCAGTGTGCTGGTCGGTACGCAAGAGGGCCGTGTTGTGGCTACTCAGGGCGACCCGGATGCACCGGTTAATCGTGGTCTGAACTGTATCAAGGGCTATTTCCTGTCCAAGATCATGTACGGCAGCGACCGCCTCAAGACACCCTTGTTGCGCATGAAGGATGGCAAGTACGACAAGAATGGTGAATTCACGCCAATCACCTGGACCCAGGCCTTCGACATCATGGAAGAAAAGGCCAAGGCAACCTTGAAGGCCAAAGGCCCGAATGGCCTCGCCATGTTTGGTTCAGGTCAATGGACGGTCTGGGAAGGCTATGCCGCTTCCAAGCTGATGAAGGCTGGCTTCCGCACCAATAACCTTGATCCCAATGCGCGTCACTGCATGGCCTCGGCGGTTGCCGGTTTCATGCGTACCTTTGGTATCGATGAACCGATGGGCTGCTACGACGACATCGAGCATGCCGATGCCTTCGTGCTCTGGGGTTCGAACATGGCTGAGATGCACCCGATCTTGTGGACGCGCATCACCGACCGCAAGCTCTCGAACAAGGGCGTCAAGGTTGCCGTGTTGTCGACTTTCGAACACCGCTCCTACGAGCTGGCCGACTTGCCGATGATCTTCACGCCGCAGACGGATTTGGCGATCCTCAATTACATCGCCAATTACATCATCCAGAACGGCAAGGTAAATCAGGCCTTTATCGACAAGAACATCAACTTCAAAAAGAGCGCCACCGACATCGGCTACGGCCTGCGTCCGACGCACGCGCTTGAAAAAGACGCTACCAGCAACGGTTATCCGGGTGCTGACGGCAAGCCCAAGGGCGATACCGGCAAATCCGAGGCTATCACCTTCGACGAATACAAGAAGTTTGTGGCTGACTACACCGCCGAGAAGGTGTCCAAGCTTTCCGGGGTGTCAGTAAAAGATCTCAAGTCCCTGGCCGAGCTGTATGCCGACCCGAAGATCAAGGTCGTCTCCTTCTGGACCATGGGTTTCAATCAGCATACCCGTGGCACCTGGGCCAACAACCTCGTCTATAACATTCACCTGCTGACCGGCAAAATTTCCGAGCCGGGTAATAGCCCGTTCTCCCTGACTGGCCAACCGTCTGCCTGTGGTACGGCGCGTGAAGTCGGTACTTTCTCGCATCGTCTGCCGGCTGATATGGTGGTCACCAATCCTGAGCACCGCAAGCACACCGAAGAGCTTTGGGGTTTGCCGGATGGCACGATTCCCGACAAGGTCGGTTACCACGCGGTGGCAATGGCCCGTGCGCTGAAGGATGGCAAAGTCAATTTCTACTGGCAGCAGTGCAACAACAATATGCAGGCCGGTCCGAACATCAATGAAGAGTTGTATCCGGGCTGGCGCAGGCCGGAAAACTTCATCGTTGTCTCTGACCCGTACCCGACGGTTTCAGCGATGGCCGCCGACTTGGTTCTGCCGACCGCAATGTGGGTTGAAAAGGAAGGCGCTTTCGGTAATGCCGAGCGCCGTACCCAGTTCTGGCGTCAGCAAGTCAAGGCGCCGGGTGATGCCCGTTCCGATCTTTGGCAGTTGATGGAGTTCTCCAAGCGCTTCAAGATGGAAGAGGTCTGGCCGGCTGAACTCTTGGCCAAGGCACCGAAGCTCAAGGGCAAGACGATGTTTGACGCACTCTATGCAAATGGTGTGGTCAACAAGTTTAAAGCCTCCGAAATTCAGCCTGGTTTTGATAACGACGAAGCCAAGTTGCTCGGTTTCTACCCGCAAAAAGGCTTGTTTGAGGAATACGCAGCCTTCGGTCGTGGCCACGGTCACGATCTGGCGCCGTTCGAAACCTATCACCAGGCACGCGGTCTGCGCTGGCCGGTGGTTGATGGCAAGGAAACCCTGTGGCGCTTCCGCGAAGGTTATGACCCGTACGTCAAGAAAGGCGAGGGCGTGAAGTTCTACGGCCACAAGGACGGCAAGGCGATTATTTTCGCACTGCCCTACCAGCCTGCTGCTGAAGTGCCGGACAAGGAATTCGACATGTGGATGTCCACCGGTCGCGTTCTTGAACACTGGCATACCGGCACCATGACCCGTCGCGTACCCGAGCTTTACAAGGCGTTTCCTGATGCAGTGGTCTTCATGCACCCGGATGATGCCAAGGCGCGTGGTCTGCAGCGTGGCATGGAGGTCAAGGTAGCCTCACGCCGTGGCGAGATTCAGTTGCGCGTTGAAACGCGGGGTCGCAACAAGCCGCCGCGCGGTCTGGTTTTCATCCCGTTCTTTGACGCCGGTCGTCTGGTTAACAAGCTGACACTGGATGCGACTTGCCCGATTTCGAAAGAAACCGACTACAAGAAGTGTGCCGTCAAGGTGACGCGGGTCTGAAGCCGGGTAACGCCAAATAATGAACGAACAAGCGGCCGGAGCATACCGGCCGTTCATCGGAGGTAAGAAACCATGAGATTTATCCCTGCTCTGGCTCTGGCTGCTGCGGTACTCCTTTCGGGAGTGGGTAGCGTCGGCGCGCAGGAAAAACTGGTCAATGAAATCGGGAACGTGACGATAGAGGGGAATTCAAAGATCGATATGTTCCGCCCTGAAAAGGATCAGGACACCATTCCGCGTAACTTTCAGAAACAGCCGCCGTTGATCCCGCATAGCATCAAGGGTTACAACATTACGCAGAATTTTAACAAGTGCATGGACTGCCACTCCAAGGAACGCGCCGAAGAAACCGGTGCGACCAAGGTTGCCAAGTCGCACTATCTGGATCGCGAAGACAAGAAAGTATCCAATATCTCTCCGCGCCGCTACTTCTGCATGCAATGCCATGTGCCGCAATTCGACGCCAAGCCGCTCGTCGCCAATACCTACAAACCGGCTACCAAGAAGGGGGAATGATGAGTCTCGAAAAATTCACGCCCGCATGGGTCAAGCGCATCGGATTGGCCACGGTTATTGGGCTGTTCGTTGCTGGTATTGTGTTCTGGGGCGGCTTCAACTGGGCTCTGGAAGCAACCAACAAGGAAGCGTTCTGCATCAGTTGCCATGAAATGGAAGAGAATGTCTTCCGTGAGTATCAGAACACGATTCACTATACGAATCGTACCGGTGTGCGCGCTACCTGTCCGGATTGTCACGTGCCCAAGGAATGGGGCCCGAAGATGGTCCGCAAGATTCAGGCGTCCAATGAAGTCTTGCACAAAATCCTGGGTACCATCGACACGCCAGAAAAGTTCAATGCCAAGCGTGGCCAGTTAGCCCAGAACGAGTGGAAGCGCATGAAAGCGAACGACTCGCAGGAGTGCCGTAACTGCCACCGTTACGACTACATGGACTACACCGAGCAGGGAAATCGTGCCGCTCGTACACATCCGGTAGCCTTTACCGAAGGCAAGACATGTATCGACTGCCACAAGGGAATTGCGCACCAGTTGCCAGCTATTGATCAGCATATTGGCAAGCAGAACGACGGTGCTGTAGCGATCTCTCACGGTGAAAAACCAGTGGAAGCTGCCAAGGAAGAAGCTAAGGCCGAGAGCAAGTAAGGTCTTGTTTCAAGGTGTCAGGGCAAGCCCGGCGTGAGCCGGGTTTTTCGTTTTTACAAAGAATGTTGCGGTTAACGTATGAATATTACAAATATTCACCTTGTTGCCCGTAAATAGGGCATCTTCAGCCAACACTAATTTAAATAGTTATGCTATTTTGACCCTGCTGCCGTGTCCACGGCCAGTTTTCTTACCACATACAAGTAACAGGAGGCACTTAGATGAATAAATCCGAGCTGGTCGAAGTTGCTGCAAAAGAAGCTGGTATTACCAAAGCCGCTGCTGACAAGGCATTGTCTGCCATCATCGGCGCTGTCGTTAAAACTGTGGCTGCGGGCGACTCGGTCACCCTGGTAGGATTCGGTACTTTCAAGTCTGCGGATCGCGCTGCACGTACCGGAAAGAACCCGAAGACGGGCGCTACGCTGAAAATTCCGGCAACCACGGTGCCGAAGTTCACGGCAGGTACTGCCTTCAAGGCCGCTGTCGCTCCCAAGAAGCCGGCCGCCAAGGCTGCCGCCAAAAAGAAGTAAGCTGTTTCAACTATTGCGGGGCTCGCAATCCGTGGGCTCCGCATTTTAACTTTCTGATGACTACTCAAAACCCTGAAGATACCCCCCCGATTGATCCGCCTGCAGCCCCTCAAGGGTTGGATAACCGTCGCCGACTGCGCGAATTGCTCTCAGTACCCGAGCGCGATCGCAGCGATGAACAGTGGGATGAGATTATTGAGCTAGAAATCCAGCTCGCCCCCGGTAACCGCATTTCTGGTACAGAGCATGGTTCTGGCAGTCCTGGTCCTAGCCAGGGGAAACCTTCCGGTCCTGGTCAGCAGCAGCGCAAGCATCGGCCACGTACCAACAACAATAATAACAATCGTCGTCCGCGCGCCAACAAGCCTCCGGGCAACCCGACCTGATTTTTGCCACTTTGTTGGTTTGAAACGGCATAATCGCCGCCATGCAGCAATTTGATTTGATCATCGTCGGTGGTGGACTCGCTGGCGCCAGTTTGGCGCTGGCCTTGCGTCATACCCAGTTGCGTATTGCCCTGGTCGAAAGTCAGGTGCCACGTCGTCCTGCGGATTGGGATGCGCGGATCTATGCTATCAGCCCGGCGAATGCAGGTTTTCTCGACAGTATTGGTGCCTGGAAGCATCTTGATACGAACCGCCTGACGCCCATTCGCTGCATGCAGATATTTGGCGATGCTGGCGGCAAACTTGACTTTTCCGCCTTCGATACGGGTGTTTCAGAATTGGGCTGGATTCTGGAGTCGTCGCAGATGGCCTGCGAGTTCTGGGAGAGCGCCAAGCGCCAGAGCAATTTAACGCTGTTTTGTCCGATCCGCCCGAAGATGCTGAGCTTTACTCCTGATGCCGCTCATCTGGAGCTGGTCGGTGGTGAATTGCTTTCGGCGCCACTTCTGGTCGGGGCTGATGGCCGCGATTCCTGGGTGCGAAACGCCGCCGGACTGGTCGCGCTCAATACGCCTTACGGCGAAAAAGGGTTGGTAGCTAATTTTTCTACCGAGAAGCCGCATCGCCATACCGCCTATCAATGGTTCCGTGATGATGGTGTTCTTGCCTACCTGCCGTTGCCGGGGAACCGTATTTCCATCGTCTGGTCCACGCCTGATGAAAATGCAGACGAACTTTGCCAATTACCGGCGGAAATCTTTTGTGAGCGAGTGGCTGAGGCCGGTGCCTACCGCTTGGGTGCGCTTGAATTGCTGACGCCACCTGCCGCATTTCCCTTGCGTCTGATGCGTGTCCCGCAAACGGTTGCATCGCGTCTGGCGCTGGTTGGTGATGCGGCACATGGTATCCATCCACTTTCCGGTCATGGCATCAACCTTGGCTTTCAGGATGCGAAAGTCCTGGCTGAGTTGCTCGCTGCGCGGCAGTCGTGGCACGACATTGGTGATGAGCGTTTTTTGCAGCGCTACCAGCGTGCGCGGCGGGAAGAAACCTTGCTGATGCAAACGACGACTGATAATTTGCGCCGCTTCTTTCGTAACGATTTGCCAGGCTTGCGTCCGTTGCGCAATCTCGGTTTGAATCTTACCAATGGCATCCCGTTTCTCAAGAATTCCCTGGTGCGTTATGCGCTGGGTGCTTATTAGGAGCATTACCCGATGATCAAGAAGTTGTTGCCGCTTGTCCTGATGTTTGCCTTTGTCGCTACGGCGCAGGCCGATGAGGCTGAGGTCCGCAAGGCGATGGAGAGCAAATTGGGAGCCAAGGTCGAGAGTGTGACCAAGTCTGGCTATCTTGGTCTTTATGAAGTCTATATGGAAGGCAATATTTTCTATACTGACGAAAAGATGACGGCTTTCATTGCCGGTGGTCAGTTGATCGATGCCAAGACCATGAAGAACACGACCGAAGAGCGCATGCGCAAGCTGACGGCGATCAAGTTCAATGAGTTGCCGCTTGATCGTGCAATCAAACAGGTGCGCGGCAATGGAAAGCGCGTGCTGGCGACTTTTGAAGATCCTAACTGCGGTTACTGCAAGCGCCTGGCCAAGGATTTGCTGAAGCTGGATAACGCAACGATCTATACCTTCCTGTTGCCTATCCTGTCGGAAGATTCACTAAAAAAATCCCGCCAGATATGGTGTGCAACAGATCGCGCCAAGAGTTGGAATGACTGGATGATTGATGGCAAGGTGCCTACCGGCAAGGAAGACTGTGACACGACAGCGGTTGATAAGAATCGCGAATTCGGCCGCAAGTTGAATATCACGGGTACGCCGACGATGTTCTTTGCCGATGGCGAGCGGGTGCCGGGCGCCATGCCGCTCGATCGTATTGAACAGAAGTTGAGCGCATTCAAGTAAGCCTTTTGGACTTACCTGATCGGCGGCCCGAGTGGCCGCCTTTTTTTCGCCTGGCATTTTTTCCCTATAAAAATGTAAGTCTTTGAGCATGCGCTTGGTGGCCGGCACGCCCCTGAAAACTTCTTATAAGTCACTTTAAGAGTTGAATTTCTGATATTGATTATTAAGGGAAATTTGCCGTATGTTTGCCATTTAAAATGTCACGTAAGTCCTTGTTGCGTATGAAAAAGTTCCCAAATTCTCTATTGACGTAAAGGGTTTCATGTCCTAAAGTGGGAAAACGTGTTGAGAAGTGGGAAAAAGGGGAGATTTTCGGAAAATGTTTGAAGGGGCTGCAGCACTCAGTCTGGATGCGAAAGGGCGGCTTGCCATTCCGGCAAGGCACCGCGAGCCCTTGCTCGCCGTCGCTGAGGGTTCGCTCGTTCTGACTGCCCATCCCCACCGTTGTTTGCTGCTTTACCCGTCGCCTGCATGGCAGCCGATTCGTGATCAGATTCTCAAAGCCTCCAGTCTTGATCCCCGTGCGGCCTCAATCAAGCGTGTTTTGGTGGGTAATGCGCGTACCGAGGAGCTGGATTCGGCTGGTCGCATTCTGGTTGCCAACGAGTTGCGTGAGTACGCCAATCTGGGGAAGACGGTTTACTTGGTTGGTATGGGCACGCATTTCGAGATTTGGAGTGAAGAAGGCTGGAAGCAGCAGAATGATCTGGCTGCCGAAGCACTTTCCGGCGAGTTGCCACCCGGCCTTGGGGATTTGGTGCTGTGACCACGGGTGGCACCCATGTCACGGTGCTGCTCGAAGAGGCGGTGGAGTCCCTGGCAATCAAAGCCGATGGTGTCTATATGGATGGCACTTTCGGGCGCGGCGGTCATAGCCGCCTGATCCTCAGCAAGCTTGGTGAAAAAGGCCGTCTGGTGGCGGTTGACCGTGACCTTCAGGCCATTGCGGCAGGTGCGGCGATAAAGGATTCCCGTTTTCAGCTAGTGCACCGTGCTTTTGGTGATATTGCCGACGCTGCGCGAGAGGCGGGCGTGCAGGACATCGATGGAATTTTGTTTGATGTGGGGGTGTCGTCGCCGCAAATTGACGACGGGGAGCGCGGCTTTAGTTTTCGTCACAACGCACCACTCGATATGCGTATGGATACGACGCAAGGTGAGACGGCGGCTGAGTGGCTGGCGCGGGCTGAGATAAAAGAAATTACGGAGGTCATTAGAAACTATGGCGAAGAACGGTTTGCTTTCCAGATTGCAAAGAAGGTTGTGGTTGCTCGGCTCGAACAACCAATTGTCACAACAGGTCAGTTCGCGTCCCTCGTACGCTCGACCGTGCGCACCCGTGAGCCAGGGCAGGACCCGGCGACGCGCAGCTTTCAAGCTTTACGGATTCATATCAATCAAGAACTCCGCCAGCTGGAGATAGCACTGCCGCAGGCGCTTGAATTACTGAAGCCGGGTGGTCGACTGGTGGTGATTTCCTTTCACTCGCTAGAAGATCGCATCGTCAAAAACTTCATGCGTACCGAGTCGGTTGCTGATGACATGCCAAAAAATCTGCCACTGCGTGCTGATCAGTTGCCAAAGCCGAAGTTGCGTCTGGTGGGTAAGCAGATCAAGCCATCGGCCGCAGAGATTGCCGCGAATCCACGGGCGCGCAGTGCGGTAATGCGTGTTGCGGAAAAAATGTAATGGTCCGGTTTAACATGATGCTTCTCTTGATAGTAGTGATTTGCGCGCTGGGTGTGGTCACCTCCCAGCACCGCGCGCGCAAACTCTTTCAGGGGCTGGAGAGTGAGCAGGAGCGGGCGCGTCAGCTGGATGTCGAATACGGACAGCTGCAGCTTGAGATGTCGACTTGGGCGACACATCCACGTATCGAAAAAATCGCTCGTGATCGTCTGCGCATGGTGACGCCTGATGCCTCTGGTCGTGTGGTTCCGCCTGCACCTCCGGTTGTTGCCAAGCCGCCTGCTAAAAAAGGGGGGCGTTGATGGTTGTTCGTCGCCGTCCGCAACGCGGTCACCGTTTTACCGAAAGCCCGCTGCTGCAGCTTGCCTTGCAGGGCTGGCGCTCGCGTACGGTGGCGTTGCTGCTGATGGCGGCCTTTCTGTCGCTGGTGGCGCGTGGTTTCTATTTGCAGGTTATCAATAACGACTTTCTGCAGGAAAAAGGCGACTCGCGTTACCGTCGTGATATTGAAGTCTCTGCCTCGCGTGGCAAGATCACTGATCGCAATGGCGACATGCTGGCCGTGTCTACGCCGATGAAGTCGATCTGGGCGATTCCAGGGGACGCGCGGGTCATGCCGCTGGTACAGAAGCAGCAATTGGCAGGTTTGCTGGATATGACCGTGCGCGAGCTGGATGGCAAGATAGCCTCTGACAAAACCTTTATTTTCGTCAAGCGCCAGGTGCCACCAGAAACAGCGGATCGCATCATGGCCCTGAAGTTTCCCGGGGTGCATCAGGAAAAGGAATATCGTCGCTACTACCCAACGGGTGACATGACCGCTCACATCGTGGGCTTTACTGGCGTTGACGACAAGGGGCTGGAAGGGGTTGAGCTGGCCTTCCAGCAAAGCCTGTTGGGGCACGCCGGTAATCGCACCGTGATCCGTGACCGGCGTGGCAGCATCGTTGAGGATGTGGGTTCGATCAAGCCGCCGCAGGATGGCAAGGAAATTCGTCTGGCCTTGGACTCCAAGGTGCAATACCTTGCCTACAGTCAGTTAAAGCAGGCGGTCGAAGAGAATAAGGCTAAAGCTGGTGGTGTTGTTGTGCTTGATGCCAAAACTGGCGAGATTCTGGCGCTGGCCAATTTGCCAACCTACAACCCGAATAATCGTCACAATCTTTCTGGCGCCCAGTTGCGCAATCGTGCTGTGACCGATACCTTCGAGCCCGGTTCGACCCTGAAGCCGTTTACAGCGGCGATGGCGCTGGATAAGGGGAAGTTTCGCTACGACAGCGTGATCAATTGCGCCCCGGGGCGGATGACCATTGGTAGTGCGACGATCTCTGATGCCCATCCGCATGGCGCACTGACGGTGGCTCAGGTGATTCAGAAGTCATCCAATGTTGGCGCCAGTAAATTGGCGCTTTCCTTCCCGCCCAAGGAAATGTGGGAAATGCTTGATGCTGTCGGCTTTGGTCAGATGCCGCAACTGGGCTTCCCGGGTGAAGTGACCGGGCGCCTGCGGCCATGGAAAAGCTGGCGGCCGATTGAGCAGGCGACGATGTCTTACGGACATGGTATTTCTGTCAGTCTGATCCAGTTGGCGCGGGCCTATTCGGTCTTTGCACGTGATGGCGATCTGGTGCCCTTGTCCTTGATGAAAACTGGAGAGCCTGTAGTTCACGGTGCGCCGGTATTTTCTGCGCAGACCGCTCGCGAGTTGCGGGCAATGCTGGAAATGGCAGCTGGTCCCGAGGGTACGGCACCGAAGGCGCGCGTACCGGGCTATCGTGTGGGTGGCAAGACCGGTACGGCGCACAAGCTTGAGGCCGGCAACTACGCGAATAAGTATGTTTCGTCATTCGTCGGTATCGCACCGATCTCCGACCCCCGTCTTATCGTTGCCGTGATGATTGATGAGCCAAGCGCTGGCAAGCACTATGGTGGCGATGTTGCGGCGCCAGTGTTCGCGCAGGTAATGGGCGCCTCGTTGCGGACTCTTGGTATTCCTCCGGATGCGCCGATTCAAGTGGCGGCGGCTTCTGTGGCAAAGGGGCGTCTATGATTACGCCGCGCACCATTCTTGATCGCCTGGAGGCGATGGGGGTAAGTCCAACGGGTGTCGCCGACGATAGCCGTCAAGTCGTGCCGGGGGATATTTTCCTTGCCTATCCGGGTGACTTGGCCGATGGCCGTCGCTACATCGCCGATGCGCTGCAACGCGGTGCGGTCGCCGTGCTCTGGCAGCCAGGCGAAAATTTCGCCTGGAATCCGGCGTTGACCGCAACCAATCTGTCGGTGGACGCGCTGCGCGCCCTGGCCGGACCGCTGGCGCACGCCGTCTATGGGCATCCAAGCGAAGGGCTGTCGCTGATTGCTGTTACCGGGACCAATGGCAAGACAACCATCAGCCAATGTATTGCCCAGGCCTATCCAAAGCCCTGCGCGATTATCGGTACGCTGGGTGCCGGCTTTCCGAACGCACTGGAGGAAACCGGCTTCACGACACCGGAAGCAACCACCCTGATGCGTTACCTCGCCAAGTTTCGCGAGCAGGGTGCTGCGGCTTGTGCACTTGAGGCCAGCTCAATCGGTATCGAAGAGGGGCGCATGAACGGTGCGCGGGTTGATGTCGCGGTGTTCACCAACTTTACCCGCGATCATCTCGATTACCACGGCAGTATGGAAGCCTATGCTGCCGCCAAGGAAAAGCTCTTTAGCTGGCCGCGTTTGCGCACGGCGATCATCAATCTTGACGATGAGCTTGGACTCAAATTGATGCGTGAGACAACGGCCATGCGTGTGTTGGGTTACGGCATCGGTGATGAAAAACGTCTCTTTCCCGCCTTGGTGCGTGCCGAAAACTTGGTCGATACGCCATTCGGCCAGCGCTTTACAGTTGTCCTGCCCAACGGGCGCGCTACGGTTGATACGGCCCTGCTCGGTCGTTACAACATTTCCAATCTGCTGGCGGTAGCCGCTGTGCTGAATGATGCCGGGGTGCAACCGGCCGAAGTAGCCCGCCGCCTTTCTGAATTGACACCGCCACCGGGCCGTATGGAGCGGGTTGGTGGCACTGGTGAGCCGTTGGTCGTGATCGATTATGCGCACACGCCGGATGCGCTCGAGAATGCCTTGGGCGCCTTGCGTGATGTGGCAAAACCGCGTGGCGGCAGTCTGGTCGTTGTGTTTGGCTGCGGCGGTGACCGTGACAAGGGGAAGCGGGCGCAGATGGGCGAGTTGGCTGTCGCCAATGCCAATCGCGTTCTAGTGACCAGCGACAACCCGCGCAGCGAAGCGGCGCAAGCCATTATTGATGACATTGTTTCCGGAATGAGCCATGCCGAAATTGAAGTTGATCGCGCCGCTGCCATCCGCCGCGCCATTCTCGAAGCCGATGAGCGCGACGTGATCCTCCTCGCCGGCAAGGGCCATGAGTCGTATCAGGAAATCGCCGGGGTGCGCTATCCCTTCTCCGATGTCGAACAGGCGCAGGCGGCACTGATGCTGCGTCGCGCAAAGTCACAGGAGGTTGCCGCATGAACTGGCTGCTTTCGCAAGTTGCACTAGCGGTAGATGGCCGCCTGACTGGCCCCGATGTCGCGCTCGCCGGTGTCACTACCGATACCCGCGCGATTGCTGCCGGCCAGCTGTTTATCGCCTTACGCGGTGAACGCTTCGATGCCCATGATTTTCTCGAAACTGCCGCACTCAGCGCCGCAGCGTTAATGGTGGCTGACGAAAGCAAGCTGCCGGCTGGTGTTCCAGCGATTGTCGTTGCCGATACCCGGCTCGCCCTGGGGCGTCTCGCCGCTGCCTGGCGCGCCAGTTTCACGCTGCCGGTGATTGCCGTAACCGGCTCCAATGGCAAGACAACGACCAAGGAAATGATCGCCGCCATTCTCAAGGCGCAGTTTGGCGACGACGTTCTGGCGACGCGCGGCAACCTGAACAACGATATTGGTCTGCCGCAGACCCTGCTGGGCATGAACGCCACGCATCGGGCTGCCGTCATTGAAATGGGCATGAATCATCCGGGTGAAATTGCCTACCTGGCCGAGATTGGCGCACCGACTGTCGCGCTTCTGACCAATGCGCAGCGCGCCCATCTCGAAGGCATGGGCGACATGGATGAGGTGGCCCGGGAAAAGGGCAGCATCTTTGGTGGTCTGCAGTCAGCGGGCGTTGCGCTGATCAATGTCGATGACAGCTACGGCGCTCTTTGGCGCGAGATGGCGGCACCGCATCAGGTTCGCAGCTTTGGCATTGATCGCGCTGCCGATGTGCATGGCAAGGTGCGCCAGCATGGCCTGGAGACGGCGCTGGAGTTGAGTGCCGCCGAGGGTGAGGCAGCCATTCGCTTGCTGGTTCCCGGGCGCCACAACGCACGCAATGCAGTAGCTGCAGCCGCTGCCTGTCTCGCCGCCGGGGTCCCCTTGAGTGCTGTGGTCGCCGGGCTGGAGGACTTTGCAGGAGTCAAGGGCCGTTTGCAGCGCCGTGCCGGCAACAAGGGTGCCGAACTGCTCGACGATACCTATAACGCCAATCCGGATTCGGTGCGCGCCGGGATTGATGTCCTGGCCGCCACCATCGGCCGCAAATTGCTGGTCTTGGGTGACATGGGCGAAATTGGCGAGGCCAGCGGTCAGTATCACGATGAAATCGGCGGCTATGCCAAGAGCCAGGGCATCGACCGTCTGTTTGCGCTGGGCGATGCTGTTCAGCAGGCGGTGCGCAACTTTGGCGAAGGTGCCAGGCATTATTGCAATATTGAAAAGCTGATTGCTGCGGTCGACAAGGAATTGGGGCCAGAAACTACCGTGCTGATCAAGGGGTCACGTTTTATGAAAATGGAACGAGTGGCCGATGCGCTGGCAGCACCCGTCGTCCCCGAGGAGAAAAACTGATGCTGCTCGCCTTGGCCCAATGGCTGGCTCAAGACGTTCGCTTTTTTAACGTCTTTAACTACATCACGCTGCGCACCGTGCTGGCGACGATGACCGCCTTGTTGATTTCCTTCGCCGCCGGCCCGCGGGTCATTCGCTGGCTGGCCGAGAAAAAGATTGGCCAGGCGGTGCGCACCGATGGTCCGCAGACGCACCTGGTGAAGTCCGGCACGCCGACCATGGGCGGCGTCTTGATCCTGATTTCCATCGGTATCACCACCTTGTTGTGGGGTGATTTGAGCAACAAGTACGTGTGGACCGTGCTGGTGGTTACCTTGGGCTTTGGCATCGTCGGCTGGTACGACGACTGGAAAAAAGTGGTTTACCGCGACCCGAAAGGTTTGTCGGCCGGCTGGAAATACCTGTGGCAGTCAGTGCTGGGTCTGGGCGCTGCGCTGTTTCTGGCTTACTCGGCCAAGTCCGGTGCGCAAACCGAGTTGATTGTTCCCTTCTTCAAGACGATTGCCTACCCGCTGGGGATCATTGGTTTCATCACGCTGACTTACTTTGTCATCGTCGGCACCAGCAATGCGGTAAATCTGACCGATGGTCTCGATGGCCTGGCCATCATGCCGACGGTGATGATCGCCGCTGCCTTCGCCATTTTTGCCTACGTTACCGGCCACGCCGTGCTGGCGAAATATCTGTTCATCCCTTACGTGCCGGGCGCTGGCGAACTGTGCATCCTGCTTGGGGCGATTGCCGGGGCCGGTCTGGGCTTCCTGTGGTTCAACGCCTATCCGGCCGAAGTGTTCATGGGTGACGTTGGTGCGCTGTCACTGGGTGCGGCACTCGGTACCGTCGCCGTCATCCTGCGTCAGGAAATTGTGCTGCTGATCATGGGCGGTGTCTTCGTTGTCGAAACCCTGTCCGTCATGCTGCAGGTTGGCTACTTCAAATACACCAAGAAGAAATTCGGCGAGGGCCGCCGCATCCTGCGCATGGCGCCGCTGCATCACCACTTTGAACAAACTGGCTGGAAGGAGACGCAGGTCGTCGTCCGCTTCTGGATCATCACCATCATGCTCGTGCTGGTCGGGCTATCTTCGCTCAAGTTACGCTAATGGACCTCAGGGGAAAACGCGTTCTGGTTGTCGGGCTCGGTGAGTCCGGACTGGCGATGGCCAAGTGGCTGCATCGTCAGGGCGCGTTCGTCCGTGTCGCCGATTCGCGCGACAACCCGCCGAACGTCGATGCACTGCAGCGTGTTGCACCGGGTGCCGAACTGATCGCCGGGCCATTTGTCGATGCCACCTTGGCCGGAATCGATCTTGTGGCTCTGTCGCCGGGTGTACCCAAGGCGACGCCGCAGATTGTTGCGGTCAACGTCCCAATAGTCTCGGAAATTGAGTTGTTTGCCGCCGGTGTACGCGAACAGGTGCCGGGGTCGCAGATCATTGCCATCACCGGCAGTAATGGCAAGACGACGACCACCGCCTTGACCGCCCATCTGCTGAACGGCGCTGGCGTTGCGGCCATCGCTTGCGGCAACATCTCTCCGTCAGCCCTCGATGCACTGATGGATGCGCAGGATGCCGGGGCTTTGCCGCAGGTCTGGGTGGTCGAGCTGTCCAGCTTCCAGCTCGAGACGACACATCATCTCCATGCCGCTGCCGCGACGGTACTCAATATCTCCGAAGACCACCTTGATCGTTACGACGGCAGCCTGTCCGAATATGCAGCCGCCAAGTCGCGGGTCTTCAAGGGCAAGGGCGTCATGGTTCTCAATCGTGACGATGACTGGTCGATGGCCAATGGGCGCTGTGGCCGCAAGATTGTCACCTTCGGGCTCAATGCAGCACCACGCGCCCTCGATTTTGGTCTGGTCGATGGCGCAATCTGCAAAGGCAAACAGGCGCTTGTCGCGGTCGACGCGCTGAAACTGGCTGGTTTACACAACGCGGCCAACGCCATGGCCGCACTGGCTTTGTGCGAGGCGCTTGGGGTTGAGTCTTCACGCTTGATCGAATCACTTAAATCCTTTGCCGGTTTGCCGCATCGTGTCGAAACCGTGGCCGAGATAAACGGCGTTATCTACGTCGATGATTCCAAGGGCACCAATGTTGGTGCAACCCTTGCAGCGATTGAAGGGATGGGGCGCAAGGTTGCCATCGTGCTTGGCGGCGACGGCAAAGGGCAGGATTTTTCACCGCTCAAAGCCGCTCTCGAAAAGCATGGTCGTGCCATCGCGCTGATCGGGCGCGACGCAGCAGCGATTGGTATGGCACTAGAGGGTAGCGGTGTACCGACCCGAATTCTGGGCGATATGGCAGACGCCGTGCGCTGGCTGGCTGCCCAGGCCGAGTCAGGCGATTGTGTGTTGCTCTCGCCGGCCTGTGCCAGCCTTGATATGTACCGCAACTACGCACATCGGGCGCAGGTTTTCATCGATGCGGTGCGGGGCCTTTCGTCATGATGATCAAAGCCCTCGATGCGCCGCGCCGCCAGGTTGACGAAATCGACTACGCCCTGCTGTGGAGTGTCCTTATTCTGCTGTTCACCGGCATGGTGATGGTCTATTCATCGTCCATCGCAATAGCCGAGGGTGGGCGATTCACCGGACATCAGCCGGCCTACTATCTGGTGCGCCACGGTATTTTCCTGTGTATCGGCATGGTAGCCGCTGCTGTTGCCTTTCAGGTGCCGCTCAGCTTGTGGCAGAAATACTCGCCTTATCTGTTCATGGCCGGCGTCGTGCTACTCGCGCTGGTCCTGATTCCTGGTGTCGGCAAGGATGTCAATGGCGCCCGCCGCT
>CAXYZX010000046.1:0-16761 GCA_964293845.1 uncultured Dechloromonas sp.
TTCTGCCATGCGACAGGCCCGAAGGGGAAGCGGGCCCCCGCCGTCATCGCGGCAAGCCGGACTTCGGGCGGGGCGTTTTCGGCGAGATCGAGCAGCGGCCGGAGCCAGAGGTCGGTGAAGGGTTCGTTGCGGCCGCGATTCATGCTGGTGTCTCGCCGTTTCGCCGCTCAGCTGCCCAGAATTTCTGGAACGTAGGTTTGCAGCCGGTGGTTCATCAGGGCGCCGGCATGGCGGCCGAGCACAGCCATTTCCGGTGCGGAAAGTCGGGTCAGGTTGGTTTTGATCGCCGAGGCAAAGGCGGCATCGCCCTCGCGTTCCTCGCCGATTTCGCTGTCGATCGAGAACCATACCGGCTTGGCGCCGCCGGCAGCGGCATTCAGTTCCAGCCGCTTGAACTGTAGCCCGCGAACCTGTTCCATCAGGATGTCGATGGCGGCAACCAGCACGGCGGTGCCGGATTCTGTCGGCCGCTCGTTGATGGAGAACGGCTTGCCGCCGTCGCTGACGATCAGGTAGTCGAGGGCATTGCGTTTGCGCAGCAGGGGGTTGACCCCGAGGTTGTCATAGACGCCGCCGTCGGAGAGGGTAACGTAGTCCACGCCCGCCGCCGGGTATTGTGTCTGGTCGACCCGCAGCGGCGGAAAGACCGGCGGAAAGGCCGACGAGGCGGCGACGGCGCGACTGACGGGAAAATTGGCCGCGTCTGTTGAACCGAGTTCCCATTCGCCCATTTCGGCCTTGCCGGTACTGCCCCCGCCTGCGACGAAGAAGAACATGTTGCCGGTGGCCAGGTTGGTCGAGTTGAGGTAGAGGCGCGGGCCGTTCTGTAGCGAACCCAGCGTGCGTTTTCCGTAGAGATCGCGCTCGTAGGTTGCGGCCAGCTTGTCGAGACGGCTGTGGAAGGGGTCAAGCACGCCGCCGATCACCGACGAGACGGCGATGGAGCTGGTACGCAGGTAATGATCGAGCTTGTCCAGTGCATCTTCTTCGCCCCAGTGGCTGGCCAGGAAGGCGCCGGCGATACTGCCGCCGCTGACACAGGTCAGCAGGTCGAGTTTCCAGAGCAGGCCGAGTTGATGCAGTTTGCGGAAGGCGCCGAGATGGAAGGCTGCGGCGCGGAAACCGCCGCCCGAGAGCGCCATGCCGATGCGCTTTTCCGTACCGCCGACGAGAATGGTCATGACGTTCTCCTGAATTGGGAAGAAGGAATCCCCTATTGATTACAGGGAAAAGATGCACCGGTCATTTGCCGATGGAATCTTCATACTATAGGCAGGCTTCAGGGAAACGCAAGCATCAATAACCAGCGCTAAAAAATAGCCGGGATTCTGTTTTCGGGTGCTGTTTCGTGGTCACGCTGCTTGACCTCGCGGGATGGCAGCTTGGACAATGCTGCGACCATGCTCCGATCACGGCGACTTTTCAAGCGTTACGGCCAATCCGCGCTGGCCGGGTTTTTTCAGGAGTGAACGCTCATTGCAGAGAACCGATGCCCCGTTTTAGATTCGCTTTCGCGCTATTTGTATTGAGCCTCGCTTCAGCCCAAAGCCGTGCGGATATCTACGGCTATATCGACGCGCAGGGCGGGGCGCATTTTTCAGCGACCAAGATCGACGAGCGCTACCAGTTGCTGACCAAGGGAAACCGCTTCGGCATGCTGAGCCTGGGCGGCGACGGCTCCACCCGGGCGGCGCTGAAAGAGCACTTGCTGGCGCACCCGAACCTGAAGCTTTACGAACCGCTGTTGAAGGCGGCAAGCGTCGAGTTTGCCGTCGACCTCTCGCTGCTCAAGGCCGTTGTGGCCGCCGAGTCGGGATTCAATCCGGACGCCGTTTCACCCAAGGGCGCCGTCGGGCTGATGCAGATCATGCCGGGCACGGCGGAACGCTACGGGCTGGCCGGCGACGGCAAACGCCCGGTCGAAGAAAAGCTGCGCGATCCGAAGCTCAATATCCGCATCGGGGCGCGCTATCTGGCCGATCTGTTCAAGCTCTACCCGCGCCAGTTGCCTCTCGTTCTGGCTTCCTACAACGCTGGCGAAGGCGCCGTGCAGCAGTACGGGAATACGGTGCCACCCTATGACGAAACACGCGCCTACGTGGATTGGGTCAACGCCCTGCACCAGGCCTTCCGCTCACAGGCGTTGGTAGCGGCGCGCGGGGTCAAAATCGAGCGGGCGGCGGAGCGTTGAAAAGCGTTTTAGTGCCTGTTGCGGTCGACAGTGAAAAAGGGGCAATAATGGTTATGCCTATCCACAACGATATTTTTAGGCGGAAAATTCGCGCCCGATTGTCCGCCTGAAGATTAGGTCGACGGTTCAGGTGCCCGTGCGCGCCTTTTGATCAATATGCCTACGGATACCGAAAACCATCATTCCGACGGTTAATAAAAGCAAAGTTGCTGGTTCCGGCACTTCCACCGTAATCGGCGTCATCGTACCGGTGAATCTTCCGGAATCGGTGAAACTTACAGTGGTGATGAAAGCAGTCGTGTCGGACGGGTCGATGCCGGCATCAGGCTCGATGCCGAGTACGCGGAAGCGGTCGACACCGTTTCCACCGAAGAAATACTGCTGACCGGCAGCCAAAATAGTTTGCAAATTCCAATTGCTTCCGTCGAACAGATACAGATCGAATAGGCCGTCACCGATGTTTGGCAGCAGCACGCTGGCGAACCGAGGGTCGCCGGCGCCAATTTGGTAGTCATAGCCGACGGCGACTATCGGATCCAGAGCGATCTGTTGGTTTGCAGCTACCGGTAGATCAAACTTCCATTGACCATTGCCGTTCGTGCTGGGAAGGTAGACGGCGACGTTCGCCGCGCCATTTGCCAACGGTGTGTATTCAAAAAAGGTACGCGATCTGCCTTGCAGTACGCCAGAGTTCCTGGTGTCCATCTGGACCGAGATTTCGTACCGCACTCCCTGGGTCAACAAGCCGGCCGGAACCGTGTAGCTGTTTGCTGTTGGAGATAGGTTGGTGATCTGTACAAGTGTGGCGGCAGTGATCCGGCTACGATCCGGCGTTTCGGCATCGATCCGGCGAAACTGTATCTGCACGTTACTTGGGGCCGCACCGCTTGTTGGCGCATTCCATTCCAGTGTCGGCGTCAGTCCAGTCGTGACCCTCATGGCGGTAACGAATCCGGGCATGGCATTCTTGTCGTAATCGGGTGCATTGAACGCCAGTGAGGTTTGCGTGGGAGCAAGAGGATTGACGGCGGTGATAACGAACGGCGAGGCGTCAAACGCGTTGAGCCGCGCTGCAATGAAGGAATTCGCGCGATCCACGGAATAAGTATATTCGTTGAGTCCGCCTCCTCTGGGGGATTGGGGGCCGACGTACGTCATGTTCTGGATTGCTCCACCCAGCGCTGAATGGGTGAAGCTAAGTTGAGTGCTTGCGCCATTGGTACTCAAGCCGGAATAGTCAGAATCCGGCGATGGTTGCACATAGGCTGAAATTCTTATCCGATCCGTATTGGGGCCGAGGAAGAAGCGGCTATTGCCGATGCGGTCGTTATAGACCTCAGACCGGATTACGTTGATGTCGATTGGTACGGCCTGGGCGGGTTGGCCAAGCTGGATCAGGATGGATACGAGCGCGGCACTGGCCGTGCGGAGCGTTGCTAGTGGCTGGTTGTTCATGACTATTGTCTCCAATGAGTGTGGCGATAAGTCGTACTCTTGAAACCTCTGGTTTGGATGAGTGAACATCCCGATTGAGTGGCTTGTTGCCATATTCATGACAAGCACCTACTATGCCAAGAGAAAGAGGCTCCAGTGGTAGAGGGCGTTAGCGGCAGCCGGTCGTGGATTTTCAGGTTGCCGGATGCGCATTCTGACAAAGCGGTCGACACCCCCATTTGAGGGTAACAGGCTGATGAAGTCCCAGGAGGAAACAATGGCACCAGACCAATCCATTGGGCGTCGAGACTCACGTGCCTTGCTCGATCTGGTGGGCCTGCTTTATGACGCTGCGGCTGATCCGAGGCACTGGTGCAGGTTCTTAGAGGCTGCGGCAAGATATTTCGATGCTTTCGGCGCGAACTTCATTCGCTATGATCCGGATGATTCGCGACGTTCGCTGGCCTTGCTGACCGGTTACGCTAATGTGCCAACAGAGGTGCGTGGCGAGAGGATGCAGGCGTTGATTGGGTCGCGTACCGTGGATCCACGTTTACGTTATAGCTTCGCGCACCCAAATCGCCCCTTTCATTGTCGTCAGATTCTAACGACTGCGGAACTGCATGCATCGGTAGCCTATCGAGAAATGCTGCAGCCTTTCGGTGTCGAGTACAGCATGATGGTGACCCTTCCGGAGACTGGCGCAGCCTTTTCGGGTCTTGGTTTTCAGCGCCAAGCCGAGTACGGTGAATTTTCACCGAGCGATGTCGCCGATCTGGGCGAACTTGTGCCGCATCTTCGTCGCGCACTGGCGATCCAGAACAGACTGGGACAGGTCGATGGCCGGCGTCACGATGCCTATGCCGTGCTGGAATCACTGCCGACCGGGATCGTGATTCTCGGCGCGGGCGGCGTGGTCGAGTTCGCCAACGGGTCTGCGCGTGACCTGCTTGGGCGACGCGATGGTTTGAGCGTGGAGGCGGGTGTGTTGCGAGCCTTTCGCCGCAGTGGCCTTGATCTACTCACCGGCCTGTTGCGCGAGGTGGCGGAAGACGGCAAGCAAAGGGCGCTGGCGGTTGAGCGGCCCTCAGGCCGATCCGCGTTCAGTTGCCTGCTTAGCCGACTTTGGCAAGACCTTGGTGAAGGGCTGCCAAATCTGCTGGCGGTGCCACGGGTGGTATGCTTTATCGGCGATCCCGACCGGCCGCTGGAAACTCCCGCAGAGATCCTGCAGCGCTTGTTTGGCCTGACGGCAGGCGAGGCCAGGCTGGCGGAGCGGCTGGTGGCCGGCGATACGCTGGCTGCTGCGGCCGCCTGCCTAGGTATTCGCGAATCAACGGCACGCGATCGTTTGAAGTCGGTATTCGCCAAGACCGAAACCGCCGGTCAGCCAGATCTCGTGCGCGCCATCCTCAACACGCCGGCATGGATGGCTGGCGGGGTGATGAAAAACACTGGATTCTTTGAACCGGAGGGTTAATGGCATGCCTCTCAATACGGATGGCGATTGCATCGATGTGCTTGTTGGCGCGATCTATGATGCTGCCTTGCGCCCTGCGCTGTGGCCGGATGTGGTAGCGCGTATAGTCGGTAGGCTCGGAGGCTCGGCAGGACTGTTGTTTACACCGCTTGACCCAACTGGATCGAACGGTTTCGTAGCTTCCTTTCAGCTTTCAGCCCATACGTTGAGCCAATACGCTGAGCATTTTCATCAATTGGACATCTGGACCCAAGCCGGTGTTACCCTTGGGCGCTTCAAGACTGGTGAGGTGGTAAGCGACGAGGAGTTGGTTCCGCGTGCTGCACTGCTGGAGAGTTCCTATTTCAAGGGATTCCTGCAGCCCGCCGGGATTTCACGGCTGTGCACGGCAGCTATCTTTGGAACAGAAAACGCCAACTTGCCTGCTACCGTGTTGTCGGTCTACGGCGGTTTGCAGGCGCCGGTCTTCGATAGCGTTGCCAAGGAGACAATGCGGCTGCTGGTGCCGCACCTGTCGCGAGCCCTGGGTGTCATGTATCAGTTGCGAGTGGCCGAAAGCCGTGCAGCTGCATCCTTGGCGGCGCTTGATCAGATTGAACGCGGTATTGTTCTTCTCGGTGCCGAGGGGCAGGTGATCCATGCAAACAGGCGGGCCAGAGAGATGGTTTCCGCAACTAGTGTACTGGAGGTTGTGAATCTTGATGGTTTGCGGCGTCTGGTCGCGCGTGAACCAAGAAGTGATTTGGCGCTACGACAGTGGCTGAGCGGCACTCTGCAAGGAACGGTAGTTCCTGCCGAGCACTTTACGAACGGCATGCTACTTCTCTGCGGCAAGGGTTCGCCGCTCCTCTACCTCACAGCCTCACGACTGTCTGACGAGAATGCCTATCGCACGCACGAAGGAGTTCCGGTTGCGATTGTATTTGTTGAGGAACTCGAGTCCGTTCCATGTATCGACCTTGAGGCGTTGCGTGCGCTGTATTGCCTGACCCCTTCCGAATTGCGTCTGGTCGAGGGTCTTGCCCATGGTCATACCCTGTCGCAGATGGCGGCCATGCAGCAACTGAGCGTGCATACAATGCGGGACAGGTTGAAGCAGGTGTTCAAGAAGACCGGTGTTCGGCGCCAGGCCGAAGTGGTGAAATTGGCGCTGTCGCTTGGAAAGTGATTTCACGTTGAATGATCGTGTGTATTTCGATCAATTCGTAAACGTGCGCACGCGTTGCTAGCGATAATTTTTGGTTTCAGAGGAAACGAACACCCTCGAGTCAAAAAAGGGCCGGACAAACTGGCTATTCGGTACATTCTGGCAGTTCGCAGCTCAATGCCGGCTCTGATTTTACCCGATGTGGCCGAGGGCTCCGTTGTGGATGTTGCCGCCATTGCCTTCGTCGGTGTTGATGTGCATGGCGAGGCGTAGGGTGGGGTTTACGCGTACGACGACGTCGCCGAAGATGAGTTCGCCTTCGATGCAGACGCGTACGACGTAGTTGTCGCGCATGCGAAAGCACATAACGAACACCGCTCAGGCAGGTCGCAACTTTGGACGCCCGATTCCGTGATGCGTTAGGTCAGCGGCGCGGAACCTTGGCGATGCGGTTGCCCTGTAGCCCGAGCCCGGCCATCAATCCGCGCTGAGAGAAGGCGAACGCGTAGATGTCGCTGCGCGTGGTCGTGGTCGTGAGGTTTGCGGCGGTACCCCGGTCGACGACGACGACAGTGGGGCCGACGCCGATCTCCATACCCGAGGCGCTGGACAGCGAGTCGATTGCCGCGTCGGTCATCAGGAACATGGCGTAGCCGAACTGCTGTGCGCCGGCCTGCAATCCCCAGGAGGCGCCGAGGATGCTGTAGTAGTAATCGGAAGCATGACCGTCGCGGAACAGCACGCCCTCGCCGTGCTGGCCGCCGAACACCAGGCCGACGCGGGTGATCCGGGGGAAGACGAGGATTGCTTTCGCTTCGTTGGCCAGCGTCCGGGCCGCCGGCACTTCGGCCGTAAGCCGATTGAGTGCCTTACGAGCGCGGGCTTCGAGGTCGCTGACCGTTTCTGCCATCGCAGCTTGAGCCGTTAGCCCGGTTGTGGCGGCCACCACCAGCGGCAGCGCGCATTTAAGCAGCGTTCGTCTGTGCATCTTCGTCATCTCCAATGATCGTTGGCGCCGCGAGAAGGCAATGGGCGGGTGCGAAAACCCTTCCCATGCTAGCACGCAGGCGCCGGCATTGGCACGCCGGGCGGCCCGACCAGAGGCACTTGCTGAATTGAAGCTGTGCGCCGCTCAGTGCCGGCTCTGGATTTCCTCGATGTAGCCAAGCATGCCGGTCTGGATGTTGCCAGCGTTGCCTTCGTCGGTGTCGATGTGCATGGCGAGGCGGAAAGCCGGATTCACGCGGACCACGACGTCGCCGAAGATGAGTTCGCGTTCGCCTTCGATGCGGACGCGGACGACGTAGTTGTCGCGCACGCGGAAGCGCATGGCGTCTTCCGGCGACATGTGGATGTGGCGCTGGGCGCAGACGACGCCGCGCTCGATGACGGTGCTGCCGTAGGGGCCTTCGAGGGTGATGCCGGGGGTGCCGGCGAGATCGCCGGACTGGCGGATCGGCGGCTGGACGCCGAGCTTGAACTGCTCGGTCATGGCGATTTCGACTTGGGTTTCCTTGCGGGTGGGGCCGAGCACGCGAACGTTGGCGATGCGTCCCTTGGGGCCGACCAGGTGCACTTTTTCTTCGCAGGCAAACTGGCCGGGCTGCGAGAGTTCGTGCATCGGCGTGAGCTGGTGGCCGGGGCCGAAGAGGGCTTCGACATCGGCTTGCGAGAGGTGCAGGTGGTGGGCAGAGATTTCGACCGGGATGGCGGGCGGTTCGTCGGCCCTGGCTTCGAGCAGCAACTGGTTGCGTTCGATGGCGCGCAGGGATTCCCAGGCGACCAGGCGCTCGTCGTCGTTGGCAACGACGAGGATGGTGACCGGCGAATCGTCGGTGGAAATGACGGCGTGCGTGGTGAGCTGGCTGAGGTTGCGATTCTTTTCCTCGTCGAGCTTGATGCCCATGTAGCCAAGGCCCTGGCAGGCCAGGCTGCGCACCGTGGCGCTGGTTTCGCCGATGTCGCCGGTGAAGGCCAGGACATCAATCCCGCCCATTGCTGCGACGTAGGCGCCAATATTTTTCCGTACCTGATAGCAGAACGCCTTGTGGGCGAGCAGGGCGCGGTGGTGGCCGTCGTGGGCGGCGGCTTCAATCTCGTGAATGTCGCTGGAGATGCCGGAGATGCCCTTGAGGCCGCTCTCGGTGTTGATCATGGTGGACAGCTGTTCCGGCGTCATGCCGTACTCTTCCATCAGGTGAATCATCACCGCCGGGTCAATGCTGCCGGAACGGCTGGGCATGATCAGACCATCGGTCGGCGTCATGCCCATCGTGGTATCGACCGAACGACCGTGATCGATGGCGCACAGCGAGGCACCGATGCCGAGGTGGCAGGAAACAATCTCCAGCTCGCCAAGCGGGCGCTTGAGTACTTCAGCCGACTTCAGCGAAACGTAGCGGTGCGAGGTGCCGTGGAAACCGTAGCGACGAATCCCATCCTTCTTGTAAAGGTCGTAAGGCAGGCCGTAGAGGTAGGCGTAGGGCGGCAGGGTCTGGTGGAAGGCAGTGTCGAAAACGGCGACATGCGGCAGGTGCGGGAACTGCTTCATTGCCTCGCGAATGCCGTCCACATTGACCGGGTTGTGCAGTGGGGCAAAAATCGAAAGGGCTTCGATATCGGCGATGACTGCCGGCGTGATAACGGCTGCGCTGTGGAATTTGCTGCCGCCATGAACGACGCGGTGACCAACAGCGGTGACGTCCTGAAGATGGAAAGCAAAGGAGTCACCGAGCAGAGCAGCGGATTCCTGCATTACCTTGAACAGATCGGACAGCGGGAAGCGCGGGCGTTCCTGAGTCTTGACCTGCGGGCCCACCATGACCGTGATGTGTGCAGTGTTTTCGTCGGTGTTGTCGACGATGCCATGGACGTCGGAGCCGAGATCATGGGTGTCGTAAATGCCAAAGTGAATCTGGCTGATACCGACGTTGATCACCACCACCTTGCCCGGCGTGTTAGTGGTCAGCGACAGGGCGTAGGGGTCGTCGGACTTGGCGACGGCGCGCGCCTGGGCGGTAACCAGATCAACCGACATGGCGCGCGTGCGTTCAGCGAGCAGGCGGGAGAGATAACCGACCGCTTTGGCGTTGGTCAGGATGTGGGTATTGAAGACTTCCTGCGGGATCATCAGCACGAAGCAACGGTTGCCGGCGATGACGTCGGCAACGATGCGGTCGCCGGTCAGCAGTGACATGACACCGAAGACGTCGCCAGACTCAAGCTGGGTGATGACGTTGCGCGTGCCGGTGTTGTCAGACATCGAAATTTCGGCGTGGCCGCTGATCACGACGCCGATAAAGCGGCCGTCATCACCGGTTTCGAGGATTGCTTCGTTGCCCTCGTAGGTGGCAAGCCGGGATTTGATGACGATTTCTTCGACCTTGTCGGCCGAGAAGGTTTCAAACAGGCGGACCTGCTCGAGGAAAAAACGTTTCAGGTCAACTTCACTCATGCTGTTCTCGCTTGATACGGTTTGTTATTAAGCAAGAGACTACCACTTTGCTGCGATGCAGCAAAGTGGGTTTTGCTTGCCGCCTGATGAAGTTGCGGGTTGCGGCTGGCTGCTTGGCAGATGGGCTTAGGACTAAGTCCATCGGTTTGAGCTGACCGCAACATTTTTGTCGATCAGCAATCACTTAATGTTCACATAATTTTCAAACCGTAATCTTCACGCCATTGGTAATCCGAAAGGGTTTTGCGATGACGCAATCAAAAGATCAGTTTGTAGTGCTGGGGACAGATCACCCGGAACGTTCGGCAGTAGAAAAATTTATCGGTACGGTTTTTGAGAAGACTTACGGTGCGAAAGTGCAGCATTTTGCGCAAACACTGCTCGGTATTCGTGGAGCAAGTGGTGAGTGGATTGCTGCGCTTGGGTATACAGCGGCTACTCGCAATCGCCTGTTCGTTGAAAATTACGGTGGCGGAAGCGTCGAGCAGCAGATTTCCGGCAAGCTGGACACCTTGGTCAGCCGTGATCAGGTCGTTGAGGTAGGCAACCTGGCTGCGCTCGGCGCAGGTGCCGCACGAATGCTGATTTCCAGTGCCATTCAGTATCTTTACGAGAGTGGCTTCTCCTGGGTTATCTTTACTGCCACCCGTTCCCTGCTGAATTCATTTGCCCGTCTTGATCTGCGGCCGATCTCGTTGGCCACCGCCGACCCGTCGCGCCTGCCGGATCAGGGGCGTAGCTGGGGCAGCTATTATGACAAGCATCCGCAGATCATGGCGGGCAGCATTCTTTTGGGCTATCTCAGTGCGGGATCGCGCCGCCAGCCGGAGGCGATGGCTCTTGCTGCGTGATATGACCGAGTTGTTTGAAATTCCCGGCCACCATGGCATGGCGCTGAGCGACGGTGCTGCCGGTGACTTTAGCCCGCTTGAGATATCAATCCGCTTGGCGGAAAACAGGCAGATGCTGGATGAGTACAACCCGGCGCTACCCATCGGACTGGTGGGCGATAACTCTCCCGAGTGGGTTCTCGCCGATCTCGCCATGTTGTATGACGGGCGTTGCGAGGTGCCAATCCCGGCCTTCTTTTCTTCGGAACAGATCACCCATTTGGTAGCGGCTACCGGGATGGAAAATGTGTTTTACAAGGGATGTATCCTGCCGATCCGCCAGGTCTTTCCGTATTTGCCGGCCAAGGCATCTGGCACGCCACCCGTGCTATTGCCGCATGCTACACAAAAAATCACCTTTACCTCGGGCACAACGGGCAACCCGAAAGGGGTCTGTCTGACTGTCGAGCAACAACTGGCGACGGTTAACGGATTGGCTGCAGTGCTGGGGCCATTGGAGATAAAAAGGCATTTAAGCCTGCTGCCGCTCGCCGTTTTGCTTGAAAACATCGCCGGTATTTACGTTCCATTGATGCTTGGGGCGCAATGTTTCGTGCCGCCTCTGGCCGAGATCGGGCTCAGTGGCTCAAGTCATTTCGATGCAGAGCGTTGTCTCGACGCGATAGCGCGCTATCAGGCAGAAAGCGTCATTCTTTTGCCCCAGATGCTGCAGGCGCTGGCCTGGCATGCAAAACCGGCGGACCCAAGGCTGGCATCGCTGAAATTTGTCGCCGTGGGTGGTGGTGTGACACCGCTTGCCGTTCTTGAGCGAGCGGAGAAAGTTGGTATTCCGGTTTTTGAGGGTTATGGACTGTCCGAGTGTGCTTCGGTGGTTAGCCTGAACACGCCCTGGGCAAAACGTCTGGGTAGCGTGGGCAAGCCTTTGCCGGGGATTGCTGCACGACTCATCGGCGATGGCGAAATCGAGGTGAGCGGCCGTGGTTATGCCGGCATGCTGGGTGAGACAGCGTTGCCAGCGCAAGCCTGGATAGCAACCGGTGATCTTGGTGAAATTGATGGCGACGGATTTTTAAAAATTACCGGCCGCAAAAAGAATGTGCTGATTACCTCGTTTGGACGCAACGTATCTCCGGAATGGCCGGAAGGCTTGCTGATGGAGAGTGGATTGCTGGCTCAGGTGGTGGTAATGGGCGATGGCGAACCGCAACTCAGCGCGGTGATGGTGCCGATTGCCTCATCGGTTGACCAGGAACAACTTGCTGCACTGGTCGCCGAGGTCAATTTGCGCCTGCCGGACTACGCACAGATTGCGAACTGGACGATCAGCAACGAAGGATTTACCAGAGTGAACGGATTGGCCACGGAAAATGGTCGTCCCCGGCGCGCTGCCATCGCAGGGCGCTTTTCAGTACACGCTCCCATTGAGCAGACGACACAGGAGTCATGATGTTTTTCAAAAAACTACAGGAATCAACAGAGATCAGCCGCCAGTCGCTTTTTGCTGTGCCGGTAATCATAGACGCGCTGCATGGACGGATTTCGCTTGAGCAATATGTCGCATTTCTGACCCAGGCTTACCACCATGTCAAACACACTGTTCCTTTGCTGATGGCCTGTGGCAGCCGATTGCCCGAGAAATATTCGGCGCTGAGAAGCGCGATTGCTCACTACATCGAAGAAGAAATTGGTCATGAAGAATGGATTCTGAATGACATCGCTGCTTGCGGCGGCGATCCGGCGGCGGTTCGCGTCGGGCAACCTGCCTTGGCCACCGAAGTCATGGTGGCCTATGCCTATCACCAGATTGATCGCGGGAACCCGCTGGCTTTCTTTGGCATGGTGCACGTGCTTGAGGGAACGAGTACCGCGATAGCGACCAATGCGGCGGCGATCATTCGCGAAAAGCTCGACTTGCCGCCAAGTGCCTTCAGTTATCTGGTCTCACATGGCAGTCTTGATCTTGAACACGTGGTTTTCTTTGAAAAATTGATGAATCAGATCGTTGACCGCGACGATCAGGAGAGCATCATTCATTCGGCCAACGTCATGTATCGGCTTTACGGAGATATCTTCCGCTCGTTGCCTCGGCCACTGGCAACGGAGTTGCCGGTATGAGCGTTGCAGAAGCCAAGCCTTATCGTGCTGTTCTGACCGGGGCGGCGGGTGGTATTGGCCAAAGCCTGGCGCTGGCCTTGGCCGCATCCTGTTCGGCGATGCTGCTGGTTGGACGTAATGCGGAAAAACTTTCTGCCTTGCGTGAAAAACTGGTGGCGCTGCATCCCGATTTGGAAATTTTGCTGATTGCCGCAGATCTCAGTAGCGATGTCGGCAGGGAGGCCACGCTGATTGCGGCCAAGTCGCTTCCTGGTGGCGTCAATCTGCTGATCAATAACGCCGGTGTCAGCGACTTTCATGCTTTTGCCAGCCAGCCGATGGATACTGTCGAGTCATTGATCACGACCAACTTGCTCTCACCCATACTGCTTTGTCAAAAATTTTTACCTTTGCTGCAGGCTCAGTCCAATGGGCAAATTGTCAACATTGGATCGGTGTTTGGCGATATTGGCTATCCCGGTTTTGCCGCCTACTGTGCGACCAAATCCGGCTTGCGCGGTTTTACCCAGGCCTTGCGTCGAGAATTGTCGGATAGTCGTGTGCGGGTTCGCTATTTCGCGCCGAGGGCGACGCGTACCGGCATCAACAGTTCGGCGGTTGATCAAATGAACGCTGCACTTAAAACTCAGGCTGACGAACCCAAGGTTGTCGCACAGGCATTCATGGACTTCCTGCGCAGTGACAGGAACGAACGTGTGCTGGGCTGGCCGGAGCAACTGTTTGTGCTGATTAACCGATTGCGTTATCAGATTACCGACAACGCAATCGGCAAGCAGCTGGAAGTCATCAAGCGCTATCTGCCGAACTGAAAATTGAAATCTACAGGGGTAACTATGAATAAAATCTTTTTGGCCATTGCATTGGCTGTTTTCGGGAATGTTGCCTGGGCTGATGTCGCAGAGGATGTCGTTCGCGTGCGTAGCTCGTGGGAAAAGATTAAGTACCGCATGCCGGAGAAAGAGCAGGAGGCTGCATTCGAACAGTTGGCGAAAGAGTCAGCCAGCATCAAGGGGGCAAATCCTAAGCATGCGCCAGCAGCAATCTGGCATGGCATTGTTGAAGCAAGCTATGCGGGGGCTAAAGGGGGATTGGGCGCGCTCGGTCTGGCAAAAAATGCCAAAAAATCCTTTGAGGATGCGTTGGCCATAGACCCCAAGGCGCTTGATGGTTCGGCCTATACCAGCCTTGGTTCGCTGTACTATCAGGTGCCGGGCTGGCCGATTGGTTTTGGCGATGACAAAATGGCGCTGGAGATGCTGAACAAAGGTTTGGCCCTGAATCCGAACGGAATCGACCCGAACTATTTTTATGGTGATTTTCTGTTTCGCAATGGCGATTTGAACGGCGCTGAAAATGCACTGAAGAAAGCCCTGGCGGCGGCACCTCGCGATGGACGCGCGCTTGCCGATGAAGGTCGGCGCAAGGAAATTAACGAACTGTTGAGCAAGGTTGCCAAAAAGAGAAAATGAGGATTTTGCTGGTCGAAGATGATGAGTTGCTCGGTAGCGGCGTCAGTGATGCCCTAGAGTTCGCTCGTTATGCCCATGAATGGGTGCGTGATGGCAAACTGGCACTGGCTAGTGCGCAACAAGGCGATTTCGACCTGATTATTCTTGATCTGGGCCTGCCTGGCATGGATGGTCTGGAAGTGCTTCGCCAACTGCGCGAGGGCGGTAACCAGACGACAGTGCTTATCCTGAGTGCGCGTGATGGTACGCGTGACCGGGTATCCGGCCTCAACCTTGGTGCTGATGATTACCTGATCAAGCCATTTGAACTGGACGAACTGCTGGCGCGCTTGAATGCCCTTGAACGACGGCGCATGGGGGTTGCCAGCAACCAGATCAAATTGGGTCGCCTGGCGCTTGATCTGGCATCGCATACTGTTTTGCTGGACGGACAGGCTGTGACGATATTGCGCCGCGAGTTCATGCTGCTCAGAAAATTGTTTGAGGCACCCAGTCAAATTTTGAGTCGAGGCCAACTGGAAGCTGCGGTCTACGGCTACGAAGGCGATATTGAGAGCAATTCAATTGATGTTCATGTCTTCCATTTACGGAAAAAACTTTATCCGGAAATAATCAAGACGATCAGAGGGGTTGGCTACCAGCTTGATCCGGCGCTCAAGGCGGAAGTCATTAAATGAGAATCGGGGCCAGCAGTTCGATTCGTAGCCGCCTGATCGTCAGCTTGCTCGTTGCCCTGGTCGTCATTCTTGGTTATACGACGCTGAACAGCTATTCGGTTAGTCGTCATGAAGCGGATGAGGTTTTTGGGGCGCGTCTGGCGACCTCGGCCAGAATTCTCGAAGCTCTGGTGGCGAACCAGGTTGCAAAATCAACCCTGACTTCGCCCATAGTGATCAAGTTGCCGAAGGAGCTGGAGGCCCTCCCAGTGGCCAATAACAGCGAATTCGGTCATCCCTATGAGGCGAAAATTGCTTTTCAGATATGGCGCGATGATGGTCTGTTGTTGGTACGCTCGTTTTCTGCCCCGGATACGCCGTTGGGGGTCTGGAAACAGGGTTTTTCAGAGCAGACTGTGGCCGGGGAGAAGTGGCAGGTTTTTACCCTGCGCACCAATGAGGCCTGGGTCCAGGTTGCCGAGCAGGATGGTATTCGTGACGAGTTGACGCACGATATTGCCGTGGCGGTGATGACACCGCTGATTATCGGTTCCCTTGCTCTTTTGCTGGTGGCCAATCTGGTCGTGCGTTTCGGTTTGAATCCTCTGACTGAGCTGGCCGAGGGGATAGGTAAACGAAGCCCGGAGTCGCTCTCGGAAATTAAAATTGATGATGTGCCGCGCGAGATGGCGCCGGTGATCAAAGCCCTAAATGCGTTGTTGTCGGGGATCAAGGAGGCGTTGGCTCGAGAGCGGCGATTTACCGATGCCGCAGCCCATGAATTGCGTACGCCGCTGGCGGCCCTGAAAATTCATGCTGACAACCTGGTTCGCGCGGAAACCGAGGAGCAGCGTCAGCGCTCAACAAAGAATTTGATCAAGGGTCTCGACAGAAGCCTGCGTCTGGCAAATCAGATGCTGATTTTGAGCCGTACCCAAAGCGGTGTTGACCATGAGATATTGCGCCGCATTTGCCTGTCAGAAATCCTGCAGGAGATTCTCGCCCAGCAAGAACCAGTTCTTGCTACGCGTGGGCAGCATATCGAGACGGACGGACTAAATACCAGCGACGCCTGTGTGCTTGGCGACGAGCTCAAACTGCATCAGTTGTTTCGCAACCTGTTTGACAACGCGTCGCGCTATGGAAGTCCCGATAGCACAATACGTGTCAGCTTGCAGCGCAAGGGTGAAGAGATTTTTTTCTCGATTGCCAACGAAGGCGCGATGATTCCGGAAAACATGCGCGACAAAATATTTGAACCCTACACTCGTCTGGCAGGTCAGGCGGCTGAGGGCAACGGCCTTGGCCTCGCCATTGTTCGGGAGGTCGCCAAGCAACACGGAGCGACGATTTCTCTGGACACGCTGGCTTCGGGAAGTGGCACGGTGATCACTGTGGTTTTTCCTTACGCCGAGTCGAGCGCAACTTAAGCGGCTCGACTCTTGGCCGGGATGAAGCGGAAAAGATCCGTGAAAACTATCAGCCCTTGACGTGCAATCCGCATTCCTTGGACGTTGGGTCTTCCCACCACCAACGACCGGAGCGGACATCTTCACCAAGTGAAATGGCCCGCGTGCAGGGGGCGCAGCCGATGCTCGGGAAAAACTTGTTGTGCAGGGCGTTATAAGGCACGTTGTGCTGCTTGATATAGGTCCAGACTTCCTTTTCAGACCAGTCGGCAAGCGGGTTGAATTTCTCCAGACCGTTGCCTTCATCGTATTCACGAAGCGCCAGATTGCCACGGGTGGCAGCTTGCTCGGCACGCATGCCGGTGATCCAGGCGCGTTTGCCAGCAAGTGCGCGCTTGAGCGGCTCCACCTTGCGGATGGCGCAGCAGGCCTTGCGCAGTGTCACCGAGTCGTAGAAGGCATTGATGCCCTGATTGCGCACATACAACTCAACATCGTCAGCGCGCGGGAAAAACACGGTCAGCTTGTGCTTGTAGTGTTTTTCCACTTCAGCCA
>CAXYZX010000047.1:0-16747 GCA_964293845.1 uncultured Dechloromonas sp.
AGCCGCTGGAAATCCTGCGCACGCTGCATTCCTTTGACCCCTGCCTGGCCTGCTCGACGCACGTGATGAGCCCGGATGGACAGGAAATGACCACGGTGAAAGTCCGCTAAGGAGAGTGCTATGACCCCCTCGCTCACTATGTTCGCTGCCCCCCAAGGGGGCGTCGCCTCCCTTGGGGCGGCCCATCAGGAGGCTTAGCCATGCTTTCACAACAGGACATGCTGGAGGCCGAACGGCACGGAAAACAAGTCCGTTCGATCTATGTCTATGAAGCACCGGTCAGGCTGTGGCACTGGATCAATGCCTTGGCCATGGTGGTGCTGGCAGTAACCGGGTATTTCATCGGCAAGCCCTTGCCGACGATGCCCGGTGAAGCTTCAGACAACTTCCTGATGGGCTATATCCGTTTTGCCCATTTCACGGCCGCCTATATCTTTGCGGTCGGCCTGCTTGGGAGGATTTACTGGGCTTTCGTCGGCAATCACCACGCCAAGCAGATCTTCAAGCTGCCGATCACCAATCCGCAATGGTGGAGCGAAGTCTTCTTCGAGTTGCGCTGGTATCTGTTCCTCGAAAAAACGCCGAAAAAATACGTCGGCCACAACCCGATGGCGCAGTTGATGATGTTCTTCTTCTTCACCATTCTGGCCGTCGGCATGGTGTTCACCGGCTTCGCGCTGTACAGCGAAGGAGCCGGGCTGGGCAGCTGGAGTGACATGCTGTTCGGCTGGGTCATTCCGGTACTCGGCGGCTCGATGCAGATCCATAACCTGCACCGGCTGGGCATGTGGATCATGATGACGTTCGCCCTGGTGCATATTTACGCGGCAATCCGCGAGGACATCATGAGCCGGCAGAGCCTGATCAGCACGATGATCAGCGGCTGGCGGATGTTCAAGGATTAAAGCTTTACCTTGCGTTGGCCCCGGTCTGCATGAAAGTGTAGCCGGGGCATTTTTTTCAGGTGGTTCAAATGAATTCCAAACGCATTCTGGTACTGGGCATTGGCAATATCCTGTGGGCAGACGAGGGCTTTGGCGTGCGCTGCGTCGAAGCGCTCAACGCCGGCTGGGAGTTTCCGCCGCAGGTGGAATTGATGGATGGCGGCACGCAAGGTCTTTACCTGCTGCCCTATGTGCAGGAGGCCGATTGCCTGCTGGTGTTCGATGCGGTCGATTACTCCGATCCGCCGGGAAGCTTGCGCGAAGTGGTTGGCGATCAGGTGCCACGCTTCATGGGCGTCAAGAAAATGAGCTTGCACCAGACCGGCTTTCAGGAGGTGCTGATGGCGGCTGAGCTGACCGGCAAGTTGCCATCAGAACTGGTCCTGATCGGCGTCCAGCCGGAAGAGCTGGAGGATTACGGCGGCAGTCTGCGTGATGTGGTCAAGGCGCAAATGCCGGCGGCGCTGGAACTGGCCTTTTCGTGGCTGGCGCGCTGGGGAGCGACGCCGGTCGTGCGTGAAGCCACTGCCGAGCGGATCAACAATTCGGCATTGGCCATAGATCTTTATGAAGGCGAGCGCCCGCCGGCTGATCAGGCCTATCGTCTGGGCGATGCGCGTTTTCTGAATATGGAAACGGTCTGAGATGTGTCTCGGCATTCCCGTTCAGGTGCTTGAGTGCGGCGAGTTTTTCGCCCGCTGCCAGGGGCGCCATGAGGAGTTGCGCATCGACCTGAGTCTGGTTGGTCAGCAGCCGGTCGGTACCTGGCTGCTGTGCTTTCTCGATGCCGCGCGTGAAGTGATTCCTGCTGAACGCGCTCTCGCCATCAATTCCGCACTCGCTGCGCTGGAAGCGGTGGGTAGTGGTGAAACCAATTTTGACGCCTTCTTCGCTGATCTCAATCGCGAACCTCAACTGCCTGAATTTCTACGGACAGCAAAACCATGACTATGACCCTGATGACTGGCCCGACCGCGCTTGATCGGCTGGAAACAGCGATAACCCGGATGATAAAAAAACACGGCTTTTTGCCGGTTGACCCTAACAATCTGCAATTCCCGGCGGGCTTGAGCGCCCTGCTGCTGACAGACGACCCGCAGCGCAATCTTGAGGTGCTTGACGCCTGCGTGATTCTGCCCGAGGCGCTGAAGGCGCTCGGCGAGCAGGTTTCGTGCTGGGTGGCTGACCATGAAGTCAGCGCGCCGTTGATGAAGCAGTTTGGCGTGGCGCGCGCGCCGGCGGTCGTCTTCCTGCGCGACGGTCAATTTGTCGGCATGCTCAACGGCATCCGTGACTGGAGCGAATACCAGAATGAAGTGACCCGGCTGTTGAACGGGCCGGCAAAACCAAAACCAATCGGCATTCCAGTCCGTGCGGAAACCAATCAGGGAGCCTGCGCATGAATCCGTCCACGATGCGTCCATTTCCGATTTCCGTCGTCGCCATGGGCCCCGGCTCACAGGGTGATGATGCCCCGGAATATCTCGCCATGCCGCAAGGCATGGGAACCTTTTCGCAGCCCCGACTACCTGAAAATGCCGCACCGGACATGGTGGCGCATGCCGCCAATCTGCTCGGGGACTTTCTCGACCAGGCCAAGCGCGCCGGCTTTGCCGGTGGTGTACAGCTCGACTTGCTCAGCCTGGAGATGCCGCTGCGTGACGTGATCAACCAGTCACTGGGTTTTGGTGAAGTCAGCGCCTTTACGACGGCGCCCGAGCACTGGCGCGTGCAGGAAACGGCCTTCGCCGGTTTGTGGCGCGTGCTCAAGCTGGCCGAGGATGGCCGCATGCAGATTGATCGTCTGGAAACCGGGGCGATTCCAGCGGCGCTGACTGAAACCATGAATCGCGTCACCAGTAGTGATTTGGCGGTACCCATCTATCCGCCGGGGACGATGAATGCGCCGGCGCTGGTCGAGGAACTACGCCTGCAAGCGGCCTCCTGGAAGGCCGGAGATGCGGCGCACATCATCAATCTGACCCTGCTGCCGGTCAGCGATGCCGATCTCGATACGCTGTACAACTGGCTGGGACACCGCGAAGTATCCATCCTGTCGCGCGGCTATGGCAATTGCCGGATCACCAGTACGCGCCTCAAGAACGTCTGGTGGGTGCAGTATTTCAACAGTATGGATACCCTGATCCTGAACTCCATCGAGGTGGTTGGCATGCCCGAAGTGGCGCTGGCCTCGGCAGAGGATCTCGATGATTCCGTCGAGCGCCTGCGTGAGTATCTCGACATGATGCTCGACCCGCTTTAATCTGCGCCCATGCGTTTCGAAGGCTCCTTTCTCAACGTCAAGCCGGAAGATCGGCTGGAGTGCGGCATCTGCTGGTGGGTCTATGATCCGGCCAGCGGCGATGACGTGCGCGGCATTTCCCCTGGCACCGCCTTCGCCAATCTGCCGGATGACTGGTGCTGCCCCGGATGTGATGCGCCCAAACACAAATTCATGGTTCTTGGCGAATGAAGATTTGGGCGCTTGATCCCTCATCCGGGCTGGTCGAGGTTTTTGCCGACATCGCCCGGACGCGCATGGCGGACGTGCCGATCTGCAATGCAAATCTGCAGGTCGAGGCTATCGGTTTTCAACGGTCGCCGGAAGGTCACTGGGCCGGTGTCATGATTACGCCGTGGGCGATCAACCTGCTTTGCCTGCCCGGCCAGGAAGCAGGCTGGCCTCTGGCCGTGGCGTGCAGCAAGCATGACTGGCAATTTCCTTCCGGTCTTTACGAATTTACCGTGGCCGAAGAAGAGCGCCTGGGCACCTACCATCTTTGCTCGCTGTTCTCGCCAGCCCTCGAATTCGAAACGCACGAACAGGCGCGCCTGACTGCCCTGGCCGTCGCTCATGCAGTGCATGCCGAACCTCTGGCGCCGGTGCCTGCCGCGCCGCCGGCAACTGCCAGCCGGCGCGCTTTTCTGGGATTACGTAGTTGAGCTCTGCCGGGCTGTTGACCGTTCGTGCCGTGCTGGCGCATGGCCAGTGCAGCCTGCTTGCGGTGAACCTGAGCCGCCCACCGGTGGCGAAAGTGTTCGTCGGGCAGCTGCCGGAGGCAGTGGTCAAGGCGATTCCCTATCTCTACACCTTGTGCGCCCACGCCCAACGGGCAGCGGCGCAGGCCGCCTGCGCCGCTGCCTTGGGTGAAGAGCGGCGCCCGGTGGACGATGCCGCCTTGTGGGTGGAAATGCTGCACGAAAACTTCTGGCGCCTGCTGCTCGACTGGCCGAAAGCGCTCGACCTGGAACCGGCGCAGGATGCCTTTATTGCCTGGCGTGCGCTACGTATGAGCGAGGATTGCCTGGCGGCAACGCAAAAGCTGTGGCGCGAAACGCTGGGCGAGTTGGCAGAAAAATGCCTGGAAAAACTGGTCGACCGCGACAGTCTGGCGGCTCATCCAGCGCCGGCCCTTGATGCCGATGGCTGGCTGGCATACTGGCAGGGGCGTAGCGAACATGCGCCGCCTATTGCGCCGCCACTCTCGGTCAAGATCGCCTATCGCGCCCGGTTGGCTGAAGTCGCGGCGGCGCTCAAAGCCCTGGCTGACGGCACGCCGTTCCCGATTGCGCTGGCTGGCGGCAATGGTTGGGGGGTTGGACAATCGGCGACGGCGCGCGGCATCCTGACGCATGCCGTGCATATCGTCGATGGCAAAGTTGCCAGGTATCGCGTCTGGGCGCCGACTGACCTGCATTTTGCCGATGACTCGGCGTTGTCGGCGCTGCTCGCCGGACGCCAGTTTTCGTCAAAAAATGCCGCAGCTCAGGCGCTTGATCAGGCTATTCTGGCACTTGATCCCTGTCTGCCCTATCGCGTGGAATTGAACGATGCATGAAATGTCCCTTGCCGAAGGTGTCCTGCAACTGGTGACCGATACGGCACGTCGTGAGGCGGCGACCCGGGTCAAAACCGTGGTCCTGGAAATCGGCAAGCTGTCATCGGTAGAGCCGGAGGCACTGAAGTTCTGCTTTGACGTTGTTACGCATGGCAGTATTGCGCAGGGGGCGGTACTCGAGATTGTTACGGTGCCGGGCGCCGGCTGGTGCATGCCATGCGCCGAAACAGTGGCGATGGAAGAACTCTACGGTGCCTGCCCGAAGTGCGGCAGCCATCAGGTGCAAACTACGGGCGGCAGTGAAATGCGCGTCAAAGAAATCGAAATCGAATAGGAGTCACGCGATGTGCACAGTTTGCGGATGCGGCGCCGGTGAAACCCGGATTGAGGGCGATGGCCATGAACACACTCATGTTCATGCCGATGGCTCGGTTCATAGCCATACGCATGAGCACAACCATGAGCATGCTCACGTGCACGGTGTGGCGCCGGTCGCCGCCCATGCTCATGCCCACCGCCACGCCGATGGCAGCGAACACACGCATGATCATGTGCATAGCGGCGAGCATGGCGCTGAGCATCATCATCACGAGCATCCGGTTTCCGGTGATCTCGATTACGGTAGCGGCCCGGCCCGGGCGCACGTGCCGGGCATGAGCCAGTCGCGCATGGTGCAGATCGAGCAGGACATTCTGTCCAAGAACAACGCCTACGCCAGCGCCAACCGTGCCTGGTTCGACGAGCGTGGCATCTTCGCGCTGAATCTGGTTTCCAGCCCCGGTTCGGGCAAGACCACCCTGCTCGTCAAAACCATAGAACTGCTCAAGGCCGAGGTTGCCATCAGTGTGGTCGAGGGGGATCAGCAGACCTCCAACGACGCCGAGCGCATCCGCGCCACTGGTGTTGCGGCCCTGCAGATCAATACCGGCAAGGGTTGCCATCTCGATGGCCACATGGTCGGCCACGCCATGCAGCGCATGAAGCCGGCTGACGAGTCGCTATTCCTGATCGAAAACGTCGGCAATCTGGTCTGCCCGGCGGCGTTCGATCTCGGCGAACACCACAAGGTCGCCATCCTCTCGGTGACCGAAGGTGAAGACAAGCCGCTCAAGTACCCGGATATGTTTGCCGCCGCTGACGTCATGCTGCTCAACAAGTGCGACCTGCTGCCCTACCTCGAATTCGATGCCGATCTGGCGGAAGCCAATGCGCGGCGGGTTAATCCACATCTGACCATCTTTCGCGTCTCGGCGAGTAGTGGCGACGGGTTGTCGGCCTGGGTGTCGTGGATCAAATCAGGGTTGGAAGAGCAGCGAGGCAAACACACCCAGACGGTCGACGTCCTCAAGGCCAGGGTGGCCGAACTGGAGCGCCAGCTGGAGCAGACCCAGGCTGGAAAATGACCGCTTGCCAGATACGCGTCCGTGGTTTGGTGCAAGGCGTTGGCTTTCGGCCCTACGTCTGGCGCCTGGCCAATGAGCTGGGCTTGAACGGCTGGGTGCGTAACGATGGCGCGGGGGTGACGGTTGCGGTCGACGGCGAAAGAGTGCCGGAATTTTTGGCACGCCTGCCGCAGGAGCTTCCCCGTCTGGCGCGTATTGATGCCATCGAGCATGAAGCGTACATGGTTGACGGCACGGGTTTTTCGATCATTGACAGCGTCGCCGGTGCCGTCGCAACCAGCATCGGGCCGGATGCAGCGCTGTGCCACGACTGCATAGTCGATCTCTGCAACCCGCAGAACCGGCGCTGGCGCTATCCATTCACGACTTGCACCCACTGCGGCCCGCGCTACACCGTCAGTCGGAAAATTCCTTACGATCGCGTGCACACCAGCCTGGCGCCCTTCGCGCTCTGTACGCCCTGCGCCGCCGAATACAGCACGCCAGCCGATCGCCGCTTTCATGCGGAAACCACCTGCTGCCCGGATTGCGGGCCGCAACTGAGGCTGCTCGGTGCCAATGGTGAAACGATCAGCGGCGATCCGTTCACGGAAACCCTGCGCTTGCTGCGCGCCGGCAAAATTGTCGCGCTCAAGGGGCTGGGTGGTTTCCATCTGGCCTGCGATGCGCGCAATCTGCAGGCGGTTGGCGAGTTGCGCCAGCGCAAGCAGCGCGAGGAAAAGCCCTTCGCCGTGATGGCGCTCAACCCGGCATCGCTGGCCGCCTACGCCACGATAGGCCCCGCTGATACCGAGTTGCTTAACAGCGCGGCGGCGCCGGTCGTCCTGTGCGCCAAGGGCGTTGAAAAATTGCCGGGTATCGCGCCGGGCCTGGCCGAAATCGGTGTCATGGTCCCCAGCACTCCATTGCATTTGCTGCTCTGGCACGAGGCGGTCGGGCGCCCGGCGGGGACCGACTGGTTGCGTGAGCCCCATGAAATGTTGCTGGTCATGACCAGCGCCAATCCGCATGGCGAGCCGCTGGTCATCGGCAATGATGAGGCGCTGGCGCGTTTGTCCGGGATCGCTGATGCCTATCTGCTGCATGACCGCGAAATTGTCGTCCGCTGTGATGATTCGGTCGTCCGTAATGGCCCGGCATTCGTCCGGCGGGCGCGTGGTTACGTGCCGCTGCCGGTGGTACTGAATAAGAAGGGGCCGAACGTGCTGGCCCTGGGTGGCTACCTGAAAAACACCATTTGCGTGATGAAGGGCAAGGAAGCTTTCCTGTCGCAGCATATTGGCGGTCTCGAAAACGCCGCAGCAATCGCTTTTCTTGAGGAGAGCGTTGCTCATTTGCTCGCCATCCTCGACGTTACGCCCGATCTGATTGCCCACGATCTGCACCCGGACTATCCATCGACCCATCTGGCCTTGCGTCTGGCCGGCGAACTCGGCATTCCGGTACTCGCTGTTGGGCATCATCACGCGCACATTGCCGCCATTTGCGCTGAACACGGTGTTAAAGAGCTGATAATTGGTTTGGCCATGGATGGCGTTGGTCTGGGGGCGGACGGTGGCGCCTGGGGTGGCGAACTACTGCGCGTTGACGGCGCCAATTGCCAACGGCTTGGTCATTTGCCGCCACTTAAGTTGCCCGGTGGTGATCGTGCCGCCCGCGAACCGTGGCGCATGGCCGTTTCAGTCATGCAAGGCATGGGGCTGGGGCACCGGATCGCCGGCTGGCAGCAAAAGCACTACCCGGGGCGCGATGCCGGGCCGCTGCTGACCATGCTGGCGCGCAACCTGCGATGCCCGCCGACGACCAGCATGGGTCGCTTGTTCGATGCCGCTGCCGGCCTGCTCGGCCTACGGGCAGAAGCGCATTTCGAGGGCCAGGCGGCGATGGAGCTTGAAGGCCTGGCGGCAGGGCATGGCAGGGTAGCGCCGATGGCTGGCGGTATGGTTTTGACGGCAAATGGCCCGGATTTTTCGCCGTTGCTGGCGGTCCTACTTGATTGTGACGATGCGGCCTATGGTGCGGCGCTGTTTCATGCCACGCTGGCCGCCGGCTTGGGTAAATGGATAAATGTTGCGGTCGACCGCGAAAAACTGACAAAAATTGCCATTGGCGGTGGTTGTGCAATGAATCGTGTTTTGATGTCGGCACTGGCTGAAATGCTGGCTGGCAGTGGTGTTACCCTGCTCCAAGCGCAACAGGTGCCAGCCAACGATGGTGGCTTGGCGCTAGGTCAGGCCTGGGTCACCCGCTGTGCCTGGAAAAATGGATTTTTTGAAAATGTCGCAGACCATGCAGCCTGAAATTGCCTCGACGATTTGCCATGCCAATGACCCCAGTTCGCTGCTGGAGGCTCATTTTCTCCAGCGCTTGGAAGCTCAGGCTACCGACTATCCTCAAGCCAATCCGGCGTTGCAGGTCAAGGCAATCGGTTTTACCAAAATCGAGGGTGACTGGGTTGGTGTCATGGTGACGCCGTGGTTTGTCCATCTGCTTCTGTTGCCGGGAGGCGGTACGCTGTGGGGCGATATTCCGGACGGACAGCGGCGCTACCTCGATCTGCCGGGCAGCACTTTTTACTTTACTGCCACTGAGGCGCCTGATATTGGCCCTTATCAATACACCTCCTTACTCGACAAAATCGATCAGGTGCCTGATATGGCGACAGCGCAAGGTTTGGCCGGCGATGCCTTGAGAGCAGCATTGAATCTGCAGATATCAACGCTGTCGGCCAATGAAGAATCTCGTGCTATCTCACGACGCGGTTTTTTCCGGCGCCTGGCCGGCAAGCGCGCCTGAGGCGAAAGGAGCAAAGAAAATGTGCCTGGCGATACCTGCCCAAGTGGTCGAACTGCGCGACGGCGATAACGCGGTAGTTGACCTTGCCGGCGTGCGTAAGGAAATCTCACTAGCCTTGGTCGAAAATGTCGAAATTGGCGATTACGTCATCGTACATGTCGGCTACGCGTTGAATAAACTCGATCCCGAAGAGGCCGCCAAAACGCTCGCACTGTTTGCCGAAATTGGCCAGCTTGGTGACGATACAACGGTCCATTGATGAAATATATCGACGAATTCCGCGACGGCGAGGTGGCCAACGGCCTTGCCGAGGCCATCCGTCGCGAGGCCAACCCCGAACGCAACTACCATTTCATGGAATTCTGCGGCGGCCACACCCACGCCATCTCGCGCTACGGCGTTTCCGACCTGTTGCCGGCCAACGTCAAGATGATCCACGGCCCGGGCTGCCCGGTTTGCGTGCTGCCCATCGGCCGCGTCGACCAGGCGATTCGTTTGGCGCTCGAACAAGGCGTCACGCTATGCACCTACGGCGACTGCCTGCGCGTGCCGGCCTCCGACAGCCTGTCGCTGATGAAAGCCAAGGCCCGTGGCGGCGACATCCGCATGGTTTATTCAAGCGCCGATGCCGTGACGCTGGCCCAGAAAAATCCGGACAAGCAGGTTGTTTTCTTCGCCATCGGCTTCGAAACCACAACGCCGCCGACTGCGGTTGCCATCAAGCAGGCCGCCGCCCTCGGTTTACAGAATTTCTCCGTACTCTGCTGCCATGTCCTGACGCCATCGGCCATCTCCAGCATTCTTGAGTCGCCGGAAGTACGGCAATGGGGCACGGTGCCGCTCGATGGTTTTATCGGCCCGGCACATGTGTCGACCATCATTGGCAGTCGGCCTTACGAATTTTTTGCCGAGGAATATCGTAAGCCGGTGGTGATTGCCGGCTTTGAGCCGCTTGATGTGATGCAGGCGATCAAAATGCTGATTCGTCAGGTGAATGAAGGCCGGGCCGAGGTGGAAAACGAGTTCTCGCGTGCCGTCGACCGCAACGGCAACCTGAAAGCGCAGCAACTGGTCGCCGAAGTCTTCGAGATGCGCAAACATTTTGAGTGGCGCGGCTTGAATGTATTACCTTACTCGGCGCTGCGTATTCGCAGCCAGTTCGCCGAATTTGATGCTGAAAAACGCTTTTCGCTCGATTACAAGCCGGTACCTGATCACAAGGCTTGCGACTGCGGCGCCATTTTGCGTGGCGTCAAACGCCCGCAGGATTGCAAACTGTTCGGTACGGTGTGCACGCCGGAAAACGCGATTGGCTCATGCATGGTCAGTTCCGAAGGCGCCTGCGCCGCCCACTACACTTATGGACGCTACAAGGATGTCTGAGGTTCGCAAAGGCTACGTGCGGCCGCTTGATATCAAGCACGGTCAGGTCGACATGGCGCATGGCGCTGGTGGTCGGGCGATGGCGCAATTGATCGAGGAACTCTTTGCCAGGTATTTGGGTAATGAGTATCTGGCGCAGGGCGACGATGGGGCGCTGCTGCCGGCCCAAGGGGCCGGCAAGCTGGTGATGGCGACGGATTGCCACGTGGTTTCGCCCTTGTTCTTCCCCGGTGGTGATATTGGTTGCCTGTCGGTGCATGGCACGATCAACGATGTAGCGGTAATGGGCGCCAAGCCGTTGTGGTTGTCGGCTGGCTTCATCATTGAAGAGGGCTTCAAACTCGCCGATTTGGCGCGTATCGTGCAAAGTATGGCCGATGCGGCACTGGCCGCCGGGGTGCCGATCGTGACCGGTGATACCAAGGTCGTCGAGCGTGGCAAAGGTGATGGCGTGTTCATTACGACAACCGGCGTCGGTGTCGTTGCGCCTGGTATGGAGTTGTCCGGGCGCAGTGCCAAAGCGGGAGACGTCATTCTGGTGTCAGGCACCTTGGGTGATCATGGCATGGCGATCATGGCGGTGCGTGAGAGTCTGGGTTTTGAGTCGCCCATTGTTTCCGATACGGCGGCGCTGCATGGCTTGATCGCGGTAATGCGCGACAGTGGGGCGGAAATCCATGTGCTGCGTGATCCGACGCGCGGGGGGCTGGCGACGACGCTCAATGAAATTGCCCAGCAATCTGGCATCGGCATGATGCTGCAGGAGAAAGCATTGCCGGTCAGGCCAGCGGTCAATGCAGCCTGCGAGTTTCTTGGGCTGGACCCGCTTTATGTCGCCAACGAAGGCAAACTGGTGGCGATCTGCGCCGAAAATGATGCAGAGAAGCTATTGGCTGCGATGCAAACCCATCCACTTGGTGCGGACGCCGCCATCATTGGCCGCGCCCATGAAGATGCCCATCATTTTGTGCAGATGACCACCGGCTTTGGTGGCAAACGCATTGTTGACTGGCTGAGCGGCGAGCAATTGCCGCGTATTTGCTGAAATGATCTCAATGACGCAGTGCAATGACCAGAGAGCGCACTTCGCCGACTTCGGAGATGACCAAGTCACGGGCATCGGCCATGCTGTCGGCGTTACGGACGCGGAACAGGTCGCAACTGCCGTCAAGGTAACGAATAGCCGCCGTGTATTCAGGCCGTACTGCGCGCGATATTTTGCCCGCTGCGCTCGAATTTTCTCGTTGTGCTTGCATGCTTCCACCTCGCCTGTTTGTTTATGTTGCAGTGCATCGTAACGAAACCCAAGCATTTGAAAAATATAGCGAAAGTTATAGAAATATGCAGCATGGCAACCGCCTCCCGGCAAAGCCTTGCGCCATCATCAATCACTTATGTGGCATGAATTGAAAAAACCCTATTGGTATGCGAATTCTTTTCCTGACGCACAGTTTTAACAGTCTGACCCAGCGCCTCTATTGCGAATTGCAGGCCCGCGGACACGAGATCAGTATCGAGTTTGATATTGCTGATTCGGTTGCCGAGGAGGCTGTCGCGCTGTTCAGGCCTGATCTGATCATCGCCCCTTTTCTCAAACGGGCGATTCCTGAATCGATCTGGGCCAGGCATCTTTGTCTGGTCGTCCACCCCGGTGTGCCAGGTGATCGTGGCCCATCGGCGCTGGATTGGGCAATCCAGCGCGGCTGTCGTAAATGGGGCATTACTGTCTTGCAGGCTGAAGCGGAGATGGATGCCGGGCCAGTTTGGGCGGCGGCCAGCTTCGCGCTGCGCAGCGCCAAAAAATCCTCGATTTATCGCAATGAAGTGACCGAAGCGAGCGTGCAGGCGGTGATTGTTGCGGTCGACCGCGTTCTGGCCGCCAATTTTTCGCCTGAACGCGTTGCCGGTCAGGCCAATCCGTTAATGAAGCAGCTAGACCGTGCCGTGGACTGGGAGCGCGATAGTACGGCAAGCATTCTGGCCAGATTGAATGCGGCAGATGGCTATCCGGGGGTCTCCGATCTTTTGTTTGGTCAGGCCTGCCACCTGTTCGATGCCTGGCCGGAGGCGATCTTGAAGGGGGCGCCAGGCGCGTTGCTCGGTCGCCGCGAAACGGCCATTTGCCGGGCAACCGTCGATGGCGCGATCTGGATCGGCCATCTCAAACGGCCGGGCGGCATCAAATTGCCGGCCACACTGGTTTTCCCCGAAGCGCAGGATTTACCGGAATTGCCACTTGCCGATTACTGGAAATCGCCCGCTGTAACCTGGCAGGACATCGCCTACGAAGAGGCGGCCGGGGTTGGCTTCCTGAGTTTCGAGTTCTATAACGGCGCGATGAGTACTAAACAGTGCCAGCGCCTGACTGAAGCATTCAAATGGGCGGCACGGCGCCCGACAAAAGTCATTGTCCTGCGTGGCGGCAGCGATTTCTGGTCGAACGGTATCCATCTCAACACGATTGAGGCGGCCGAGAGTCCATCCGACGAATCCTGGGCCAATATCAACGCCATTGATGATCTGGCCGAGGCCATTTTGTGCTGTAAAACCCAGTTGACCGTAGCAGCCATGGCGGGTAATGCCGGCGCTGGTGGCTGTTTTTTGGCGCGCGTTGCCGATTTTGTCTGGGTTCGCGATGGCGTCATGCTCAACCCGCACTACAAGAACATGGGCAATCTGTTCGGCTCGGAGTTGTGGACTTACCTGCTACCGTCGCGTGTTGGGGAGGCCGGGGCCAAAGCCATTATGCGCCATCGTTTGCCGATGACGGCGCAGGAAGCGGTCAAAATGGGTTTCTACGATGCCTGTTTGCCAGGCCCCGGGTTTGTCATAGACGTCGCCCGGCGCGCCGCCGAGCTGGCGGCTGCCGCCGATTTCTCCGTAAGTCTGGCGGCAAAAAATGCCAGGCGTCAGGCTGATGAAGCGCTCAAACCTTTGGCTGCCTATCGCGCCGAAGAGCTCAAGGAAATGCGCCGCAATTTTTACGGCTTCGACCCCTCCTACCATGTCGCGCGCTATCATTTCGTGTCGCGCACGCCAAACTCCTGGACGCCGCGTCACCTTGCCCGCCACCGTGATCTCGACTGGAAAATTCCTCAATGAGCCAGTGCAAACTGCCTGCTGTCCTCGTTATTGATGACGAGGTGCGTTCGCAGGAGGCGTTGCGCCGTACGCTGGAAGAAGATTTTGATGTGCACTGTGCTTCCAGCGCGGCTGAAGGCATGGAAATCCTCGAAAAAGAGCAGTCGACCGCAGCCATCCGCATTGTGCTTTGCGATCAACGCATGCCGGGCATCACTGGCGTTCAGTTTCTGAAAGAAGTGCGCCTTCGCTGGCCGGACATCGTGCGCATCATTCTCTCCGGTTATACCGACGCCGAAGACATCATTACCGGCGTGAATGAGGCCGGCATCTGGCAATACCTGCTCAAGCCCTGGCAGCCGGATCAGTTGCTATTGACCCTGCAGCGCGCCGCCGAAGTCTGGCGTCTACAGCAGGAAAACCAGCGTCTTTCGCTTGACCTGCGCACCGCCGAGCCGGTCTTGAAGCGCCGCGTTGAGTCCAAGTTTGAAAAGGCCAAACATGCCTTTGGGCTGGCCGGTCTGATCCGCGCCCCGGATAGTCCGCTCAATGCGGTGTGCGACATGATCGCGCGCATCGCGCCCTACGATCTCTCGGTGCTGGTCACCGGCGAATCGGGTACCGGCAAGGAAATGGTCGCCCGTGCCATCCACTACGAAAGCCGGCGCGCCAGCAAAGCCTTTATCACCGAAAACTGCGGTGCGCTGCCCGATACCTTGCTTGAGTCCGAACTCTTTGGCTACAAGCGTGGCGCCTTCACCGGCGCCGTCGAGGACCGGGTCGGTCTGTTCCAGCAAGCCGATGGTGGCACCCTGTTTCTCGATGAAATCGGCGAAACCAGCCCGGCGTTTCAGGTCAAACTGCTGCGCGTGCTGCAGGAGGGCGAGTTCCGCCCGCTAGGCAGCAATCGCTCGCTGACAGTCGATGTGCGCGTTATCGCGGCGACCAATCGCGATCTTGAAGAGGACGTGCACACCGGGCGTTTCCGCGAGGATCTTTACTATCGCCTGGCGACCATCGCTCTGCATGTGCCGCCCTTGCGCGAGCGAGCGATGGATCTGCCGCTGCTCGCCAGACGCCTGCTGGAAACCAGCAGCACCGGGCTGGGCAAACCGAGTTCCGGTTTTTCGCCGGAGGCGCAGGCCGCCATGGCTGCCTATCGCTGGCCAGGCAATGTCCGTGAGTTGCAGAACGAAATCCTGCGCATGCTGGCCTTGGCCGATACGCCCAAGCTGGGTGCCGATTTGCTCTCGCCACGTGTCAAGCAACTGCCGACCAGCAAGGGGTTGGAGAAGGAATTGGTCTGGCTGGGCAGCCTGAGTGGCGGGCTCAAGGAGCGCATGGAGCAGCTTGAAGTTCAGGTGCTGAAAGAGGCGATGCTGCGCCATCGCGGCAACAAGTCACGCGCCGCCAAAGAGCTTGGTTTGTCGCGCGTCGGGCTGCGCAGCAAGCTCAACCGTTACGGACTGGAACCGGCGTGATGCGTGTCCTCTGGTTGCAAAGTGGCGGTTGTGGTGGTTGCACGCAGTCTTTGCTCTGCGCCGAGCCACGTCCGCTATTCGATGAGTTGCGCGATGCCGGCATTGAGTTTGTCTGGCATCCGGCGCTGTCACAGGAAAGTGGCGAAGAGGCGTTGCAGGTGTTGACTGATTGCGCCGACGGTAAGGTCGCTTTTGATGTGCTCTGCGTTGAAGGGGCCATGCTGCGTGGCCCCAACGGCAGCGGCAAGTTCCATCTGATGGCAGGCAGCGGGCGGCCACTGACCGAATGGGTGGAGCGTCTTGCCGCCCACGCCAAATGGGTCTTCGCCATCGGCTCGTGTACGGCTTATGGTGGTTTTTCGGCCAGTACGCCGGGTAACCCGCTGGAGGCCTGCGGCCTGCAATACGATACCGACGAAAAGGGTGGCCTGCTTGGCAAGGCATTTGTTTCCGGCGGTGGCTTGCCGGTAGTCAATATTGCCGGTTGCCCGACGCATCCCGGCTGGGTCGTCGATACCCTGGAAAAACTGGCGCTGGAAGGTTTGCAGGCTAGTGATTTGGATGAATACGGGCGCCCGCTGCTCTACGCCGACCAGCTTGTGCATCACGGCTGCACGCGCAATGAGTATTACGAATTCAAGGCCAGCGCCATCAAACAATCCGATCTTGGCTGCCTGATGGAAAACCTCGGCTGCAAAGGTACCCAGGCGCACGCTGACTGCAATGTACGCACCTGGAACGGCAGCGGCTCCTGCCTGCGTGGTGGTTTCGCCTGCATTGCCTGTACCGAACCGGGCTTTGAAGCGCCGGGCCATCCCTTTCAGGAAACGCCCAAGGTGGCCGGCATCCCCATTGGTTTGCCTACCGACATGCCCAAGGCCTGGTTCGTTGCCTTGGCAGCTCTCTCCAAATCAGCAACCCCCAAGCGAGTGCGCGACAACGCGGTGGTTGATCACCCGGTGATTCGCCCATCGGTCAAAAAGGCTGGCAAATGAAGCGGATTCTGGTCGGCCCATTCAATCGCGTTGAAGGTGATCTGGAAGTCAGCCTGGATGTTGAAGGTGGGCAGATTGTCGAGGCGCGCGTCAACTCGCCGCTCTTTCGCGGTTTTGAGCAGATTCTCGTCGGTCGTGCACCGGAGGATGCGCTTGCCGTTGTGCCACGCATTTGCGGTATCTGCTCGGTTGCCCAGTCAGCGGCTGCTGCAGGCGCCCTGGCAGTAGCCGCAGGTCTTGAGCCGGCACCCAATGGCCGACTGGCGCAGCATTTGATTCAGGCCACTGAAAATCTGGCCGACCATCTGACGCATTTTTACCTTTTCTTCATGCCGGATTTTGCCCGCGCCAGTTATATCGACCGCAACTGGTACCCCAGCGTCGCCGAACGTTTTGCGGCACTCAAGGGGAGCGCCAACCCGGCAGCGTTGGTTGCCCGCGCCAATTTTTTCAAGCTGATCGGCTTCCTTGCAGGGCGTTGGCCGCACACGCTGGCCATACAACCGGGCGGTAGCACCAAGGCGATGACCGCCGCCGAACGTATCCGCATCCTTGCTGTTCTGCGTGACTTTCGCGCCTTTCTCGAAAGCACGCTGATCGGTGACAGGTTGGAAAATTTTGTTGCACTGGATTCGGAAGATGCACTGCGTGCGTGGAGTGCCGACCGCGCCGGTGACTTCCCGTCATTCCTTGGCGCAGCCTATGATTTGCGGTTGGAGAAGACAGGGCGCGCCAGCGATCACTTCATGTCCTACGGCGCCTATGATTTATTCGCAGCAGGCCTCTGGCAGCCAAATGTTACGGTCGACGGCCTGAATGTGGCAA
>CAXYZX010000048.1:0-16718 GCA_964293845.1 uncultured Dechloromonas sp.
CGGGCAAGTCTACGCTGGCGGTTGCTTTGGAGCGATTTTTCATAACGGAAGGCCATGTCTGCTATGTTTTGGATGGAGACAATGTCCGGCATGGTCTGAACCGGGATCTCGGGTTTTCACCAGAGGATCGTGGAGAGAATATTCGGCGGGTCGCTGAAGTGGCCGGATTGATGAATGATGCAGGCCTGATCGTCATTGCTGCATTCATTTCTCCCTACCGCAGTGACCGAGCCTTGGCGCGTGAGATTGTCGGCGTTGATCGATTTGCCGAAATTTATCTCAATACCCCGCTGACAGTCTGCGAAAAACGCGATCCCAAGGGGTTATATCGACGTGCCAGGCAGGGGAGTGTTGCGCAGTTTACCGGTGTTGACGCGCCATATGAGGAGCCGTTGAGCCCTGCCTTGTCGATCGATACTAGTATTTGTGGAATCGATGCTTGCGTTGACGCTCTGGCCAAGCATGTCCATGCGCGGATTGCGCTACTTGTTGAGTAGAACTGGATCTGGGCTCGCTTCCTGATTCTGCGAATTGCGAAATTGGCTGCTGTCAATAATGTGTTCGTTCTATCTGTTTGAATTCGGCTATCTGTCAGCTTTTTGAAGTCGTTAACGTGTCGAAAAATTTTACACTCAAGAGAAATGTAAAGGTAAAAAGTTAATTAACCAATTGAATTATAATATTTATTTATTTATGGCATGTTGTGTGCTATCTGATTGGTGAGGCAGCTTGAGATGCCTGAAAATTAACTGACATAAAGGGGAATTCCATGAAAAAGACTACTTTGGCAATCGCTCTGTTGAGCATCGGTATGGTCGGTTCTGCTCAGGCCGCCAGCTTCCTGAATGGTGGTTTTGAAAGCAATAACTACAGCGGTTGGACTCGGGGTTCGGGAACGAATACCAGTCCGACGGCGACCGGCTCTGGCGCGCTGGCATTGGATCCGGCAAGCTACGCCACCAACAATAACTGGCAAGGTGCGATCACCAGTGCTGGTTTCGACTCCATCGATACGTCGCTTGCTACGGTTCGTTACGGCGATCATTCCGTTCGTGTGAACAACAACGCCAATGACTATTCAGTAAATGTCATTACTCAGTCCGTCTCGAATTACGACGGCACATCGATCAACTTTTCTTGGGCTGCGGTTCTGGAAAGCTCGCACGGTACCACCGACTCCGATATCTTTGGCCTAAAGGTCACTGATGGTAGCGGTAATGTGCTCTACAACGCGACTTATTCCTCTGCATCAGCGCCGGGTACCTTCAAGAACTTGAATAACGGTTGGTTCTCCAGCGGCTGGCAAGACATTACCCTGAACGTAGCCAAGGGCGGGGACTACACGATCAGCCTTCTGGCTGCGGACTGCCCATACGGTGGCCACGCCGGTTACGTCTATCTGGATGGTTTTGGCACAGTGAGCGGTGGTGGCGGCGATAATGGTTCCGGCGGTACTGTTCCGGAACCTGGTTCGCTGGCGCTGGCTGGCCTCGGCTTGCTGGCTGCGCTTGGCGCTCGTCGTCGCAAGTCTGCCTGATCGATATTCCCGCACGTGAAAAAGGGCGACTTTGGTCGCCCTTTTTTATGCGCTTTGATTTTTGCTAAACTTGACTGCCTAGCTGTATTGCAGTGAGTATAGATTGTAAAATTCTGCCGTTAATATATTTCCCTTAAATCCTTTGCGATGGCCAAATCTGTAAGGAAGTTCCTAAATGGGTAAGTTGTCCGAATGCGTTGCTGGTGCCTCTCTCGTTCGCACTATCTCGGGGGGCAGGCTGGCGGTTATTGTACTTTCGTGCTCCCTGTTCTTTGGGTGTTCCAATTCTGCTTCTGACTATGCCAAGGAGGGAACTGCCTACCTTGAAAAGGGTGACTTGAATGCAGCCGTGATTAGCTTCAAGAATGCGGTTCAGGCTGATCCAAAATCCATTGAGGCTCGTCTTGCCCTGGCTGATGCTTTGGAGCGTAATGGCGACTTGTCAGGCGCTGAGCAACAGCTTCGGCGGGCGCTGGAGTCTGGTGGTGATGCGGATGAGCTTCTACCGAGAGTCGCTGTTCTTTTGCTGGATCGCGGCGAAAATGCCTTGCTGATTCGTGACTTCGGGAATCAGAACTTGAAGTCGTCAACTGCCGATAGTGATCTCAAGGCCCTCGTAGCATTGGCGCATCTTGCTTCGGGGCAACCTAAGAAAGCTAACGAGCGATTAGATAAATTAACAGAGCAGACTCCCGCGGTTTACTTGGCCCGCGCACAAATTGACTATGCCGAAAATCGTCGGGCAGATGCAGCAGCAGCAATGGACTCGGTACTGGCGTCACAGAAAGCACCTTGGTGGGTTGCACGAGGTGCGAGCCGCGTATTCCTCGCCAACAACGAAGCCCCCAAGGCTTTGCAGGCTATCAGGCAGTCCTATGACGCAGCTCCCATGCATAGAGGTGTTATCGGCGAATACGCGGAGCAGTTGATCGCTGCGAACCGAAAAGAAGAGGCTCGTCCGTTGCGGGACAAGTTGCGTAAAGTGGCGCCGGCTTATTACCGAACACAATATCTCGATGCGCTGTTCTTGCTGGAGGATGGCAAGCAGGATTTTGCCTACACGGCTGTGACCAAGGTTCTTGCTGCATTACCTGAACACATACCTTCGCAAATCATAGCCGCTTCAATTGAGCTGGAGCGCAACGAACTGTCTTCTGTGGACGTCAGGGTCAAGAAGGTCTTGAGCGCAGAACCGAATTCCAGCCAAGGGTATCGTCTAAGAGCGATGCTGGAAATGCGTCGAGGTCATATGGCTGAGGCATCGGATGCTTTGGAGAAGGCAATCAACAGAGCGCCAGAAGACAGGAATCTTCAGGCAATGGCAGCTGGAGTTTCGTGGTCGCGCGGAGACAAGAGGACTGCCTTACGCCAGATGAGCAAGGCTGCCATGCAGGAGCCGCAGCGTGCAGACTTGCTGGCAGGTCTAGCCGAAATGCTTCAAATCAGTGGTCAGGCGGCAGAAGCATCGAAGGCACTTGATTCCGGAATAGCTCTCGCAAAGGATACCAAGGGGCGTGAAGCAGTCTTCAATGCTGCTCTTCACATGAAGCAATTGGCCAAGGCGAAAGGTATTGCCCAAGTCGAGATTGGACTACGCCCTAAAGATCCCGAACCGCTGCTATGGATGGCCGCAGTGTTAGGAAGCGAGGGAAATGAAGCAGGAGCCCTCAATAGCACGCGCCAGGCCTTGGATTTGCAGCCAGATTATTATCAGGCGCTGAATGCCTTGGCCCGAACTTCCAATACTCCAGAGCGGAAGACTGAGTACGAGACACGGCTACAGAAAGCAGTGGATTCAGGAACTAAGGATGCGCGTGTTTACCTTGACCAGGCAAAGGTCTTGAACGCTGCTCATGTGAGTTCCGAAAAAATCGGTACAGTACTGGATAAGGGGGTTGCCGCATCGCCGACCAATGTCGCTCTGAGGGAGGCGGCTATTCGGCATTGGCTTGGTGTCGGGCGAAAGGACAGGGCGCTGGCGCTGGCCAAGGAGGGTGAGGCGACGATGCCTGATAGTGCCCCCATGCTTGCTCTTGCTGCAAATGTTCAGGAGGCGGCTGGAGAGTCATCGCAAGCAGCCATTAAGTTTGCCCAACTCTCTGAGCGCTTTCCGGATCGTGTTGACTGGAACTTGAAGCATGCGCAGAACCTGAGAGCTGTAGGCAAAAATGCGGATGCCGTAAAGGTTCTGCGACGCCTGATTCAGGAGCGACCAGATGAGCCTTTGCCCTATCAGGCACTGGTTCTTGTCCAGCTGGAGATGGGGGCATTGCTCGAGGCGCAGACCACCGCTGAAATGTTACGAGATAAACCCAGGATGAAGGGTCCTGGTTTGCTGCTTCTTGGTGATGTGCATGCAGCGGCGAATCGGCAGGCAGAAGCGATCCAGGCTTTCAATGCCGCAGTCGTTACCGATGCGGGGCTAGGTGAGCTTGCTCTGGAAAGGAAGGTAAGGCTATTGGATCAGAGCAATAGCAGTATCCTAGCATCGGCACAAATTTCCAAATGGTTGGCTGACCATCCGAATAGCGTGGTGGGGCTCTCGTTGGCTGCGAGGCGAGCCAGCGCACGGCAGGACTATGTGGCGGCAGCGAAATATCTTGAGGCTATCGTCAAAATCGACCCGAAGAATCCGGTTGCATTGAATGATCTGGCTTGGGCCTATGTGATGGCTAAAGACCAGAAAGCCTTGCTGGTCGCCAAGAGGGCAGTGGAGTTTGCACCCAGTAACGCAGTTGTTCTCGATACCTTGTCTCAGGCTCAGCTTGGCGCCGGACAGAAAAGTGAAGCCATTGCTACTGCACGTCAAGCCTTGGCCCTTGATGCCAAGTCACCTTTCGTTCGGTTGCACTTGGCCGAAATCGTTATGGAGTCAGGAGATCAAAAAGAGGCTGTGGCGCTTTTGTCGGGGCTTGATGAAAAGCTATTGGATGCGGAAGCGGTTCTTCGCTTGAAGGCGTTAAGAGAAAAACTGTGAGGACTTTTTTCTAATAAATCGGATACCAAAATTTCTGGCAGAGTGTCGCAATTGTCGATTGGAGCAGAGCTTTCACTTAAACAAGTCAGCCAAGACGGTCGCGACGTCGGGATGCCGCCACCGCCTTGGCTTTTAGGGGTTCAGGCGACGCCTGCGCTATGCGCCTGCTGATCTGCCCAATAGCTTGAACGCACCATCGGTGCACAGGCGGCGCCGGTGAAGCCCATTTTCTTGGCTTCCTCTTCGTACATCTTGAAGATGTCGGGATGAACGTAGCGGCTGACCGGCAGGTGATGGCCGGTTGGCGCCAAGTACTGGCCGATGGTCAGCATTTCGACATTGTGGGCGCGCAGGTCGCGCATCACTTCGAGGATTTCCTCATCCGTTTCGCCAAGGCCGACCATCAGGCCGGACTTGGTTGAAACCTTGGGGTAGCGTGTCTTGAACTGTTTGAGAAATTCCAGCGAGTGCTTGTAGTCGGCACCCGGGCGCGCTTGTTTGTAGAGGCGCGGGATGGTTTCCATGTTGTGGTTCAGCACGTCGGGCAGGGCTCCGCCGAGGACTTCCAGTGCTATTTCCATGCGCCCACGGAAGTCGGGCACCAGGGTTTCGATGGTCGTGGTTGGTGACAACTCACGGGTGTGGCGAATGACGTCGACAAAGTGCTGGGCGCCGCCGTCGCGTAGATCGTCGCGGTCGACGCTGGTAATGACCACATATTTTAGTTTGAGTGCAGCCACCGACTCGCCTAGTTCACGCGGTTCGTCCGGGTTGGGCGGTAGCGGCTGGCCGTGGCCGACGTCGCAGAACGGGCAGCGGCGGGTGCAGATGTCGCCGAGGATCATGAAGGTGGCGGTGCCACGTCCGAAGCATTCGCCGATGTTGGGGCAGGTGGCTTCTTCGCAGACGGTGTGCAGCTTGCGTTCGCGCAGCATGGTCTTGATCTCGCCGAAGCGCCCGGCGCTGTTGCCGGCCTTGACGCGAATCCAGTCCGGCTTCTTCAGTGGATTGTCGACCGGTACGATCTTGATCGGAATGCGCGCGGTTTTCAGTTCGCCTTTTTGTTTGACGCCTTTTTCAGCCATGTTGTTTATCCAGTTGCTGCAGCAGGTATTGGGTAAGTTGTTCACCGGCCTGATTGGCCGTGAGTGGAATGTTGAAATCTTTGGTTTGCACTACTTTGAGCCCAGCATAGCCGCAAGGATTGATCGCCGTAAATGGGTAAAGATCCATATCGACATTGAGCGACAAGCCGTGGTAGCTGCAGCCATTTTTAATCTTGAGACCGAGCGCGGCGATTTTTGCATCACCGACATAAACGCCTGGCGCACCGGCGAGACGCTGGGCACTGACACCGTAAGTGGCGAGGAAATCGATGACAGCCTGTTCAATGGCAGTGACCAGTTCGCGCACCTTGATCTTCATCCGGTGCAGGTCAAGCAGCAGGTAGATCACAACCTGGCCTGGTCCGTGATAGGTGATTTGGCCGCCACGGTCGATCTTGACCATGGGAATGCCGATATCGGTCAGCAGATGCTCAGGTTTTCCTGCCTGGCCCAGCGTAAAAACCGGCGGGTGTTCGACAATCCAGATTTCATCTGGCGTTTCTGTTGTACGGGCAACGGTAAAAGCCAGCATGGCTTGCCAGGTCGGCTCGTATTCAACCCGCCCGAGATTTTTGACCTGCAGATTCACAGGGCAACTTTGACCATCGGGTGAGCGGTGAGGTCCATGTAGATGGCGTCAAGCTGTGGCTTTGACTGGGCGACGATGGTGCAGGTGACGCTGAGGTAGTTGCCGCCGGAGCTGGCGCGCAATTCCATGCGTGTCGCGTCAAAGTCGGGGGCGTGTTTGGTGACGATGTTGATCACCACTTCGGCGAACGTGTCTTCGGCCTTGCCCATGATTTTTATGGGGAAGTCGCAGGGGAATTCGAGAAGTGTGTCCTTGTACGATGCCATGTCAGCCTTTACGCATTACCGTGTTCTTGAAATCCTGATACCACTGGAACATTTGCTCGCCATATGGGCCGGGCCTGCCCGTACCAACCGGCGTGCCATCGAGTGTGGTGATGGCGAGAATCTCCTTGGTTGAGGACGTCATCCAGACCTCATCGGCGCTGCGAAGTTCCATTTCGGAAATTTCACGCACTTCCAGCGGTTGACCGTGACATTCTGCCAATTCGAGCACGAGATCGTAAGTGATGCCCGGCAACATCAGTTGTGTCTTGGGTGGTGCGAGCAAAACCCCATTCTTGACGACAAAAATATTGGAAGCAGCGCCTTCCTTCAGGTAGCCGTCGCGGATCAGCAAGGCTTCGGCGCAGCCTTCTTCCACTGCCTGCTGGCGCGCCAGGATGTTGGCGAGTAAGGAAATGACTTTGAGGTCGCAACGCGCCCAGCGCTGGTCAGCAACCGTGATGGCGGCAACGCCGGTGGCACGAATTTCAGCGGCGCTGGTGACCAATGGCCCGGCAAAGGCGAAAACAGTCGGTGCGACCGAGGCTGGCGGAAAAGCATGGTCACGCTTGTTGTCAGCACCGCGTGTGACTTGCAGGTAGATCGATTGATCGTCCCACGGTGCGGCAGCGATCAATTTTTGCACGACGGCTTTCCAGTCTTCGTGATCCAGCGGATTTGCCAGTTTGATGCCATCCAGCGTCGCCTGCAGGCGCGTCAGGTGTTCGTCAAGACGAAAAGCCTGGCGCGAATAGACAGGAATCAACTCATAAACCCCGTCGCCGTAAAGAAAACCACGATCCAGCGGTGAAACACCAGCTTCGGCCAGCGGCAGAAACTGGCCATTGAGATAGACGGGATCGGCGACGTAGGGAGTCATGGGTTTTAGTTGAACCAAAGTCGGATGGTGTCCCAGATGCGGACGAAGATATTGCCGAGTGGCACTTCTTCAAGGGCGAGTACCGGATATTCGCCATAGGGTTTGCCGTCGATGGTGACTTTGAGCAGGCCGATATCCTGGCCGGCTTGAATCGGGGCGATCAGTCGCGGTTTGGCGGTGAACTCGGATTTGACCTTGTCTGCATAGCCTTTGGGAACGACAACAGTCAGATCGTTGCTGAAACCCGCCTTGAAGGAATTTTGCGTACCTTTCCAGACGCGCAGTGCAGCAACTTCCTGATTCTTGGCGTAGAGCGGCACGCTGTCGTAAGCTATAAATCCCCAGTTGAGCAGTTTGAGCGATTCGGTGGCGCGCGTTGAGTCGGATTTTGTACCGAGGACGACGGACAGCAGGCGGCGCTTGTCGCGCAGTGCCGAGGAAATCAGGCAATAGCCGGCGGCTTCGGTATGACCGGTTTTGACGCCATCGACGGTCGGATCAATGAATAGCAGACGATTGCGATTGGGCTGTGTGATGTTGTTGTAGCGGAATTCCTTGAGCGAGTAATACTTTTTGTAGTCCTCAGGGAAGTCGCGGATCAGCGCGTTAGCGAGAATCGACAGGTCGCGCGCCGTGGTGTACAGCTGCGGATCAGGCAGGCCGGTTGAGTTGGTGAAGCTGGACGACTTCATGCCGAGGCGCTGGGCTTCGCGGTTCATCATCTGCGCGAAGTTTTCTTCGCTGCCGGCAATACCTTCGGCCAAGGTGACGCAGGCGTCGTTGCCGGACTGGACAATCATGCCCTTAATCAGGTCATCGACCAACACTTGCGTGTCGACCCGGACAAACATCTTGGAACCACCCGTCTTCCACGCTTTTTGTGAGACAGGCAGAGACTGGTCAATGGAGATGGTTTTCTGGCGCAGAGCCGAGAAGGTCAGATAGGCTGTCATCAGCTTGGTCAGCGAGGCTGGCTCAAGCCGCTCATCAGGCTTTTCAGTGGTCAGGATCTGGCCGGAACTGGTCTCCAGCAACAACCACGATTTGGCGTCGAGGGTTGGCGGTACGGGGGCTTGTTGGGCGAGGGCCTGGCCGGCGCAAATGAGGGCCAGGAAAGTAATAAAAACTTGGCGAAGCTGCATGGCGTTCTTTTATTGTGTTTAACGTTGGGGGGCGTGAATTATACCCCTGACAAAACTTCGGTCTGCGGTGAAGCGGAGCACAAAACCTCAATGGCCGGGTGCCTGATACGGCGCTCGTTGGAGATGGCGTAAATCTGCTCACTGACGCCGCTCATGGCGCCGAGTGCCTGTGTGCCAAGTTGTGCGGCAATTTGTTCAGTCAGCGCCAGCGGCGCCGGGAACAGTCCCAGGCCCTCACGACCAAAGGTATTAAGCAGCGCGCTATCTTCAAACTCACCAACGATGCGCGGGCGCACGCCTTCGCTTTCCAGCCAGCGATCAATGCGTGAGCGCAGGGCATTGTGACGTGTGGGAAGCAGCATGGGGGCGCCGGCTAGCGACTTGGGAAAACCGGGTTTGTAGCGCTCGACCTGCTCGGAAGTGCCAAAAATCCCTGTAGCGAAATCACCTAGGCGGTTGCTGAATACCTTGATATTGCCGCCGACTGGTGCGGCCCGGTCGGTCAGAACTACGTCAAGCCGGTGCAGGGCAAGGTCGGCGAGTAATGTTTCGAACTCGCCCTCGTCACAGATCAGACGGACGTCGAGCGGCATTTTGAAGACGGATGACAGCAAACGATAGGCAAGTAATTTGGGAATGCCATCGGTGATGCCGACGCGCAGGCGCAGCGTATTTTCACTATCGCTGCTCTTGAGGGCTTCGACCATGGTGTCGCCCAACTGAAAAATCTGATCAGCGTAGCCCAAGGCGAGGCGACCTGCTTCGGTCAGCGCGAGGCCGCGGCCTTGGGCGACGAACAGCGCTTTTCCGAGTTGCCGCTCAAGCAAACTTAATTGCCCACTGATGGTCTGAATGGCGACATCAAGTCGCTCGGCGGCACGCGTCATGCTGCCTTCTTGGGCGACAACCCAGAAGTAATGAAGATGCTTGAAATTTGGATTGTTCATTTTTTGTTATCCGATAAAACCGAAGTATCGATCAATTTTCCTACGGGTTTACCGTTTTGTGCAATGCAGTATCATTCGTCCGTAATTTTTATTTCGGAGTTGATCATGAAACGTGTCGTTCTATTTCTCGCTACCAACCTGGCAGTCATGCTGGTGCTCAGCCTGGTCACCAGCCTGCTTGGCGTCAATAAGTTCCTCACGGCCAATGGTTTGAATCTTGGCATGCTGCTCGTCTTCGCTGCGGTCATCGGTTTCGGCGGTTCGCTGATCTCGCTGATGATGTCGAAAATGATGGCCAAATGGAGCACGGGTGCTCGTGTGATCGAGTCGCCGAGTAACTCGACGGAAGTCTGGCTGGTCGATACTGTCGGCCGCTTGGCGCAACGCGCCGGATTGCCGATGCCGGAAGTGGCCATCTATGATGGCGAGCCCAATGCTTTTGCCACTGGTGCCAGCAAAAACAGCTCACTGGTCGCTGTGTCGACCGGCTTGTTGCAGAGCATGACGCGTGAAGAGGCAGAGGCGGTTCTCGCCCACGAAGTGGCGCACATCGCCAACGGCGACATGGTGACCCTGACCCTGACCCTGATTCAGGGTGTGGTCAATACCTTTGTTGTCTTCCTGTCGCGGGTCATCGGTTACGCCGTGGACTCATTCCTGCGCAAGGGGGAGCAGAATAGCGGCCCAGGTATCGGCTACATGGTCACCAGCATGATTTGTGAGGTGGTCTTTGGTGTGCTGGCCAGTGTCATCGTCGCTTACTTCTCGCGCCAGCGTGAGTTCCGTGCAGATGCCGGTGCCGCGCACCTGATGGGTAGTGCGACCCCGATGCAGAATGCGCTGCGCCGCCTCGGCAGTCTCCATACCGAGCCGTTGCCGCAAAGCATGGCGGCCTCCGGTATTGCCGGCGGTTCCAGCTGGATGGCGTTGTTTTCGAGCCATCCGCCGCTGGAAGAGCGGATTGCTGCGTTGAACAATACGCGCTAACTCATTTTGAGTAGCGGGCCGGCTAGCACTGGCCCGCTACGCCCAGCACTTGGTTTTCCCCTCCGAGACCCCGTTTTTGATGGGTTAGGTACGGTATTTGCGTGAAACTTTCCATGAACCTCAAAAAAACATTGATTGCCGTGACTTGGTGCTTGGGCACAAGCATTGCAGTAGCGCAAACCGAGTTCGATCTGCCCAGTCTTGAAGCGCTGGCCATGAATTCGAGCCGCTCACTGCTGGCTTCTCGCGATCAGGTGACGGCAGCCCGCTTTGCAGTCGATAGCGCGAGCGCCTTTCCCAACCCCGAACTGGAGTACTTAAGCGGTAGTACGCGTGCGCGCAGCCCGGGGGGGAATCCCGGTGATGCGCGCAGCGTCACGCTGACCCAGCCGATTGATCTGCCTTGGCGGCGCTCGGCCCGAATCGGTGCTGCCGAAGCTGGGTTTGAGGCAGCAGCGGCTGGTTCGCGGATGTTTGAAGCCGATCTTCTGGCTAGACTCCGTGCGCGCTACTTCGAGGTTTTGCGTCGTGAGGCTGAGCTAAGCAATGCGCGGGAAGATGCCGCTCTTATGGAGAGTGTGCGAGGCAAGATCGCCTTGCGCGTCGAAACCGGTGAGGCGCCACGTTTTGAATTGATCAAGGCTGATGCTGAATCTCTGAATGCTCAGAAAACGGCACAGGCAGCGGGGTTTCGTGTTGAGCAGTCACGATCCTTGTTGCGTCAGGCAGTGGGCGTCGCGCTGCCTGCTGAATTCAAGCTGACCAGTCGCCTGCGCGATGTGCCGGCGTTGGTGCCAATCGATGTTGTGCGCAAGCAAATTGGCGAAGCCAGCCCGGATCTGGCGCGTGGCCGCGCCGAAATGGTGCGTGCCGAGCGTCAGTTGGCGCTTGAGCGGGCGCAGCGCTGGCCTGGTCTGGCGTTGAAAGCAGATATCGATGAGGACCCTGATATTCGCACCTCAAAAATTGGTGTGGTTGTCTCGATTCCGCTTTGGGACCGCCGCAGTGGCCCGGTGGGCGAAGCTGCCGCCCAATTGTCGCGGGCGCGCAATGATTTTGAGTCGCAGCAGTTTTCCTTGAGCCAGGGGCTGGAGGTTGCCTATCAGCAATATGAAATAGCGCAAACGCAAGTGACCGCGCTTGAGTCCGGGATTGTCCGGCAGGCTGAGGCGGCCTTGAAGGTGTCGCAAGCTGCGTACCGTTTCGGAGAGCGTGGCTTTCTCGAGGTGCTCGATGCACAACGAGTGTTTCGTGCGGCACGTGCCGAGTTGATTGCTGCACGCTACGAATTAGCTACTGCCTGGGTTGAAATTGAAAGACTACGGGCGACGCCCGGGGGAAGCAAAGAATGAAAAAAAATGCACTCTTTTTATTGTTGACCGCAGCACTTCTCGCCGGATGCAATAACGACGACAAAACGGTAGCCGCAGCGCCGGCTACCGACCCGACGCAGGTGGCGCCGGCACCGGAGTTGCTGTCGCAACTTAAACTGGCTGCTGTAAGCACTCAGCCAGTCGCTGAGACCTTGCGGGTTGCCGGTCGTATCGACTTTGACGAGCAGCGTCTGGCGCGTATCGGGGCGACGATCACGGGTCGGGTGACTGAAGTTGATGCCTTGCTGGGTCAGGAGGTCAAGAAAGGTGAGGTGCTGGCCCGTCTGAACAGCAGCGAACTGTCAACGCAGCAACTGGCCTATCTGAGGGCGCGTTCGCAGCTTGAACTGAACCGGCGAAATGCAGAGCGTGCCAAGTCCCTTTTTGAAGCTGACGTCATTGGGGCTGCAGAATTGCAGCGACGTGAAAGTGAGTACCAGATTTCTGTTGCCGAAACCCGCGCCGCCTCCGATCAGTTGCAGCTTCTTGGGGTAACCCCGGCGGCAATCGAGCGCCTTGGGAAACAAGGCGCGGTCAATTCGTTGACTCCGGTGGTGTCTACGCTCAACGGTTTTGTGGTCGAACGTAAGCTGGCCCAGGGGCAGGTAGTACAGCCGGCCGATGCCTTGTTTGTGGTTGCCGATTTGTCTCGTCTGTGGGCGGTTGCACAGGTGCCTGAGCAGCAGGTGAATCAGGTCAAGGTTGGGCAATCAGTCATCATTGAAGTGCCGGCGCTGGGGAACGAAAAGTTGTGGGGGAAACTGATTTACGTTGGCCAGACAATCAATCCGGAGACGCGTACGGTGCTGGTGCGAACCGAACTGGACAATCGTGATGGTCGACTCAAACCGGCCATGCTGGCTTCGATGCTGATTGAAGCCAGAGCAGTTGAGCGACTGGTTGTGCCAGCCAGTGCGGTGGTTCGTGAAAATGACGAGGATCATGTCTTTGTCGGCGAAGGTGATGGCGTTTTTCGTCTGCTAAAAGTCAAGCTGGGTCCGGAGCAGGGCGGTCAGAGAGTTGTGCTTTCAGGTCTCAAGGGAGAAGAGAAAGTGGTTGTTGATGGCGCTTTTCACCTAAATAACGAACGCAACCGCAAGGAAATGGAGGGCTCGTGATTGAATCCCTAGTCCGTGGGGCGCTCGCGCAGCGCCTCGTCGTAGCGGTGATTGCCACTGTCCTGCTCTTCTTTGGCCTTGATGCGGCACGCAAACTGTCGGTTGATGCCTTCCCCGATGTCACCAATATTCAGGTTCAGATTGCCACTGAAGCACCGGGACGTTCGCCGGAAGAGGTTGAGCGTTTCGCCACCGTACCGCTGGAGGTGGCGATGACCGGCCTGCCCGGTCTGGAAGAAATGCGGTCGCTAAACAAGCCGGGTTTGTCGCTGATTACGCTGGTTTTCAGTGACAAAACAGATCTTTATTTCGCACGCCAACTGGTCATGGAGCGTCTGCTCGAAGTTGGGACACGCTTGCCACCGGGTATTTCTCCGGTGCTCGGACCGGTGTCGACTGGCTTGGGCGAGGTTTATCAATACACGCTGGAGCGCCCGGATGATGGTGATCGGGCGTTGAGTGAAGAAGAATTAATGCATCGTCGTACCGCTCAGGACTGGGTGGTGCGTCCGTTGTTGCGTTCAATTCCCGGGGTTGCTGAAATAAATTCGCAAGGTGGCTTCGCCAAGCAGTATCAGGTGCTGGTCAACCCCGACCGCTTGCGTCATTTCGGTCTGACGATTGCCGATGTCTATCAGGCGGTGGGGCGCAATAACGCCAATGCTGGTGGTGGGGTGTTGCCGCAGTACGCCGAGCAGTATTTGATTCGCGGTGTGGGACTGGTCAAGGATCTTGAAGATTTGCGCGTCATTGTGCTCAAGGAAAAAGACGGTGTGCCGGTCTATGTGCGCGATGTCGCCGAAGTGCAGATCGGCCATGAAGTCCGTCAGGGCGCGGTGATAAAAAACGGTACGACGGAAGCTGTTGGCGGTGTCGTGATGATGCTGTCCGGTGGTAACGCCAAGGCGGTTGTCGGCAAAATCAAGGCACGGGTCGATGAGATCAACGCCAAGGGTATGTTGCCGGATGGCCTGAAAATCGTCGCTTATTACGACCGCTCGGAATTGGTCGATGCGGCGCTGTGGACCGTAACCAAGGTGCTCCTTGAGGGCGTGCTGCTGGTTGTTGTCGTGCTTTTCCTCTTTCTTGGCGATGTGCGTTCTTCACTAATCGTTGTGGCGACGCTGGTGCTGACGCCGTTGCTTACTTTCATTGCCATGAACAAGCTGGGCATTTCCGCCAACCTGATGTCGCTCGGCGGCCTGGCCATTGCTATTGGTTTGATGGTGGATGGCTCGGTCGTTGTTGTCGAAAACGCTTTCCTGCAGCTTGGCCGCAAGGCGAAGTCTGGTGAGAGCCAGTTGCGCATCATCCTGCACGCAGTGGTCGAGGTTGCGACGCCGGTAATTTTCGGCGTCGGCATCATCATTCTGGTATTCCTCCCCCTTATGACTTTGCAGGGAATGGAAGGCAAGATGTTTGCCCCATTGGCATACACCATTGCTATTGCGTTGGCGATTTCACTGGTCCTGTCGCTGACGCTGACGCCAGTGATGTCGACCTATCTATTGAAGCCGCCGGCGCATGACGGCGATCATGACACGCGTCTGATTGCAGCGATGAAGGGGCGCTATCTGAAAATGCTGCACTGGACGCTGGCCAATGAAAAGAAGACAGTGATTGCTGCTGTGGTCGCTTTTGGGCTGACAGTGGGTACATTGCCCTTCCTCGGCACCGCCTTCATCCCTGAAATGAAAGAAGGCTCGGTCGTGCCCGGCATCAACCGGGTGCCTAACATCTCGCTCGAAGAGTCGATCAAGATGGAAATGGAGGCGATGCGCCTGGTCATGGAAGTGCCAGGGGTCAAGTCAGCCGTTTCTGGTGTCGGGCGTGGTGAGTCGCCGGCCGATCCGCAAGGGCCGAATGAATCGACACCGATTGTCAGCCTCAAGCCGCGTAGCGAATGGCCGTCGGGCTGGACCCAGGACGATATTCAGGACGCCATGCGTGAAAAACTGAAGGTCTTGCCGGGTGTACAGGTGGTCATGGCGCAGCCGATTTCCGACCGCGTCGATGAGATGGTCACTGGTGTTCGTTCGGACATTGCCGTCAAGGTCTTCGGCGATGATATCGATCAACTGAAGAAATTGGCTGGACAAATCGGCAAGGTTGCCCAGACCTTGCAAGGTGCGCAGGATTTGCGCATCGAGAAGGTCAGCGGGCAACAGTATCTATCGATCGATATTGATCGGCAGGCGATTGCCCGCCTCGGTCTGAATGTGTCGGATGTCAATGACGTTCTGGAAATTGCCATTGGCGGCAAGGTAGTCACCGAAATCTTTGAGGGAGAACGGCGTTTCCCTGGCGTGGTTCGTTTGCCGGAACGCTTCCGCAATAATGTTGAGGCGATTTCCAATGTGCTGATTACCTCGCCGAATGGGGCGCAGGTACGTCTCACCGATGTCGCCAAGATTCGAGTGCAGGATGGCCCGGCGCAGATTTCTCGTGAGCTCGGCAAGCGCCGTATCGTGATTGGGGTTAACGTCAAGGACCGCGACCTCGGCAGTTTCGTTGCCGAATTGCAGCAGAAGGTCGACGCACAGATCAAGTTGCCGGAAGGCTATTACCTGGAGTGGGGCGGTCAGTTTCAGAACATGGAACGGGCGCTTGGCCACTTGACGGTGATTATCCCGATCACCATTGCGGCAATTTTCTTCCTGCTCTTCCTGCTCTTCAATTCGCTGCGTTTTGCCACCCTGATCATCACTGTGCTGCCCTTCGCTTCGATTGGCGGCATCATCGGCCTCTTTATCTCCGGCGAGTATCTGTCGGTGCCGGCTTCGGTGGGGTTCATTGCGTTGTGGGGTATAGCCGTCCTGAACGGGGTTGTGCTGGTCTCATACATTCGCGGCTTGCGCGAAGAAGGGCGAACGGTGCAACAAGCGGTGGTCGAGGGCGCTACGCTACGTTTCCGTCCGGTGATGATGACTGCCACAGTCGCCATGCTCGGCCTGATTCCCTTTCTGTTTTCCGATGGGCCGGGTTCTGAAGTGCAGCGCCCGCTGGCGATTGTCGTAATTGGCGGCCTGATTACCTGCACCCTGCTGACCCTGTTGGTTTTGCCTACAATTTACCGCTGGTTTGACGAGGAGAAAGTCGAAGCATGAAAGAGATCAAGGCGGTTATCCGCCCCAATAAGCTGTCGGCATTGCGCGACGCCCTTATCATGCTGCCCGGGTTCCCAGGCATGACGGTGAGCAAGGTGGAAGGGTGCAGTGCCCCGGCGCGGCACATTGTTCGGCATAACATCAAGGATGAGTTGACCGATTACACGCCCAAGGTACGCATAGAAATCGTTGCGCCGGATGAGGCTGCTGAACTCATCTTCCAGCGAATTACTGAAGTGGCGCAGACCGGACATTTTGGTGATGGCATTGTGTGGATCACCGAGGTTGAGCGGGCAGCCTTCATTTTCAAGACGACGCCGGGTCCAGAGGCATAAGATTATAACTTTTGTCTTATGCGGATAATTTCACAGTCGATTTAAGGTGCAGTCCATAAAATTGCTGGTGTGATAACAGGTCACTGCAGTGATCAATGCCAGCAAACAAATGGACAGAATGCGGAATCCGGGCCTCAATCTTGATTTGATGTCGCCCATCGACTTGCAGGAGGGCGTCGCCCGCCTTTCGCGCGGTGCTTACTTCAAGGAAGCGCCGCTCGAAATGACGCTGAGTATTCTGACGGAGTCGGCAGCGCAAATGTCAGGTGTCGAACGGGTCAGTATCTGGGCGTTGACCGAGCATCAGCGCGAACTGCGTTGTCTTGATCTCTACGAGTTATCTACGCGTCGCCACAG